>NZ_CP038033.1:2475470-2784904 GCF_004421105.1 Nitrosococcus wardiae
CATTTGGCGGAGGTCCAAAAACGACTACAGCGTCCCTTGGCTCTCACTGAGCGCCTCAAGGCGGTCTATGACTCTTCCGAGGAAGCCCGCCGGGCCATCCTGTTTGGACAAATGATCATTATGGTGGTCTACGTGCCCATTTTCGCCCTCTCCGGGGTAGAGGGCAAAATGTTCCACCCCATGGCTCAAACGGTCATTATGGCGCTGCTCGGGGCCATGATCCTCTCCATTACCTTCGTCCCGGCTGCGGTGGCTTTGTTCATCGGCAAGCGGGTTTCGGAGAAAGAAAACCTCTTCATGAGAGGGGCGAGAAAAGCCTATCTGCCCACCCTTAATTTTGCTTTGCATCAGCGCACCTTAATGGTGACCTCAGCGGTCGTGATCGTGGCCTTGAGTGGATTGTTGGTGACCCGTTTGGGTACGGAGTTTGTGCCCAGCTTGGATGAAGGGGATATCGCTCTACAGGTTTTGCGCACCCCGGGTACGGGCCTCAATCAATCCATCGCTATGCAAAAGGAGGTGGAACAGGCGCTCAACACCTTTGCGGAAGTAGAAACGGTCGCGGCCCGGATTGGAACGGCGGAGGTGGCCACGGATGTCATGGGGCCCAACATCAGCGATACCTATATTATGCTCAAGCCCCGAGAAGAATGGCCCGGCCCGGATCGGCCCAAGGAAGATCTCATCGAGGCTATGTCTCAGCGGGTCGCCCGACTTCCCGGCGCTAATTATGAATTTACCCAGCCCATTGAGTTGCGTTTCAATGAACTAATTTCTGGCGTCAAAACCGATGTGGCAGTTAAAGCTTTTGGTGATGACATGGACGTGTTGCTCAATACGGCTCGGCAAATCGCCGCTGTCCTTAGAACCGTACCGGGGGCCACCGATGTACGGGTAGAACAGGTCACGGGATTGCCGGTGCTCACCGTGGACATCAATCGCTCGGAACTGGCCCGCTATGGACTCAATGTGGCGGATATCCAAAGAACTGTCGAAGCCGCGATGGGCGGGGTGGTCACCGGCAAAGTCTATCAAGGGGATCGCCGCTTCGATTTGGTGGTGCGCTTGCCGGAGCACTATCGCGTGGATGCAGAAGCCTTAAGGCGTTTGCCTATCCTTCTCCCCCAAGACCAGGACGGGGAGGTGATAACCGCCCAGGCTTCGGCACCGTCGTATATCCCCCTCAGCACGGTAGCTGAGGTACAAATCCGTCCGGGTCCTAACCGAATTAGCCGGGAGGACAGCAAGCGTCGGGTGACGACCACCTTCAATGTCCGTGGTCGGGACCTGGGTTCTGTGGTGGCGGAAGCCCAGGCTAAAATCCAGGCGCAGGTCAAAATCCCCCCAGGCTATTGGTTGGATTGGGGTGGGCAATTCGAATTGATGAGGGAGGCGGCGGAGCGTCTTTCTATTGTAGTGCCTATTGCCCTGTTGCTTATCTTTATTTTTCTCTATAGCACCTTTGGTAACCTTAAAGATGGCCTGCTGGTTTTTACCGGTGTACCTTTTGCCCTTACCGGCGGGGTGCTGAGCCTGTGGCTGCGGGAAATCCCTCTGTCCATCTCCGCTGGGGTAGGGTTTATTGCCCTCTCCGGGGTCGCGGTGCTCAATGGCCTGGTAATGATTACTTTCATCCGCTTGCTACGCAGCCAGGGTCTGCCTCTGGATAAGGCCATTCGCCAGGGCGCTCTCACTCGCTTGCGGCCGGTGCTGATGACCGCCCTGGTTGCTTCCCTGGGCTTTGTGCCCATGGCATTGGCTACCAGCACCGGGGCGGAGGTGCAGCGGCCGCTGGCTACGGTTGTCATTGGAGGGATCATCTCTTCCACCTTGTTAACCCTCCTGGTGCTTCCGGTGCTTTATCGGCTATTCCATAACAAGGATTATGAGAGATAAGGTGTGTTCATGGCTGTCATATTAAGGCTCAAGATATACCCGGACAACAGAGGAGTATTCCATGGTGAAGGGAATCCTCATGCTCGCCTTTGGCATTGGCGTGTTGGTCGAAGCCTTTTATAAGGTGTTTCATCCGATCATGCCGGGCGTGGAGATGATGGGCATCATTGGCGGGGTGGCGCTTGCGGCAAATCTTGTTTGCTTTTTCCTACTCCACTATGTGAATCGCCTCCTGCCTATTACGCTATTTCATGCTATCATGCTGCACGATATTTATATTGTGATACAAAGTGAGGGGGTAGAATGGCTGTAGTCAAGACAGTAGGCCGCAGTGGACAGATCGCCCTTGGCAAAGAGTACGCTGGTCGGCATGTACTGGTGGAACAAATTGAACCGGGTGTTTGGATCGTCAAGATTGGGGAGTTTATCCCTGATAGTGAAAAGTGGCTGCATACGTCGCAGGCAAAGGCTGATCTTGATGAGGCAATAGCCTGGGCAGAGGAGCATCCGCCAGCGGAGACGGATTTCGATGAGTTAGAGCGCAAGATTTGATGGTGAGGTCGGAAAAGAGACCTGAAGCAATTCGGCTCGATCTTAATAATCCGGTCTTTCAGAGGCAACTTTTTGCCCTTGAGAAAGCCCAACAGCTTAATGTATTGGCAACGCTACGGAAGCTATCCAATAGGAGCTGGCAGCAATTATACCTAGATCGAGGCCTAAAATGGGAGCTGATCTATTCGCGGACTGGGCTGCATGGTGGCCGTTTGCACAGCCTGCGTATCAGCAAAGGTTTCCGGGCTGTTGCTTATCGGGATGAGGGGTGGATGCGCATCCTATCGCTCCACGGCGATCATGACTCGGCTTATGGATAAGGACTGTTTTGCTGGGCAGCAGATGAAAAGTTTATTCGCTGCAGTTAGTGCGGTTTGGGTAAGGTTTGTTCCCTAGAAGGCCAACAAGGGGTATGGCTATGTTGGTGTTTGCCTACATTTCCATTTTATTATTTTATCGAGCCGTTTAAGCCCTAAAGCCTATTGGGAGCGGGTGAAAATATCTTTAATATTTGAATCAATAAGTTGAAATTTTTGCAGAATTTCTACCCAAAGCTGGTATGGTAAGTGCAAAAGAATCGTTGAGCCTAAGAGGCTCAGTTAATTGAGAAAATACCTGTTCCAACCACCGAACAGGACTATAACGGGGGCCTTCGGGCCCCCATTTTTTGGCGGTTCGGAAAGCCATAATGAGTTATAATGATGGAGGAACTCTTAATTTTGGTGGTCGGGGTTATCTTTTCAATATTTTTAGTTGATGACGAAGATAACTAAATAGAGAAAGCATGCCATACCGCATCGCCCAATTTCTCCTCATTCTGCTGGTGATTTATATGGCCTTTGTGCCAGCAGGAGTTTTGTCTGCTATTTGTGCCAATGAGACCCCGCAGCAGGTAGTAAGCAATCTTTTTATTGATGGGACTCAGCAAGCGACCTTGGTCAGCATAGAATCCTTCTGCCCTAACAAAATGTCCTTAGGCAAAGGGGTTTGTAAGGAAAGTGTTCGGTGCCTTAGTCACTATTTCCAGTGTAACCACCCCCTATGGTCCCTTCCTCAAGGTTTCATGTTGTCCTCCCATAAGGTGATTACTCCATGGGCGCAGCCCCCCGGAATCCTATTCTCCCAATTCCAGCCATTTCCTCCCTTCAGACCACCCATTTTCGCCTGAAAGATTGACCCATACCGCGACGTAGGGGATAAAGCCTTATCCTCCCCTCCGGTGAACTGTGTTAGCGATTGGGAACACGGGCCCTAGAAGGCCTAGCCTAAATGCTGTGCTGGCCCATCTACTGCTATATTGATGCGCGCCTTCCCTGGCGCGCCCCCCTGAGGGCCTCCTCCGGAGGTCCCGATTCGCTCCCGGCGAATCGGTGGGGTGGGCCAATTTCTGGGTACACTTCCAGGAAATAAGTACCGATGAATAAAGTATGAGGTGTTTTAGGAGCGAGCTGGTGGTATTCCGCAAACCCGTTTTTCCTCCCTGAAAAAAGGGTTTGTAGGGGACTTCCCTGTCCCCTGGCTCCACGCCACCGGCTCGCTCCAGGAATACTTCAAAACTTTTACTGAGATACTTAAGGAGATGTTTAAGATTAGAAAATTTTTAGCCTATTTAACGGCCAATACATTTAGTAAGCGGGTATTTTTATATGTTGTGGCAGCTGGGTTGTTGGTCTTTTCAATAGCAGTTTTAGCAGAAGCAAACTTGCCTGCCTTCAAAGGGATGGAGGATGCGCCTCCTCCTTGGCATGCCTCCGGTGGGCATTCTTCGGACATCTCGAGTCCCTCCCCGCGCCTCGGTGAAGAACCCGCTGCAGTCCTTAGGGAAGGGGTGTCAGAGAGGGAATTGGGTTTGCAAACCGCCATAGAGACGGCACTTCAGGATAATCCAGGCCTCGCAGAGATGCGGGCCCGGGCTGAGGCCATGGCCGCCATTCCCTCCCAGGTGGGGACGTTGCCCGATCCGGTCATCAGTTTCAATGCTTTGAATCTCCCGGTGGATACCTTCGACCGTAGTCAGGAAGCCATGACCCAGCTGCAAGTTGGAATCAGTCAGGAGTTTCCTTTTCCCGGTAAGCTCGGGTTACGGCAGAGCGCGGCGGAATATGAGGCTGCGGCTGCCCGCCATGATGTGCGTGAGATGCGGTTACTGCTTACTCAGGACGTGAAGCAGACTTGGTGGCATTTGTTCTATCTGGACCAAGCCTTGGAAACGGTGAAGCGCAACCAAGAATTGATGCGCCAGTTTCTGGAAATTGCTCAAACCAAGTATCGGGTGGGACAGGGTCTGCAACAGGATGTCCTGTTGGCCCAGGTGGAATTGTCCAAACTCTTGGATCTGGAAGTGCGGCTTACGGCCTTGCGCCGTACTGCGGAAGCGCGTCTGAATGCCCTCTTGAACTGGCCCACAGACCGCACACTGCGCCTTCCTCAGATGGTGGAAACCAAACTGCAGCCCCTCGCGCCGGAAGAGACCTGGCAGCAGCAGGCAGAGAAAAATCGGCCTTTGCTTGCAGCGGAACAAAACCGGATTGAAGCCGCCCGGGAACGTTTGGATTTGGCCAAAAAAGATTATTTCCCCGACTTTAAGCTGGGAGCGGCCTATGGCTTTCGCAGCGGAGATGACCCTTTGCGCCGGGAGCCCCGTGCCGATTTTGCTACCTTCATGCTTAGCATGAGGGTGCCTCTTTATTTTGGCCGCAAACAAGCCAAGGCTGTGGACCAGCGTTCAAGTGAAGTGCTCCAACAAATCTTTGCCTTCCAAGATAGGCGGCAGCAAGTGCGCCAAGAGATCTCGACTGCCCTGGCCGACTACCGGCAAGCCCGGGAGCAATTTCTCCTGTTCAAAACGGGGATTATCCCCCAGGCACGGCAAACAGTGGCCTCCATGCTGGCCGGGTTCCAGGTGAACAAGGTGGATTTTTTGAATTTGGTCAATGCCCAAATCACCCTTTACAACTTCGAAACCGAGTACTGGAAGGTACTGGCTGAGGCTTACCAGGCCCTAGCGGCTTTAAGTGCCGCCATTGGTGAGGAACAAATCGATGAGTAAACAAACGACTATGGTTATCGCATTGGTCTCCTTAATCGCTCTGGCGATAGGGGCGGGCGGCGGCTATTGGTATGCTACCCAGTGGGCCCCCAAGACGGCAGAGCCGACCTTGGAGACACCTGCTAAACAGCCTCTTTTTTACCGTCATCCCATGAATCCGGAAGTCACCTCGCCGGTTCCGGCCAAGGATGCCATGGGGATGGACTATGTCCCCGTTTACGAAGAGGAAGAAGAACGCGGCAAAGGGCCTACGGGCATGGTGAAGATCGATCCGGTCACCGTGCAGAATATTGGGGTGCGGACCGCCACTGCGGAGCGCCGCACCCTGACCCGTATTGTACGGGCGGTCGGGCGGGTCGATTACGATGAAGAACTCCTGGCACGTCCCCATCCTAAAACCGAGGGCTGGATCGAGAAACTGTTTGTTGACAAGACAGGCGCCAAGGTACAAAAAAATGAGCGGTTGCTCAGCCTCTATTCGCCGCAACTGGTGGCCACCCAGCAGGAATATCTCCTCGCCCTGCGTAATTTGGAGACCCTTAAGGCGAGTCCTTACCCGGATATTCGTCAAGGGGCGGAGGAATTGGTCCAGAGTACCCGGGAACGGCTTCAGTTATTGGATGTGCCGGAACATCAGATCCGCGAGTTGGAACAGACAGAAAAGATCCAAAAAAATCTGCACATCCATTCCCCTTTCCATGGGGTGGTTCTCAACATTGGCGTCCGTGAAGGTCAATATGTGACGCCTCAAACGGAACTCTATGTGCTGGCCGATCTTTGCCAGGTGTGGGTTTATGTGGATGTCTATGAATACGAATTGCCTTGGGTCAAGGTGGGTGATGAAGCCGAGATGCGCGTCGCTGCTGTGCCCGGTCGGGTTTTTCACGGTACGGTCGCTTATGTTTATCCCTATTTAGAGAAACAAACCCGTACCGCCAGACTGCGACTGGAATTTGATAATTCTGATCTCTTGCTGAAGCCGGAGATGTTTGCCAATGTGACTATTCATGCCAGCAAGCAGGTGGATGCAGTGGTGGTGCCGGAGGCGGCCATTGTTCGCTCCGGCGCCCGGGAGCAGGTGTTCGTTGTGCGTGGGCCTGGCAAATTTGAGCCCCGGGAGGTGAAGATTGGGGTCTCTGCCGAGGGTTTCACCGAAATTTTGGAGGGACTCAAACCCGGCGAGGAGGTGGTGACCTCCAGCCAGTTTCTCATCGACTCCGAGTCCAAACTGCGGGAAGCTACCTCTAAAATGAAAGAACCCAAAGGGACGATAACCGCCGAAAAGCAGGAAGAGGATGCCGGCAAAAATGACCCAGGGATAAAGGAGGGACCTGCCGGGGATACGCATACCCCCCAGACCCATTCAGCCCCCTAGGAGGTAAGATGATTAAGTTTATTATCGATGCCTCCTTCCGGAATAAGTTTCTGGTGCTGATTGCCGCGCTGCTGCTGGTGGCCGTGGGTCTCTGGACCCTAAAAAACACCCCCCTGGATGCGATCCCGGACCTTTCCGATGTCCAGGTGATTGTGTTTACCGAATATCCGGGCCAGGCGCCCCAGGTGGTGGAAGACCAGGTCACTTATCCCCTGACTACCGCCATGTTGGCGGTGCCCTATGCCAAGGTGGTGCGGGGCTATTCCTTCTTCGGCCTTTCTTTTGTCTACATCATCTTCGAAGATGGCACCGACATGTACTGGGCCCGTTCCCGGGTGCTGGAGTACCTCAACTATGTCGGCGGCAGGCTCCCGGCGGGCATCAATCCTTCGTTAGGGCCCGATGCCACGGGGGTAGGCTGGGTCTACGAGTATGCTTTGGTGGATCGGAGCGGAAAACACGATCTGGCCCAATTGCGCACCATCCAGGACTGGTATCTGCGCTATCCGCTACAGACGGTCCCAGGCGTGGCTGAAGTCGCCTCCATCGGGGGGTTTGTCAAGCAATATCAGGTGGAGGTGGACCCTAACGCCTTGCTGGCTTACCACATCCCCCTCTCCAAGGTCAAGCAGGCCATCCAACGCTCCAATAAGGATGTGGGCGGGCGTTTGGTGGAAATGGCTGAGACCGAATATATGGTTCGCGGTCTAGGCTATATCCAGTCCATTGAAGATATCAACAACATCCCGGTGGGGGTGGATAGGCAAGGCACGCCTATCCGTATCGCGGATGTGGCCCATGTGCACTTAGGGCCTGAGTTGCGTCGCGGTCTGGCCGAACTCAATGGGGAAGGGGAAGTGGTCGGTGGGGTGGTGGTCATGCGTTATGGGGAAAACGCCCTGGCCACTATCCAGCGAGTGCGGGCCAAGCTGGAGGAATTAAAGCAGGGATTACCCAAGGGAGTGGAAATCGTGCCAGTCTATGACCGGGGTGCGCTTATCGAGCGGGCGGTGGACAGTCTCCAGGAGACCCTCCTTCAGGAGGTGATCATCGTCAGCCTCGTCCTTGGGCTCTTTCTATTCCATCTCCGTTCCTCCTTGGTGGTCATTTTGGCTTTGCCCATGGCGGTCCTCATCGCCTTTATTATCATGAAAGGGCAGGGTCTCAACGCTAACATCATGTCCTTGGGGGGCATTGCCATTACCATCGGGGCCATGGTGGATGCCGCTGTCGTGATGATTGAGAATGCCCATAAACATCTGGAGCGCGCTGCCCGTGAGAAAGGCGGTCCCCTTACCCCCCATGAGCGCTGGGCGACAGTAGAGGTCGCCGCCAAAGAGGTGGGGCCAGCGCTGTTTTTCTCCCTGGCCATTATGACTGTATCCTATTTGGCCATCTTCACCCTCGAAGCTCAGGAAGGCAGGATGTTTAAGCCCCTGGCCTTCACCGCGACTTATACCATGGCGGCCGGGGCGATTCTTGCCATTACCCTGGTTCCCTTGCTGATGGGGTATTTTATCCGAGGCAAGATCCTGCCGGAGAAAAAAAATCCCGCCAATCGTCTCCTGCATTTCCTGTTTGCGCCGGCAGTCCGTCAGGCTTTGCGTTTTCGCAAAGCTACACTGGTTATCGCTTTTGCTTTGCTTGGAGCGACCCTTTATCCAGTAGCTAAAACCGGCAGTGAGTTTATGCCGCCCCTGGATGAAGGGGATATTCTTTACATGCCTAGCGCCTATCCGGGCATCTCCATCACCAAAGCCAAGGAGGTGCTGCAGCAGACTGATAAGATCTTGGCCACTTTTCCCGAGGTCCATCGTGTTTTCGGTAAAGCGGGACGGGCGGAGACCGCCACCGATCCGGCGCCCCTTTCCATGTTTGAGACCACAGTGCAGCTCAAGCCCAAGGAAGAATGGCCGGATCCCAGCAAAACGACCAAAGAATTGATGGATGAAATGGATGCCGCCATCCAGTTTCCAGGGATTACCAACGCCTGGACCATGCCCATCAAGACCCGCATCGATATGCTTTCCACGGGGATCAAAACCCCTGTGGGGATCAAGGTGAACGGACCGGATCTGGCGGTGTTGGAACAGGTGGCCGGCGACATTGAACGGACGCTTAAGGCGCTCCCGGAGACCTTATCCGCTTTCGGGGATAAGGCCGCCGGGGGCTACTACTTGGATTTCGAGATTTCTCGCGAGGAGGCGGCCCGCTATGGGCTGACTATGGGGGATGTACAAGATGTGATCCAAACCGCCATTGGTGGCATGAAGGTGACGGAAACTGTCGAGGGGCTGGAACGTTATCCCGTGAATCTGCGCTATCCCCGGGAACTGCGGGACAACCTGACTCAGTTGAAACGGGTGTTAATCCCCACCCCGACCGGAACTCAAATCCCTTTATCCCAAGTGGCTAATCTCCGTTTGCATCGAGGGCCGCCTGTGATTAAGAGCGAGAACTCCCGGCCCAATGCCTGGATATACGTGGACATCAAATCCTCAGATATAGGTGGTTACGTGGCTAGGGCCAAGGAAGTGGTGGAACGCGAAGTAAATATTCCCCCAGGGTACACCATCGCCTGGTCCGGGCAGTACGAATACATGGCGCGGGCGGCCAAGCGGTTGCAGATTGTGGTGCCGTTGACCTTGCTGATGATTTTTTTGCTGCTGTACTTTAATTTCCATCGGCTTACTGAACCGCTGCTCGTGATGGGCTTTATTCCCTTCAACCTCATTGGCGGTTTCTGGTTATTGTATGGGCTAGACTTCAATCTGTCTGTGGCGGCAGGAGTAGGTTTCATTGCCTTGGCGGGTATGGGGGCCGAAACGGCGGTGCTCCAATTGACCTTTATCAATCAGGAATTGGCCCAGCGCCGTCAGGCCAAGCTGAAAAAGCGCCAGGAGGGAGAAAATACTCGTCATTCCTCCAAAACTCTGCGCTTGTCGTCCCAAGAGATCATGTCGGCGGTCTATGGGGGGACCCTGGGCCGGATTCGTCCTGTCTTCATGGCCGATTTTTCCACCATTGTTGGTCTCTTGCCTATCATGTGGAGCTCGGGCACTGGAGCCGAGACCATGCAACGAATCGCTGCCCCCATGGTGGGAGGCTTGGTGAGCGTCATGATTCTGAACCTGCTGGTGTTGCCGGTATTTTATGGAATGATCCTCCAAATTCAAGAAAAGTTTCACGGAAGGTAAAAAAGGAAAAACACCCTAGTCTCCGAGCATTATTTAGAAATGCTTTAATATTTTGCACTTTGAGGTTCATTCCCTGCTTGTGGAATAGGTTGAGTTTGAATCTCAGGGATCACTCGTTGTTGATACTGCCTTTCTACGCTCAATAGAGTCGGCGATAAAATAAGTATTTCAGTAAAGGTTTTGAAGTATTCCTGGAGCGAGCTGGTGGCGTGGAGCCAGGGGACAGGGAAGTCCCCGCACCGATTCGCCGGGAGCGAGGGACATCCGGAGGAAGCCCCTTAGGGGGCGCGCCAGGGAGGGCGCGCATCCAACCTTTTTTCAGGGAGGAAAAACGGGGTTGCGGAACACCACCAGTTCGCTCCTAAAACACCTCATATCTTATTTATTTGAGTTTGGCCTTCGTGCCGATATCTAAATCCTTGTTGTATTTGCGCTGAATAACCTCCAGGTTAGTGGGATAAATTGTTCCGGTAACCGTCACTTCCGATTTAGCCTCTACCGTGAGGCCGCTTTCAATTAAATTCGTCCGGATCACCACGACAATCTCGTCATTGAAAAAGCCATCACTTTTCCATAGCCTCACTTCGCTATCGTTAAATATATAAACCTATATTCACTATATGTTAAACCCATGAAACAAAGTTAAAATTTTTTATTTTTTCCATATAAAAACCTCGACAACGAAAAGAGAATTTACTATTTAAATTTAGGCTGAATTTAAATTAACTAAAAAATATCAATGCTTCGGACAGTTTTAGGCAAGCTTACTGCCAATAATCAGAGATTTACCCAATAAAATGCAATTTAAGGATAGCCCTAACTTGCATTTTATTCATCTGGGAATAGCAACTCACTGATCATTTTTAATAACCACTGTCCGAAGCATTGAAATATAAAATTTTTTATAAATGAAAAAAATCCTTGGATAAAAAAATAAGCAGGAGTCTGCCTAGGAAAAGGAGAAAAAAAGAGATGAAAGGGTGCTTCCTGAGGGGGATGTTGTGGACAGGCATGTTTAGTTTTACCAGTGTTGTCTCCAGCGCTGGCGTCAACAACGAGAACCCCATGGGTTGGGACCAACGGCTCAGGGTGGAAGCGGCCACGGATGTAAATCCGGATCCGAACATTGTCGAGGTCTATCTCACAGCGCAAGAGACGGAGGTGGAAATTTTGCCTGGCGTCATGACCACCGTGTGGGCTTATAACGGCCAAGTGCCTGGACCGCGGATCGAAGCCAAGGTGGGGGACACGCTCATCGTCCACCTGACAAATCATTTGCCGCAGGGGACAAGCATTCACTGGCATGGGGTTGAATTGCCCGCGGAGATGGACGGGAGTAACCTAGCGCAGCATGCGGTTCCGCCAGGGGAGTCCTTCACCTACGAGTTTAAGGTGCTTAACGCGGCGACTCACTGGTATCACCCCCACTTCCGGGCGAACGAACAGACTGACTTAGGGCTTGCCGGTCCCCTTATTTTTCGTGACCCGGAGGAGGAGGCCGCACTTGAACTAGCGGGTCTTCCGGATAGCACTGAACTCACCCTCGTTCTCGATGACATGCTTCTTGACGAGGCTGGGCAACCCGTAGCGTTTGCCACTGAAGAATTAGAACTAGCCAAAGCTCACCGCACGCTTCACCCTAAAGAGATTGCAGAGCAGATCGTCAACGGCCGCGAAGGGAACATTCTCCTTGTCAATGGTCAGAAGTTGCCGACTTTACTGGTTCGCCAAGGGGTTCCTCAGCGTTTCCGAATTATCAACGTGGCGAACGGAAGATTCATGCGCCTTTCTATCCCCGGCCACACCCTCTATCGAATCGGGGGCGACGGTGGCCTCCTCAAGGAGGCGATCCCTATTCCTCCCATTGATCAGATTGAAGACCCGGGTGATCCGAGTCGTTCGATTTCTAATCCGGACCCTGAAGTCGGATTGCTGCTCGCGCCCAGTGAACGAGCAGATATCGTGTTCACGCCGTCAAGGCAGAGGGGCCAGACGCTTTACCTGGAGTGGCATGACTTCCCCCGTGGACGACATCGCATTTTGACCGACTCTGTTGGGAATGTGACGGCTTTTGGAGATGAGAAAACGGATGGGAAGACGCCGCCACGCAAGCTCCTGCGTATCCGTGTCGTAGGCAAGACGCCACCTATTTCGGCGTTAAACCTGCCATCACCGCTCCCGCGTTCTAAGCACAGCCCTCTCATGGATATTCGAGGCTTAGTTGATCTTAGCAACACTGGCCAGGGTATCCCAGAGAATACAGGCCAAGCTTTGCCGGTTTTTTTTGGCCATGGAATGCCGCAGCCGAGTGGAGCGATCAATTTCTTTGCTGCGGTGCAGGAGCGGAAGGGATTGTTAGATGCTATCCGGACTAAGACGGCAGAGGTAGCGCTTAGTAACGGTAGGCCAGTAGAAGGAAAGGTAGGGCCGCCTCCCTTTGGTCCGAGACCCTTTTCTGCCGTTGAGTTGAGTACTGCACTCGATTTGACGATCGGCGAAGTCCGGTTTTGGGAAGTCGTTAATTTTACCGGAGCGGACCATCCTTTCCACATGCATGGGTTCTTTTTCCAACCCATCGAAACCGTATTTGTCAATTTTGGCGATGAGACTGCGGGTATTCCTTCAAATATCAAAACGGTGACCTATCCATTGGAGAACAAAGACAGTATCAGAATTCCTGCTAGGCCCGGAATCCTAGGAAAGAGTTGGACAATTACCCGGCTTGCCATCCAATTCGACGACAGTGCTCGGGCGGAATCACCCCTTGGCTTGATGCGCACCCATGCCGAATTGGGGGCCTCGGGTAAAGAGGCGGGAGGTACAGGGACAGGCTTTCCCAATCCGGGGGATTCAGGGGGATGGGTTTTTCATTGCCACATCAACGAGCATGGGGATCAGGGCATGATGTCATTTTTTAATTTAGTGGCACCTTGAGGGTTTTTTGACCAAATTTGTGAATTTATACAGATCTTTATTTGCGAGGTATTAAGTCTATAAAACAAATTTAAAAAAATTTTTTACTTTATATAAAACAGCAGAAACGCTGGGATTCATGTCAATTCCGTGAGGAATTGTAATCGCCGCGAGGTGGCGGCGAACTCATATGACCACGGGTTGATCCGTGGACATCTATTTAAATTACGATAATCGACAATAACTACTTAAGGAGGGTTTATGGATAACAAAACACACTTAGGAATTTCCACGGCAGTTTTATTTTTTTTTGTTGCGATGATTCACACATCCGTATTGGCTGATGAAAAAGAAAAATTTTTTATTTCTGAAACCACAATATTGAAGGGGCTGGAGAGAGGGGCGCTCTTTCCATATCTTGATACTACGCCTAATAAAATAATCCATGCGCACATTGCATTAACTGATTCAACTGCTGCATGCGGGCAGGGAGGAACTGATCCAGATAATATTTCCTTGCTAGTAGGCGTCGCTGGCGGAGATCTAGTTGCGCCAATCTTAGAAAATACAGGAATTGGAAATACTGAACAGTGTGTGTTTCATCTTAGCATTGAGGCAGATAAAGATAGTATTCCATCAGAAATCACGGATATTGTGGTCATCAATAATGGCCCTGCGCCACTGAGTGGTTTTAATACCATCACGGTTTCGGCTACCGTAGAAGAAGATGACGAAGACGACGACCAACACCATCATGACTGATCAATAAAGCCGAGATAAACCTCTAGCGAAAAAAAATATCATTGGCTTGTTGTCGGTCTATTCAAAATTAATTAATTCTTCAATGGGAGAAATAACCTATGCTATTGCTATCAACAACGTTGAATGAGCATAACAGAGGATACGATCAGAAAAAACACGCCAACCAAGGGGAGTTATTAAGTAAAAGTAAATGGATTTCACCCTTCGTACTAATTGCTGGTATGGCGGTCGCTTCCGGGGCGGTAGCCCAGCCCAAAAATTTTCCCCCCGGCAAAAACCTTTCCTCCGGACCGCCTTTTAAAGTCAATCAACCGGACAAAAAAATTGCCGATCTTTATGTATTTTGTGATATTGGAGATATCGAATTAGGACTGATTAATACCAAGACCGATCAGCTTATTCAGGTTTCCCTCGCAAATCTTGAGGGTTGGCCGGGCGAAGAGACTAGTTGTCAGCATGCTTGGACTTCTCCCGACGGCAAAACTCTCTATGCTAGTGTCGATGCCACCCCACCGGATCCGGCCGCCGTTATCGTAGTGGATGTGAAGGAAATCAATTGGGATCTGAACCAAGCTGATCTGGAAATCACGAAGACTTTGGTCCTATCGCCGGCGGGTACTCTTTCCGATTTTCCTGAAGTCCATCAGGTCGATCCCCGCCAGCCGATTGCCGAGTGGATTTCTACGACCTTTACCCAAGCCCATGGGCCGACTTTTTTACCCCATTCTCACTATACGTATGTTACGCAGTATCCTACCAATGAGATACGGGTGATTGATACTCGAACTCAGCAGTTGGCCGCTGTAGATCCCCTTATCTTTCCCCCAGAATCAGGGGAGGTGAGCCGCCAAACCCACGGGGTGAACTTCAATCCTTCGGGAACTATCGGTCTTGGCACCGGCTATTTCTATGGTCACGATGAGATCGATGTTTATCGTGCCGATAAACGTACCGGGGCCCTCGACTACCAGGGATCTATTCATTTGATTGACGAAGAGAAATTAGCCCATGCTGCTTTGACCCATTACACGGTTTGGCTGAACAATCGTTATGCGCTCACTGCTAGCATGCAGTTTGGCCCTACGTCCCTAGCTCCGCCTCCACTTAATTTGGAAATCACCGGTCCAAGTGTCTGGCTCTTAGATGTGATCCGGGGAACGGCTAAACAAATTATCGGCACCGCACAATTCCCCGAGGACGCAGGCGTATTTCGCTCACCCTCGGATCTAGCTGTGGCCAACTTTAAGCTCTATTTAGCGGAGGAAGATACTCTGGATGGCAGCTTCGGTGAAGATGGTTATGTCTCTGTATTCAACATTACTAATCTCCATGAACCGAAGTTTATTAAGCGCCTTAAGCCGGGTGTTGAATTGCCCGATGACTTTAGTGTGGCCCATGGAATTGGGGTGACCTCGAACGAACATTCTGTCTATGTAGCGAGCTACTATTCCAATTACATTATCAAAATCAACACCTTAACGGATGAAGTGGTGAAAGTTTATGGTCCAGAAGATGGACTGAATGCTCCCCACGGCGGCTTTATCGCGGGTAGTACGCGTTAGTCTCTGAATAGACAGAAAGGAAAGATAAAGGCCAGGGAAGGCCTTTTTAAAACCAAGCTTAATCTTATGCTTGGAAAACACCAGGTAAAAGGAGAGTTCGATGAACGCAAAGCGGTTAGATATCCCCTTAATGGCTGTGGCTGTATTGACGTTGAGTGTGATGAGTTCACCCGCCACCCAGGCACGGCCACCGGGATTTTTATCACAAAAAGTACTTCAAGAAACCTACGACTTGAGTCATTTTCCCGGACAGGAAGTTGTGGTCCTAATGGACACAACTAATGTGAATGACATTGTCAGTGGGCACGTAGTGGCGACGCTTCCCAATGAGGATAGTACCTGCGATGAAGGTGAAAGTCCTTATCCGGGACTACTCATAGGGGTAGGTGCTGCAGATAACACTGGTGGAGATAATCCGGCACATCTAGTTTTTCCTATTCCGGAAAACACAGGTATTGGAATGGGCAGAGAAGTGAGCTTTGCAGGTGACAACGTGGCCACCTGTGTATTCCATTTGGATATCGCTCCAGGATTAACGGATGGCGAAAATACAGTCAGTATCATCACAGATATAGCTTTTATAAATACAGCTTGTTCAGAGCCGAATGGTGGAGGTGATCCAGAAGCCTGTGATGATCAAAAAGACAAATTCGATTCCATGCCTGAAGGTACTTCCATTGGGGTCACCGTTAAAATTGGAAACACCGTTTCAACCGACGCCCCAACACCCTGAAGAAAATAAGTTCAAAAAATTGTCCCTACGGCAGGGAGGGCTGCTCATTCACTTGAGAAAGAAATCTACTGTAGATTCAAAGGTAGTTCTGCTCTTATCCGTAAGATCACCCCCGGCTTTTGCCGGGGGTAAATAAAGAGGAGGGGGCACAAAGAACTATTAGTCACTAAAAGGAGATCGCCTATGACGTTAATCTCTGACAATAAAAAAGTTAGTTTGATGGTTGTTTTTTTTTGCGCTTGTCTTAACGGTACTTTTTTTCTTCCCGCAATTAACGCAAGCCCATGAGAGAAGGATTATTGGGCAGTATCAGATAGTGGTAGGAAATCACAGTGAACCTGCTTTTGTTTTTATTCCTAATGCGGCTGATATTTTTATTACCCGTATTGCAGGTGTAGATAAGCCCATTAATGCTAGAGAGGGAGATATCGTTGATTTAGAACTTTACGTCCAGTTTTGTGGAAAAAACAATTTTACTTGTGGTAATAACTGGATAAAACTAGAGGATCCTGAACAGGCACGTGGAACGGAGAATCGATATAACAGCTATTATCTACCGACTCAGCCGGGGACTTATGCCTTTCGTGTTAAGGGGCTAATTGCAGATAGTGATCCAGAAGGCGCTGCATCACTAGAGATCGAAGAGGTTTTTGTTTGTGGTGAAGGTAGTCTGAGTTCAGACTCACAATTTGGTTGTGTAGAGAAACCTCTAGCCGTTCCCGGTCCTGCTATTCCAGGTTCTGTACGAAGCGGCCAAATCAACCCTAATCTGTGAAAATTATAATAAATTATATTAGCCAGTAAGTTCCAGATAAGAGAGGAGGGCTAGGGTGGTTAATGGGCTGACGTGACAAGAGAGTGAATTTGATTTCATGCCTCGCCCAGGGGGGGTTATGACGCCACATCCCCCTCCTCTTTCAAATGCCATTTAGCTACGCCCCCTTGAAACCCAAAGTGCATTCGGAATTGCGCAAGATGACCTGTTTGCCCACATTGTCTCCATGGCACTAGCGCAACTTTCGGGCTGCGCTAGCCTGTGGGTGAATCTGTCTGCTCAGGCCAGAAAGCTCTACCCTTTAGGGAGCGCTACGATGAGCCACTCCTCTCTGACCAACGGCAATAAAAAGCAACTCTGTACACTTATTTTAGGAGTAAATAACACGATTTTTCCTAACCTTTACCGAGCTGAGTGATGTAATCGACAAATTCAATATAGATTAATAAAGGAAGGGGTTTAAAAATGCACAATAACCTATGTGCTGAATTTCCTGCCAATGTCAGCCACTCACAATATGCCCCCCCAGCGATGGGCAAGGTCAGATGGATGATACTCCCATTGCTAGCTTTTGCATTATCCTTTTCCCTATTTGGGAAAAGTGCGTTTGCAAATTCAGCAGGAAAATTGCATGTGATTGAAATGTGGGCTGAAAAAATAGAAAGTAGTGAAGGAGGAGACGATCTTTTTGCCTATCGTATGGCTTCACATGTAATTTTCGAAATGGATGAGAGCAATTCAAATCCAATTGATGTCACTTCTAGATATGCTGGAACAGCAACAATTCCGGGGCCAACGATTATTATTAATGAAGGTGATGAGGTCGAACTTACATTACACCATGGATTTGATCCAGGAGATTCTGCCAAATTAAACCAAGTCAGTGTTCATGTCCATGGCGTCCATTACGATATTTTAAGTGACGGGACACTGGAGTACATTAACTTAGTGACGGATGAAGGTGCTACTGCTATACCTGTCATGAGCTATACTTATCATTGGGTAGCCGCACCGGGGACGGCCGGTACTTGGCCTTATCACGATCATAATATGATTACCCTTAATGGCGCTGAAGACAGAGGACTCTATGGCGCCTTGATTGTTAACGATCAAGCCAATATCGTTACTGTAAGTCAAGGGAATAGAGCCCACAGTGCAGCATTTTCCAGCCTAGAAAAAGAGTATGTCCTGTTTCTTGGGGATGATGCATTTTGGGGGACTGAAATTGATAGTCAGACTGGCCAGCAAATACCACTCTGGGTAAATCCGGATTTATCCGTACAGCAAGGCAGCAATGTTAGGTTTCATTTGATTGCATTGGGAACCAATACCCATCAATTTAAATTTCCAGGTTACAAATGGGTTGATCCAGGAACCAATCTAATTATCACAGAAAAAGCACTAGGCCCGCTTGAGAAACATGTTTTTTCAATCCAAGCAAATCATAGTTCGGTTTATAGGGATCAAACTTTCTCTAGCAAATTGCTGGGTATGAAGGGGCACTTTAAGGCCATTCCCTGAAAAAAATTTCCCATAAAAGGTTAAGAAAATGAAAGCTATTGTTTTTGGATTAAAGAAAAAAACAACAATGGCATTGATGCTCCTGGCAACTATGCTAGTTTCCTCAAATTTAATATTGGCGGCCACATATAATTTTGAAGTCTTTGCCAAACCATTACCCAACGGCCAATTAGGTTACGTTTTAGATAGCGAAGACGCAGATGCTATTATTCCAGGACCGACTCTGTTTGTTAAAAAAGGCGATACGATCAATATTACGTTGACAAATAAAACCGATGTTGCGGTGGGCATTAATATTCCGGGTCTACATGAAGGTGCGGCTGAAGCTGTAGCTGGTGGCTCACAAAGCTATTCATTTACCGCTGATCAAGTGGGGACCCATCCCTATTATGACGAAGGTTCGCAGATGCTCGGCTTGTTCGGTGCTATTGTGGTGGATGCTGCTGATGGAACGGTTCAAAGCTATGTTGATGATGATGGAACCATCACCGCTGTTAAAAGGTCCGATCTGGACAAAGAATACATCATGTACATGGTGGGTTCCACGTTCTGGGGAGCGGAAATCGTAAACGATACCCAAACTCCTTTATGGACTAATCCGGTTTTAGGTGCAGTGCTGGGTGATGTGGTGCGATTCCATGTTCTATCCATTGGCCATGATCATACCTTTCACTTGCATGCACATCGCTGGCTGGATGAAATTGCCCCTGCCAATCAGGGGAGTGCGCCTAGCATAATCGACGTTAAGCTACTGACAGGCAAGGTTGACAGTCATGCTTTTACTGTTAAGGCAGGTTCTGGTGTTGGCGCAGGTATGTGGCACCTGCATTGCCACCTGGTTTCACACATGGAATCGGGCATGACGGGTCGATTCCGAGTGGATGATGATCCAGCTGCCGGGAACAGTATTGCGGGTGCTTCTCCTTATGGCGCGATTCTCCTTGGTGCCACTGATGATCCTGGTTTGGTCACCTTCGAAATCTCGGATGAACCCGGCAGCTGGTTCAGAAGCGCGCGTGCTAATGATCTTGCTCCGATTACTAAAACGAGATCGCTGGAAGTGATAGCACCTGGTAGCAGCGCGCACTTTATTATGTCGGACACCAATGCCGTGCATACGATCACCACCTTGCTATGGCCAAGCGATGCCGATGATCCGCTTCTAGGTAATCCGCACAATATTCCATTTGATCAGACCAAAGCCTATCGGGGTGGTGCAATTGTGCAGCTGGATACCCCAGGATTGTATGTCTTTACCTGTAAAATCCATCCCTATATGTTTGGTGCGGTGATTGTGGATGATCCAGAAACGGAGGGATTAGATCTAGGGACAAAGATTGATCTGGTCACCGGTGTAAATGGGCTACCAACCATCAGTGATCTGGCAACTCGTCTATTGAGAACTTTCTTTGTGGCAACCACCCAAGAAAACTGGCAGGATTATACTTCATCTGCGCCTTGGACAGTGAGCTATCCTGATGTGGAAATAGCCATAGGGGATCTAGATGGTAACATTGTAGACAATGTTCCCTTAAAAGGCGTCCTAGAAGCAAGATACGGTCAGGATATTAAGCTGGATCCATTATCACCTCCTGGAGATCCAGGTGTGGGTGAAGTATGGATTGATACTCAGTTTGAAAAGACAGCGGGTAAAACAAAACCTGGAACTATTACGGTACTGGACGCGACTCATTGGACCATCAAGCGCAAGATTGCCTTACCGGGGATTAATATGAACCATCCTCACAATATGTGGAGCAATGCAGAGCAGTCGGTTATCTATCAGACCCAGTGGTTTGATAATAAGTTGACCATGATAGATCGTGAAAGCGGCGCAATGCTACATAATACCCGGGTTGGCGATGCACCTTCACATGTAATGACATTACCCAACTCTGACGATATTACGGTTGCCATCAATGGTGAAAATGGTATTAGTGTGATTCCTGCAGAAGCTATCGATTGGACCCTCAAGCGCAAGATTGCCTTACCGGGGATTAACAAGAACCATCCTCCCAATAGGAGTAATACAGAGCAGTCGATTATCGATCAGACCCCGTGGTTTGGCGATACGCCTTCACGTGTAATGGCATTATCTAACTTTGAAGATATTACGGTTGCCATCAATGGTGAGAATAGTATTAGTGGGATTCCTGCAGGAACTATTGCTCCTCAATATATGATACCAACCCAACTGCCTGGGCAAATCCCAGCAAATCCACATGGCCACTGGATTTCAGCTGATGGTAGCAAAATTGTTACGCCGAACATCAATACCTCAGATACAGGTATCTATGACGCCAGTACGGGTCAAATTATTGCCAGATCCCCTGCAGGTGGCATTTTTCCAGCGGCACCCCACCCCATTGCGATTGGGATGGGAATAGATAAAATTTATACTACCAATCTACTGGATCATTCCATGAATGTTTATCAGCTTGATGGTACGCCGGTGACAACGATCAACCTTGTTGCTGATTATGATCCCGTTAGTCCAACCCATCCTGCCACACTAGCGGATCGTGATGGAGATGGTTTAGTGACAGTGGGTGTGCTGCCGATCCAGACGCCTGTGGATCCAACAGGTCGTGTTGTCGTTACAGCCAATACAGGTGGTACCATCACTATCGTTGATACTCGTATGGATAAGGTTGTCGCCATGTTACCTTGTGATCCAGGCTGTCATGGCGTTAATTTTGGCGCCAAGTCGGGGGGTGGTTATTATGCCTATGTTTCCAGCAAATTCTCCAATCGGTTGATCGTGGTCGATCCTGATCCAAATAATGATGGTAATTTTGCTGATGCTGTCGTTGCAGGTACCCTTTCTATGGCTGACAATAGTGCACCCACTGATGACGCTGTTGTGGGTCTAGCTGGCATGGGTGGTCAAGGTGTTCTACCCATACCAAACGTTTATAACGGTTGGGTACAGAATCTACCCGATAGCTGGAAAACTAGTTTGACGCCGGCACAACTTAATCCGGTACCGTAATTTTTTCTACCCAAGAGAGAGGATTGACATAACAATATTATTGAAATAAAGGTTTGTCCTCTCGCAAAAATCAAAACACCGTTTATCGGACAAAAACCAGTAAACGGTGTTTTTTTTTAATCTTTTGCTATTCAATGCTTGGTACAGTTTCACACGGCGAAAGTTTCGTAGGGTTTCATAAATTGCCGGCGGTATTGTTTTCCAACTTTTTCTTGAACTTTAATTGTGTATATAGGGTTGCAGTCGGCGGCTACTTTTTCACTGTGTTTATTTTGAGTAAATTTGGGATTAGGCTATAGAAGCTCTACCCATGCACTATATTTTTAATCATCCCCTCAATCGTTAAACCTGAATTTTTCACCACTTGATTTCTTTGTGATCTTAGTGCCTTTGTGGTGACCTCATGAATGATCCAGGTTAAGGGAGGGAGATCGCAAAGGTTAAAGAAGAGGACGACCATGCCGCACTCTGCTCACCGCCCATCCCAGAAAGAACAGCGCCCCAAAAAGCAGACCCAGGAGGAGCATAAAGCCCATCACGACCGATTCGCCGGGAGCGAATCGAGACCTCCGCAGGAGGCCCGAAGGGGTCGCGCCAGGGAGGGCGCGCCTCAAGGCCATGACCACGGGGCCATGGTGGCGGACTTTCGCCGCCGGTTTTGGATTTCCTTAGTCCTGACAATTCCTATTCTGGCTCTCTCGCCCATGATCCAAGAGGCACTGAACCTAAAGCAGGTGCTCGCCTTTCCCGGATCCTTATACGTCTTATTTGGGCTGGCCAGTGGGGTCTTCTTTTATGGGGGTTGGCCCTTTATCAAAGGGCTTTTTAGTGAGCTGAGGCAACGCCAGCCAGGGATGATGACCTTAATTTCCCTGGCGATTATGGTGGCCTATTTCTATTCGAGCGCGGTTGTCTTTGGGCTGCCGGGCAAGATTTTTTTCTGGGAACTGGCCACCCTGATTGATGTCATGTTGCTCGGTCACTGGATTGAGATGAAATCGGTCATGGGGGCCTCAGGTGCGCTGGAAGCGTTAGTGCGGCTGATGCCCACCGAAGCCCACCGCTTAAGGGACGATGACACCACCGAGGAAGTCCCGGTCACGGAGCTTAAACCGGGGGATCGGGTGGTGGTCAAGCCGGGAGAGAAAGTCCCCACAGATGGGCTTATCATCGAGGGCACCTCCAGCTTAAACGAGGCCATGTTGACCGGGGAATCTAAGCCGGTCACCCGCAGTGAAGGGGAAGAGGTCATTGGCGGTGCAATTAATGGGGAAGGGGCCCTGGTGCTGGAGATCCAAAAGACGGGGGCGGAGACCTACCTCTCCCAGGTTATCGAAATGGTCCGCCAGGCCCAAGGGTCCCGTTCCCGCACCCAGGATTTAGCCAATCGTGCTGCTCGATGGCTGACCTATATTGCCCTTTCGGTGGGAGGGCTCACGCTCCTAGCCTGGCTCCTTTTGGATGAGCCCTTTGAATTTGCCTTAGAACGGATGGTGACCGTGATGGTCATCACTTGTCCTCATGCCTTGGGATTGGCGGTGCCTTTGGTGGTGGCGGTGAGTACTTCCCTGGCTGCGCTCAATGGCCTATTAATCCGCAACCGGGCCTCCTTTGAACGGGCTCGGAATCTGCAGGCCGTTGTCTTTGATAAGACCGGGACCCTTACTGAAGGGCGGTTTGGCGTTTCTGATGTCATTCCCCTAGCGGATTTAGACGAAAAAGCCCTATTGCACTTGGCCGCCTCCCTGGAGCAGCAGTCGGAACATCCCATTGCCCAAGGAATTGTAGATGCGGCGAAAGAAAAAGGCATCTCGCTGAGCAAAACCAAAGCGTTTCAAAATTTGCCGGGGCGCGGCGCCCAGGCCGTGATTGAGAAACAGCAAATTAAGGTAGTCAGTCCCGGTTATCTCAAAGAGCAGGAGCTGGAAGTCCAGGATGAGCGCCTGAGCGAAGTGGCGGCCCAGGGCAAAACCGTCGTTTATGTGCTTGGTGAGGGGAAAATCCTGGGGGCCATCGCCCTGGCGGATATTATCCGGGCAGAATCCTATGAAGCTATTGCCCATCTTAAGGAGATGGGCATTCAGTGCATGATGCTCACAGGGGATAGCCGCGCCGTAGCTAGCCATGTGGCCAAGGAACTCGGGTTAGATGATTATTTTGCCGAAGTGCTTCCCCATGAAAAGGCGGCTAAGATCCGCGAGGTGAAGTCCCGGGGATTGGTGGTGGCCATGGTAGGAGATGGGGTGAATGATGCCCCAGCTCTGGTGGAAGCCGATTTAGGGATTGCCATTGGCGCAGGGACTGACGTGGCCATCGAGTCTGCGGACATTGTCCTGGTCCGCAACGACCCCCGGGATGTGTCCGCCACACTGGGGCTCTCTCGCGCCACCTACGGCAAAATGATCCAGAATTTGCTGTGGGCCACCGGTTACAACACCGTGGCTATTCCACTGGCGGCGGGTATTGCCTACCCGCTTGGGCTGGTGCTATCGCCGGCGATGGGTGCGGCGCTCATGTCGGTAAGCACGGTCATTGTGGCCATCAATGCCAAGCTCCTGGAACGCTACCGGGCCAAGATGCGGACAGAAGAAGAGGAGGAGGAAGCTCCGCCTGCCGCAGTCAAACCTGCCCCGGCGCCCCCAAGGCGATCCAAATATGAATGGGTGGTGCCAGCGATTACTATCTTTTTGATGGTTGCCGCCTTAGTGGGGGGTATTTTATGGGTGCAACTGGGCGGGAAAATAGAAGAGGAACCCCCCACCGTGGCGGAGACGGAACAAGAAGCGCCGACAGCTCCCCAGTCTACCGAACCGCCACCCAGGGATGAGGCTGCCATTGCCAAAGCGCCGCCTAAGGAGGTAGCGGAACCTCCCGCGCCGCCAGAGAAACCAGAACCCCCTGTGGAGGAAGAAGCCCCGGTGACTTCGCCCTCGGAAGGTCCCCGTCAAAAGATCGAAGAGGCCGCACCTGCACCTCCTCCCACGCCGGCTGTCAAAGAAAAACCAGAGAAGGCTGAACCGGCGGCGCCAAAGACCGTAACGGTTCAACAGGGAGATACCCTCTCTCGGATTGCAGAGCGCATCTACGGCGATCCCACCCAGTGGCGTCTTATCTATGAAGCCAATCGGAACCAGCTCGAGAGCCCTGATAGAATAAAGGTGGGGATGACACTGAGCTTACCGCCCGTATCTCGTAAGGAATAAAGGAAGGTCTTTTTTCGATAAGGGCTGAGTGACTGCAGTAGAGGCGATATTATGACAGATTTCCAAGTGGCCCAGGTCGAAGATTATGGACCTTACTCTTCCTTCTGCGAGGGCGGCTGAGGCGATGAACCTATCCGAACACAATAATGGAAACTGCACCAATGACCGGCCCATCCGCGATTACGCAATAATCGGTGATTGCCACGGCACTGCGCTCGTTACCCGTGACGGTTCGATCGACTGGTGCTGTTTGGGTCGCTTTGATGCTGTGCCTGTGCTCTGGCGTCTGCTCGATGCGGCCCAAGGGGCCTTTTTCGCGATCCGTCCAGCGGGAGAGATGACTGCCAAACGGGCGTATCTTCCTGGCACGAATATTCTGCGCACGACCTTCACGGCCTCGGGTGGTCGCGTCGCCGTCACCGACTTCATGCCGGTTGGCCGTGCCCCCGAAGCGGGGGCCGAGGATTACGTCACTCTTAAGGCGCCAGGTTGGCTGGTGCGCATCGTCGAGGGCCTTGAAGGCCACGTCGCCTTGCGCATTCAGTATCGCCAGGCGGAGATACCCTTCGACGGCACGGCGTCCCTTGATGCCGCACGGCGCAAGAGTGGGGTTACGGAGTACCTTCTCTACACAGAGGACGGCTCACCCGAGGGGAAAGCAGTCATGGATACGACCGTTGAAATCAAGGCCGGCGAGCGACGGGCCTTCGTTATCGCCCCTGCTGCAATCGCCTCCCCGGTCAACCACACGGATCGGCTGCTTGCGGTCACCTGCGCTTTCTGGCAGGAGTGGTGCGGCCGCTGCCGCTATCGTGGCCCCTACGCGGAGAGGGTACAACGTAGCGCCTTACTTCTTAAACTGCTGACCTTCGCACCGACGGGCGCGATTATCGCCGCCCCGACAACCTCGCTTCCCGAAGCGCTGGGCGGTACTCGGAACTGGGACTACCGTTTTAGCTGGCTGCGCGACTCCACCTTTATCCTGCACGCACTGGTGGCGCTCGGCTATAGCGGTGAAGCACGCCGCTTCTGCGAGTTTCTGTGCCAGTGCTGCGTGCGCTCGACGCTGCCCAATTTGCAGGTTTTGTATGGAATTGGCGGCGAAACCAAGCTTACTGAGCGCGAGCTCATCCACCTTAACGGCTATCGGGGCAGTCAGCCAGTCCGGATCGGTAACGCTGCCTACCGCCAGCGGCAGGCGGATATCTATGGCGAGCTTGCTAACTGGGCACTCCTCTATCATGCACTTGGCCAACCTATCGATTCTACGCTTGAGGAGATAATCCGCGGCGCAGCCGATTACACCGCCACCCATTGGATGGATCCGGATCAGGGCATCTGGGAGATGCGGAGTGAGCTGCGCCACCACGTTCACAGCAAGATTATGTCTTGGGTGGCGCTTGACCGAGCTATCCGCCTGCTAGGTCCGAATCCCCACTGGGAGAGGGCACGCAACGCCGTGCTAACGACTATCCTTGAGCGTGGCATCGACCCGGAGGGCACTCACCTCATCCAGGCTTTCGACTACCGCGATATGGACGCTGCGTTCCTGCTCGTTCCCCTGCTGGATGTGCCCATCGACCGGGCTATCCTTGTGCGTACGGTCGCGGCCATCGAGCGGCGGTTGCGCGTGGGGGACTACGTTCACCGCTATTTGGCACCCGATGGGTTGCCGGGCACGGAGGGCGCCTTTCTCATCTGTAGTTTCTGGCTCGTCGACGCCCTCTTGGCCCTCGGTCGGGCGGAGGAGGCGCGTGCCCTGTTCGAGCGCCTGCTGGCCAAGGCTAATGACGTTGGGTTATACGCAGAAGAGATTGACCCCGCAGACGAGGCGTTCCTTGGGAATTTCCCGCAAGGTTTCACTCACCTTGCCCTGATTAACAGCGCTATCCATCTGCAGCTGTATGCTCAGGGCGGTGAGGCGGCGCTGGGCGGGACCCACGCCGACCGCGTGCGGCGGGCGATTGGCGATAAGGATCATATACATGCCCTGCGGCGGGACCTTAAAGCAGAGGCTCACGGGGTCGACACGCGCCAATCGGTCTTGGATATGGATATTTGAACTCAAGAGGTGCATCCCTTTAGCACGCCTATGGATAGGGTAATTTAGGCACTCTCCTCAAGGAAATGAACGGTCAATGTGCGCTAGGCGCTTTTTTGTGAGCGCCATGTTCTATCGAAGCCGCCATTTTCTGATAGTCAGCAGGGGTTATCTCGGGCAGCTCCTGAACAAAGGCGACCAAGGCCCAGAGCTTCTCCTCTGAGAAGGAAACGCCCCAGGCGGGCATCCCTGTCATCCGGATCCCATGTTTAATAATCCAAAATAATTCCTCAGCGGACCAGTGAGAAGCGGCTTCATCCAGCTCAGGCGGCTCAGGGGTGAGACCCTTGCCAACTTTTCCTGGAGGCACGCCGGGCGCTCCATGACATGTTTCACAATGGGCCTGGTAGTGACGAAACCCGTCGGCTAGCTGTACAGCCTCCCCAAGTGGAGGGGCTTTGATAGCTTGCGCATGATAGCGCACGGATTGTGTCATGGTAGTGCTGAGAAGCCAACGGCCAGGAGGCGTATGCGGCTCGGTGGCGGCTACATTGAAATAACCTGAAAAAACTACCACAGAAAAAAAGAGAGCTGTAAAGATGGCTAACGCTCCAACAACTGCAAGTATTCTCATCAATACCTTCCCTTCCCTTTTCGCTGACCCCACATTGCACTCACACGCTGCATCGTGCATCGTAGCAGGACTTTTTAACTGCTGGAGGCCCAGCCGCTTCAAAGCACATTTCAATTTCAATAGTTCGGACAGTTTTTATACCTTGTTGCTGTAGGCAGGGGCCTGCTGGTATCGGAAAATGGTGTCTACGACAACGCCATTTTTTGACGATAACCAAAGGCCCCTACATTGATAATAGAAACCCTTTTAGCTCAAATGTCCAGTCTCTCCACGGCGCAACGTAAGTTGATGAAGGTGTTATTAACGACGTGGATGTGTCTGCGTGGCAAAGCCACCTTTCGTAATTTAAGCCGTTATAGCCAACTCAATGAGAAGACGTACGCCCGGTGGTTCCGGCGACCGTTTGATTTTGTCGAGTTCAATCGTCTGTGTTTAGCCGATCTTTTGGCGCAGCGTACCCGGCTTATTGCCGTGATGGATTGCAGCTTTAGTGAAAAAAGTGGTCGGCACACCTATGGTTTGGATAAGTTCTACAACAGCACGCACGATAGGGCCCAGAAGGGTCTGGAAATCTCTACGCTGGCCTTCGTGGATGTGGAATATGCTACCGCCTACAGCTTCTCCACCCGCCAGACGCCTCCCCCTGAGCATCCGGATGAAACACGAGTGGATGGGTACTTGCAGCATCTCAGAGAAGACCGGCACGCGTTATCGATTACCTGGTCACCGACGGCTATTACAGCAAAAAGAAGTTTACTGATGGGGTCGTGGACATCGGTCTTCATCAGATCGGCAAGCTTCGCCACGACGCCAACCTACGCTATCTCTACCAGGGTCCACAAAAACCCCGGGGCCGTCGCAGGCAGTACGACGGCAAGGTGCAATTTGACGACTTGAGCCGCCTTAAGTGGGTCCGGGAAATGGAGGGGGTCTATATTTACACCACAGTCGTCCACAGTGTCGGGCTCAAACGCACGATCCGCATCACCTATTTGCTCAAGCCAGATGGGCACAGGTTGCAGACCGCTCTGCTATTTTCGACCGATACCGAACTCTCTGCGGAGCAGATGTATCGGTACTACAAAGCCCGTTTTCAAATCGAATTTCTATTTCGTGACGCTAAGCAATTTACCGGCTTGTCCGACTGCCAGGCGCGAAGCAAAGAAGCCCTTCATTTTCACTTCAATGCCGCCATGACCGTGTTGAATCTGCTTAAACTTGAAGACCGTCAGCAAGCTTCAAACTCACAGGGGCACGTCATTTCTATCATGAGCTGGAAAATCCGTAAATTCAACGCGCATCTGCTCCAACGATTTTCTGAAAAGTTAGGTTTAGACTTCAGTTTGATAAAATCCCATCCCGCCTATGAAACCCTGCAAAACTATGGGGCTACGGCAGCTTAAAACTGTCTGGAGTATTGAATTTGCTATCCTTAAATAAATAGAAGAAGTGTTTTGGCACGTCAAAAAATAATGCTTTTTCCTTATGTGTTTAGTAAAAGCAAGTACTTCCCCTATAGCGTGTAACCGCTCGCGGATGGGCAGAATAGGTCTTATCTGCCTGCTGATATCCGCGCACCTCGGTTGCGCGAGCTATGACCGTGACACCATGGGTGGAAAAACCTGGCAAGGAGCGCCCGCGCCTTCCGCGGCTGAAGATAGGGTCATCGCCACTTCATTACTGCCGGAGCAGGCCGCAGGAAGGGAAACCCGCCCCGATTCTTCCCCGAGAGGACACTTGGAGGCCCTCTCCTTAAGGGAGCTGGAAATGCTTGCACGGCAGCACAATCCCACCTTGGTTCAAGCTGAGGCCCAGGTCAAATCCGAGCACGCCAAGGCGTTGCAGGCCGGGCTGTATCCCAATCCCATTATGGGCTATGTCGGTGAGCAAATCGGCGTGAAAGGTACAGTGGGCGAGTTTCAAGGGGGCTTTATCCGCCAGGAAATCGTGACGGCGGGAAAGCTGCGTCTCAGCCGCGAAAAATTTCAAGCCCGCGCCTCCGCCGCGGAGTTTCTCGCTGTAGCCCAAATGTATCGGGTGATGAATGCCGTGCGGATGCAATTTTACCGGACCCTGGGGGCTGTTCGCAGACTTGAGATTCAAAAAGAGTTGCTCAAGACGGCGGAGGATACTCGGGTGACGGTCCAGGAAATGTTCAATGTGGGGCAGGCCAATCAGGCCGACCTTCATCAGGTGCGCGTGCTGCACCAAGAGCAAGTGCTGGAGGTGCAGCAGGCGGAGAATGATTTGCACATGGAGCAGGAAACCCTCAGAGCGACCATTGGCCTGCCCCAGCCCCTTGGGAAGGTGACTGGGGAACTTGAAGGCCCCTTGAGCCTCTTCATCTGGGAAGAGGTGCTTGAGCAGTTGCTGACAGAGAGCCCGGAGCTGGCGGCAGCGCATGCGAATCTGAAAGCCGATGAAATTATGGTGCAGCGTGAAAAGGTGGAACCCATTCCCAACCTGTTTCTCGAGGGGTCTGCTGGTCGAAACTTTGATGCCAGAGAGACTGTCTATGGGGTCAGGGCCTTTATTGAAGTGCCCCTTTTTGATTGGAATCAAGGCACCCTCCGGCAGGCTCAAGCGGACTTACGCCGCCAGCGCAATGAGGTTCGCCGTACAGAACTGAGGTTACGGCAATCCCTGTCGGATTGGTTCCGGCGGTTTCGAACGGCGATGCAAAATGTAAAAGAATACCAAGCCGTGATCTTGCCGCAATCAAAGCAGCGCTATATCGCCCGCCTCAAGAGCTATCAAGCGGATCGGGAAGCCTGGCCTGACGTACTGGAGGCACAGCGCGACTTTTTCCGCCGCCGCTTGAACTACATTAACCGATTGGTGGCTTGGCGGGAGGCCCAGGTCGCTATTGAAGGTTTTCTTTTGGTCGGTGGTGGGTTGGAACCGCCAGTCAATGTGGTGCCACCAGGCCATATCGATGCTGTACCCAAACCGCGATAAGCGCGAGCAGCGTGCTTGGGCGAATCAACCACTGCGCCCAGGAGGCGTCATCCATGAAGAAAAAGTTAAGCCGCAGGCAATTCTTGGCTACCAGCGCGGCTGCGGTTGCAGCGGGGGCGTTGGGAGGAAAGGAGGCGCGGGGGCAAGAAGCAGCCGCTGCACCTGCACCCCATGCTTCTAATGCTTCAGAGCCTACCCCATCTTCCTTTTCACGCTATTCTCGCTACCATCCGAGTTTTGGCGGCCCGCCCGAATCAGATCACTTTTTGGGCAAATTGGTGCCAGGATTACGGAAATCCGGTCTCCCGCCTGTGCCTTTCGAAGCGCCTGATCTGGAAAAACTTTCCTGGCGAATGGTGAATGGCGTCAAAGAGTTTGAGCTCCGGTGCACACCGGTGAAGCGGGAGTTTCTACCAGGGCGTTTCATGAATGTCTGGGGCTATAATGGTAGCCTACCAGGGCCCACCATTGAAGCCTACCAGGGTGATCGGGTCCGCTTTGTGGTGCACAATGAGTTGCCTGAACCCACCACGGTGCATTGGCACGGGTTGGAATTGCCAGTGCAGTTCGATGGGGTGCCTGGCCTCACCCAGAATTTGATTCCGCCGGGAGAAACCTATGTCTATGAGTACGATCTGCATCAGGCGGGAACATTCTTTTATCATTCCCATATCGCCATGCAGGAAGCCTTTGGGATGGCGGGCTTTTTTATCATTCACCCGCGGATAGCTTACGATCCCCCGGTAGACCGGGATTTTGGTCTGATCTTCCAGAACTTCTTTATCTCCCCAAATACCGCTACGCCTGATTCCATGGCCATGAATTGGAATTGGCATACCATTAATGGGCGCAGTGGCCCCTACACCACACCGCTAGTATGCAAGCACGGCGAGCGGGTGCGGATACGGCTGATGGATTTTAGTCCCATGCAACATCATCCCATTCATCTCCATGGCCATACTTTTTGGCTAACGGGTACTGAGGCGGGGCGTATCCCTCCCAGTGCCTGGATCCCCAGGAATACCACCTTGACGGCCGTGGCCGTGGCCCAGGATTTTGAATTTATCGCCTTCAATCCCGGCGATTGGATCTTTCACTGCCACATGACACACCATATGATGAATCATATGACTAAGCAAGTCGGGCCACGTATTCGGCAGGATGTCGATGTATCTCGTTACCTGGCCGCATTACCTAACCGGCCGCCGGTGGAGGGCTCGTTTGAGACTGCCCCTTTTGAGGTACCCGGTTACCCGCAAAAAATGCAGGGAATGGAGATGAGCGCTAAGGTGATGCATAAAATCACGGGCCGGCGTGAAACTCGCGGCATGCGCAAGCAATGGCATGAGGGCGTAAAAGGGTTAATGACGGTGCTACGGGTGCTTCCCGAGGATCTCTATGATCGGGTGATGCATAGCGAGGAGGCCATCCAGCCTGGCGAAATTTTTGAAGCCATCGCCCGGCGTAAACACCACAAAGCTACCCGCTCTGCAGGCTAGAAAGTAAGAAGCTTATTGAAATCGTTAATTGAGTGGCGATTTAGGGTAGTAGGCGCTTTTTAGCACTGAGTGCCTACATAGAAGCTTATTCATGGATCATGTTATTTATTGCTATCGCTATTATAGCCATAGCTGAAGGGGAGACAGATCATGATGGGAGAGATGGACCATTTTGGTTGGGGGATGGGGCTCGGCTGGTTATTCATGCTGTTGTTTTGGATTTTGATCATTCTCGGGATAATCGCTTTAGCAAAGTGGCTGGTGAAGGCTTCTTCAAACCGGGATCGGCGCGCTGAAAAGACCGCTTTGGAGATTTTGAAAGAGCGCTATGCGCAAGGCGAGATTGACCGGGAGGAATTCGAGCAGAAAAAGCGCGACCTCCAAGGCTAAATGCCGGCAGATGGAGGCTGGCTGGAAGATCCACGATTTTCCCATGAAATTACGCAAAGATAAAGAATAGGCGCAAGGATGCACTACATAATATCTTATTCATAGGTACTTACACTACCCAAGCCTGTTCGTGCTGTGGCTATCTCAGCAACAGTGGTCCGAAAGGTAGGGCAGGACTTGGAATAAGAGAATGGTCATGCTCTGAGTGTGGAGCGCATCACAACCGAGACGTGAACGCAGCCATGAACATTCTCGCGCTGGGGCATCAGCGTCTCGCGGGAGGAATCCCCTTCCTTTAGGGAGGGGAGGATGTCAAGGCAGCCCATGCCTCAGCACGCAGTACGAGTTTATACCGGTTTGATGAACGGTGGTAATACCTCTAGTGAGGAAGGTGGGTGAAGTACGGTCAGGGTAAGGTAAAGTGGAATGTGCTGCCTTCCCTGGGGTTGGAGGTTATCCATAATTGGCCTCCGTGGGCTTCAATGATGGATTTGCTGATTGACAGTCCTAGCCCCATACTATCGGGCTTGGTAGTGACGAAGGGTTGAAACAGTTGTTCCATAATTTCCGTAGCAAGCCCTGGGCCACTGTCGCGCACCGTGACTTCGATGGCACCGTTTGCTGGCTGAGCGGTTCCAATGATCAACCTCCGCTGATGGACTTCAATATCACTCATAGCCTCAAGACTATTTTGTATCAAGTTAACTAAGACTTGTTGGAGTTGGAGGGGGTCAGCCTCAACTGGAGGTAGCGAATCAGCCAAATCAAGCCTTAGGTTAACTTTTCGCTCCTGTATCTTGGCTTCTATAAGGGTTGTTATTTCACTAATAAGTGCATTGAGGTTCACGGGTATCCATTGCCGCGTTGTTTTATCCGTGAGATCCTTGAAGCGGTGGGTAATTTTGCCGGCTCGTTGCCCTTGTTCAACTATTTGTTCCATGATTTTGATGAGTTTGTGGGTACCTATTTTTCCCGAGCGCAGCAGATTAAGGCAGGCTTGGCTATAGGTGACGATGGCGGCCAAGGGTTGATTGAGTTCATGGGCCAGTCCTGCGGCCATTCCTCCCGCCAGGCTAAGCCGTTCCATATGCGCTAGTTTCGCTTGCATCTGGCGCTGTTCTTCTTCAGCTTGCTTCCGAGCGGTGATATCCACGAGAACGTTCACTGCTCCGAGGAGTGTTCCGGAATCGTCGTAAAGGGGGTTGGCGTGGGCCTCGGCGGTGAGACGGTGGCCGTCTGGGCGCTCGATGATAATTTCGCGTCCGTTATATTCCGTCTCTGTATAGAGTGCCAATGCCATCCAGCACTGATCGTGGCGAATCGGCGAACCATCATGGGAAAACAGCTTAAAGGAGCCGCAGAATCGGTCTTCGGCATCGTTTAACTTCGGTACTCGCCCCCAAAGTTCAACGGCTCGCTGGTTAAAGTAAGTGATCAGGCCATTGGAGTCGCACATGTAGGCGCCTGCTGGGAGTTTATCCAGCAGGCGCTGGAACTCTGCCGTTCCAAGTTGTTGAAGTTGCTCTCCTATCCCGGGTGGTGAATGCAACATCCGTGACGTTCTTTACTGCAATCCATTGAGCGTTGATATCATGGTGGATTAATTATTATACCGTGAGTGCAAGCCAGTTTTAGATTTTACTGAACGCATTTATCCAGTTCCCGTTGCCGTGCTGTTATTTGGGCGTTAGTGAGTTCTTGCGAGGCGTTGAGACACCAGCTGTAATGGTGGATGTAGTTAGCGTTCCAGGTGGGACCAGACAATTCGCATCCAGTGGAAAGGTTAGCCTTATTTTGCCCTATAGAGACAATGCTGTACATGTTACAACGCTTATCAGCACCTGTGGGAAATTGAACTCCTGGGCATTTAGCCAGTTGGCCTATGCGCGCGAGATCTTCCCCTTGTGCAGCTTGGGCTGATGCATTCAGGCACCATTCCTTGTGATGTTCAGGGTCAGAGTTCCACCGGGGCCCAGTATAGCCACAATTATTTTTAATGTTTTGCGCGTTCTGGGCAACGGCGGTTTTAGTATATATAGAACAATACATCTTACTGGCGGCATAAGAGAAAGGAGGTTCTACCCCTAGCATGAGCAGCAAGAGCAGGAATGAATGTCGAATTATTCTTTTAAGGGACAATTTCATTTTTATTGGCCTCTCCCAAAGCTAATCTATTGTTTTATAGTTGAACAGTGCGTAAGCGCAAGGCATTGCTTATCACTGAAATTGAGCTAAAGCTCATAGCAGTGGCAGCAATAATAGGCGATAGCAACAGTCCAGAGAAAGGATACAACACACCAGCGGCAATAGGGACCCCCAGAGAATTATAAACAAAGGCAAAGAACAGATTTTGTTTGATATTTCGCATGGTCCCTTCGCTTAAGCGCCGCGCTCGGACAATCCCACCTAGATCTCCTTTTACCAGGGTCACTCCGGCACTTTCCAAAGCAACATCTGTGCCGGTTCCCATGGCGATGCCAATATGGGCCTGGGCAAGGGCAGGGGCATCGTTAATCCCGTCTCCAGCCATGGCGACGATCCGGCCTTCTTCCTGGAGTTCTTTAACCATTGCCACTTTGCGATCCGGTAGAATTTCGGCTTCCACTCGCTGGATTCTAAGCTTCCGAGCCACTGCCTCTGCAGTCGTTTGATTATCGCCAGTCACCATGACCACTTGGACGCCTTCATCGTGAAGAGCGTCGATTGCCTCTGGTGTGGTTGCTTTAATGGGATCAGCCACCCCAATGAGGCCAACGGGTTTCTGATCAATGGCAACAAACATTACCGTTTGACCTTCTGTCCGCAGGGCCTCAGCCCGCTCAGAGAGAGGACCCGGATCCAGATCCAATTCTTCCAGTAGTTTGAGATTGCCAATAGCGACTTGGCGGCCCTCCACTTTGCCCGTGACTCCCTTGCCAGTGGATGACTGAAAATGGTGGGTAGAGGCCAATTTGAGCCCTTTCTCTTCGGCGCTATTGACAATAGCGGCCGCCAGGGGATGTTCGCTGGCCCGCTCTAGGCTGGCTCCTAGGCGCAGAATCTCTGCTTCTTCAAATCCTTCTGCGGAAATCACTTGGCTGACTTTCGGCTTGCCTTCGGTTAATGTTCCTGTTTTATCGATGACCAGGGTATCGACCTTGCGCATGATCTCAATGGCCTCGGCATTTTTGAACAACACTCCGGAAGTCGCCCCTTTCCCCATGGCGACCATAATAGACATGGGGGTCGCCAGCCCTAGGGCACAGGGACAGGCGATAATGAGGACGGCAACGCTATTGACCAAGGCATAAGCCATCTTAGGCTCTGGGCCGATGAAGCCCCAGATAATGAAGGTGAGGATGGCGATCGCCACCACCGCCGGGACAAAATAGGCCGCGACCTGATCGGCAAGTCTCTGGATAGGGGCCCGGCTGCGCTGGGCCTCACTCACCATTTGCACAATTTGCGCTAACATCGTCTCGGCCCCTACCCGCTGGGCTTCGATTTCAAGCCCGCCGGTGCTGTTGACAGTTGCGCCAATAACTCGATCACCGGGGGTCTTCTCCACGGGAATAGGCTCACCCGTAATTATGGATTCATCTATGGAACTTGAGCCTTCCACAACGACTCCGTCAACCGGTATTTTTTCTCCGGGGCGGACCCGAAGGCGATCCCCTGGTTGGATTTGATCCAAGGGAACATCTTCTTCAACACCATCGACCCGAATTCGCCGGGCCGTTTTGGGGGCTAATCCTAACAAGGACTTAATTGCGCCCCTGGTCCGGCTCCGGGCCTTGAGTTCTAATACCTGACCTACCAACACCAGGGTTACAATGACCCCAGCCGCCTCAAAATAGACATTGACTTGGCCGCTTTCGTCCTGAAAGGAGGGGGGGAATAAGCCTGGGAATAGGGTGGCCACAATGCTATAGGAATAGGCAACAACCACCCCTAGGCTGATCAGGGTAAACATATTAAGATTTAAGTCAAACGCAGATTGCCAACTGCGGACCAGGGGAGGCCAACTGCTCCAGAGTACAATGGCGGTGGCGAGAGCTAATTCGATCGGTATGAGATAGGGGGAAGCGATCAGGTTTTCGGGAAAAGGCCCGGGAACCACATCCCCGAGGGCCATAATAACCAGCGGGACGGCGAGAAGTATGCAAACCCATAGGCCGAGGCGGAGCAGTAAGGTGGGCAAACTAAGGTTAGGGTTGAATACGGAGTGCCAACCTCGAACCAGAAAGGGCCAGCCACCCCAGAGCACAATAGGGGTAGCCAGCAGCAATTCGATAAAATTAAGCGTTCGTGGTGTGGCTAAATTTTCAGGAAACTCTCCCGGGATGACATCTCCCATGGCAATGATAACCAGCGGCACCGCCAGCGCTACACTGACCCAAAAGCGCCGGGACATATCTTCCAGTTCCGGGTTACGTTCCTCCTCAAGAGTGATGGTGCGCGGCTCCAGGGCCATCCCACAGATGGGGCATTCCCCTGGCTCGTTTTGCACTATCTCCAGGTGCATGGGGCAGGTGTATTCGGTGCGCGTTTCGGTGCTTACTGGGCTTTCCCGCTCCAGGCCCATGCCGCATTTAGGGCAGGCTCCTGGGGCCTCTTCCTGGACTTCCGGATGCATGGGGCAGGTAAAGGTATCTGGGTGGCTGGACACTGAGGGAGGGTCTGTCTGGGGTTGCGTGGTTGTCTCATCCATACCGTTCTCCTGTTGATTTTTGCTCGGCCTGCTATTGCTGGTTCCCTGCCGTTCAGCGATAAGGATGGTTATTGGCTACCTCCTTAAGGTTTCCGTCGGGCCCTTATTACCAGTACCAGCAAAGTGATGGCGGCAAGGGGCATCACAAAATCAAGCATAGTAGAATTTATAGGTTTCCAAAGCACTGTGTTGCAGGGGATATAGGAGCAGGTAGACGGTATAGGCCAGATAGTCGCCCAGGAATAGCACCCCTTCCCATTGGGCAATAAAGTGGAAGGTTAGAGAGAATAGCCCTGGAGTACAATGAAACTATGCTCTGAAGTTAAATTTAGGTGGATTGAAACACCAAAGTAGCATGCCACCGTGAGTCGCTCCAACGATAGCCCAGCCGATGGTCCAACTAAGAGCATCTCCCATGGCCCCAGCAATCGTTCCGCCGATGGCCCAGCCCATGGTAATGCCCAGAATCATCAGGGCGAGCTGTTTTTTCTGGAGATGGGATTGCTGCAAGGTTAATGCATAGCCGGTCACCCATCCCCCGATAGCGCCAGCGATAGCCCAGCCCAGGGGCCAACTAAGTGCCATGTTTAAGGTCTCTCCAAGGGCGCCAACAATGGCTTCGAAAAAGGCTAAGTTAATGGCCCAGCCCAGGGCCAGTACGGTAACTTGCTTGCCCTGAACGGGAGCTTTGATCAGTGTTAAGGCATATCCTGTCACTAAACCACCGATGGTTCCGCCAATGACCCATCCCATGGCATCCCCGATGAGGCTATCGCCAAAGGCCCAACTGAGGACAATGCCAATTGCCCCCGCCACGACCCACCCAATAACCATCCACCCAATGAATTTTTCTCGGTTAGGTGTGAGTTCAGCGGTATTGGTTTGCTGTTGTGATCCCATGGAATTCTCTCTCCTTATCAGCGTGTCATGACCGGTATTTTAAGCACTCCCTCGATATCTAGCTGCTGATCTCCCGAGAATTCTAGGTTTTGGAGCTTAATCTTATCCTATAACCCTAATAATCTTAAAATCGCAACTTCTTGTTAGCGTTTCTTGGCAAATGGGACTAGACATTCCGCTAAAAACTGGAAATAAAGGAGGAGTTCAATTATGCATATTTTGGATGAGTTTGTGGATGAAGAGCGCATTGCCTATTTTTCCATGGAAATTGCCCTGCGCAATGAGATCCCTATTTACAGCGGTGGTCTAGGGGTTTTAGCGGGGGACACAGTCCGCTCGGCAGCCGACCTAGAATTGCCGCTGGTGACCGTCAGCTTGGTCAGCCGGGCCGGTTATTGTCACCAGGAAATTAACACCAAGGGCCAGCAAATAGAACATCCCGATCCCTGGCAGCCAGAGGATTGGGCTACGCCGCTCGATGCTAAAATTGCCGTGCCCATAGAAGGCAAAATGGTGTGGATCGGGGCTTGGCTGTATGTGCTGAAAGGGCATATGAACGGCCAGCAGCCGGTGATCCTTCTCGACACCGATCTGGATGAAAACAGCGCTGAGGACCGGCGGCTTACCCACACGCTTTATGGGGGGGATAGCACCTATCGGCTCAAGCAAGAAATCATTTTAGGTATTGGCGGGGTCCGGATGTTGCAAGCGTTGGGTTTCCAGATCCGGGAGTATCATTTGAACGAGGGCCATGCAGCGCTGTTGGCACTGGAGTTGCTCCGACGCTATGCCTATCCGAAGGAGGAACTCCGCCCCGGTGAGTCTCCCTATAATCTTCCCCGGGTGAGGGATCTGTGTAATTTCACGACCCATACGCCGGTGGAGGCGGGGCATGACAAATTTTCCTATGATCTGGTTCAGCAGGTCCTGGGTGATTTTATTGATTTGGCCACTTTGAAACTCTTGGCGGGGAAAGAAAACCTTAACATGACCCGCCTGGCGCTGAATTTGAGCGAGTATGTCAATGGGGTGGCTAAGCGCCATGCGGAGTTGTCCCGAAAGATGTTTCCCGGCTATCGGGTCAAGTCCGTCACCAATGGAGTTCATCCTTTCACCTGGACTCATCCGAGTTTTGCCAAACTCTATGATACCTATCTGCCAGGTTGGTGCCATGAACCGGAACTTCTGGCCCGGGCGGAATGTTGCATTGCTGATGAAGCCATTTGGAAGGCCCATCAAGAGGCTAAACAACAGCTTATTAAAACCGTTAAAGAGGATACTCAGATAGCGCTCGATCCGGCGCTTCCTATTCTAGGTTTTGCCCGGCGAATGACTACCTACAAGCGTCCGGACTTGTTGTTTACCGACATAGAGCGATTGCAGGCCATAGCCCGGCAGCAACCCTTCCAAATCGTATTGGCCGGCAAAGCCCATCCCAAGGATGAAGGGGGTAAACGTTTGATTGATCTCCTCCATGCTCACCAGCGGGAGTTAGCGGATAGCATTCCCATTGCTTTTCTTCCCAATTACGGGATGGATTTGGCACTGACAATGGTGGCCGGGGTGGATGTCTGGCTCAATACGCCTTTACCTCCCTTGGAGGCTTCAGGCACCAGCGGGATGAAAGCCGCCCTTAATGGCGTTCCTAGTTTGAGTGTGCTTGATGGCTGGTGGATTGAAGGGTGTATTGAGGGGATCACCGGCTGGGCCATTGGCGATGGCAAGGAAGGAGAAGAGGAATCGGCTTTGCTGTATCAAAAATTGGAGCAAGTCGTCTTGCCTCTTTATTTTAAGGATAGCAACGGTTGGATTGCTGTGATGAAAGGGACGATATCTAAAAACGCTTCCTTTTTTAACAGCCACCGGATGATGCGGCGTTATGCTGCCGAAGCTTATCTTCGTTAAACCTTGTTTTAGGGGGCGGCTACTCTGTGTACACCACCTCCAGAACTCCAGTCATCCCTTTTTCCCGGTGACTTTCGAAGAAGAGAAGTTGATTATCGCAGTAAAAGGTAAATCGGCCTGTCCTGATGGGAGTAAATGTCACTATTTTAGGCTCTGTATCTAAAGAGATATTGATGGAGATACCCGCTTCTGGCGCTTGGATAACAAAGCTATGAGGAATGAGGCCGGGTTCTTTTGCCACTGAAAGCTTTACCGGTTTATTGACTTCCACAAGGACATGCTTAGGCCGGAAGAAATAGCTGCCAGCAATAATGGAAATATGCTGTACACCCTGTTCATCCACTGTGGCTTTCATGGATTTTGGAAGTGGTAGGGATGGTTCAATAGCATCACCATTAGCTGGGAGAACTAAGAGCATGATGAGGGTAAAGCATATCGTAGGGAACATTGTGGTTATCCTAGCCAATCACCATTTATTCCTCTTTACCTTTAGGTGAAGAGGTTATGAAAAAGAACATTGCTTTCTAAATTTTAGTATAACTAAGGAGTTCAGCCATGCCTGTTATTTCAACCCCACCTGAGTATCGGTTTCCATGGTATATACGGCTGTTATTTTGGATGCAAAAACGCCATTATGGGGCTGTATTTGAAAGCGCTCGCCTGTGGGGACGCATCCCTAAAGTGTTTATGCCTTTCGTACTTCTTTATCGGGCTTTTGAACGCCGCTCCTCACCCATCGATCCTCAACTGCGCTCGCTGGTGATGGTGCGTGTCTCCCAGATCAACCACTGTGCTTTTTGCGTTGATCTTAATTCCGCCATTGTGCTCCAGCGTAGTCTTGATTCAGACAAACTGGTGGCGCTCTCCGAATTTAAGACAAACCCCTTGTTCAGTGATCGGGAACAAGCGGCATTAGCCTATGCAGAGGCGATGACTTACCAGGAGCGGCAGCCTGCTGAGGAACATTTCGAGCAACTGCGCCGCCATTTTGATGAAGAGGCCATTATTGAGCTTACAGGTTTAATTGCTTTTCAAAACATGTCCAGTAAATTCAATACTGCCCTGGGTGTTGAGTCCCAGGGTTTCTGTGCTATTCCTTCCCGAGAGAAACAGACGGCAGGGGATTAATCTCATTGAGAGGTTTTTATCAGTGAATGCGAGGCGGCAACTTAGATTTTGGTTAATTGGTTTCTTTCTTTTTCTCTTCTCAGTCTATCTACTTCGGGAAATTCTGCTGCCGTTTGTGGCAGGTATGGCGGTTGCCTATCTAATTGATCCCCTTTGTGATTGGCTCGAGCGCAAAGGATTTTCGCGCACAATGGCTACAAGCCTAGTGACCGCGGGATTTATTTTTGTCGTTATCGCAGTATTGCTGCTGCTTGTTCCGCTGTTGCAGAATCAAATCATGCACTTGATAGAAGTTCTACCCTCCCTAATCGCGCGGGCGCAGGATTCCACTTGGCCCTGGTTGCAATTGCTTCAAGAACGCTGGTCCATTGATATATCCCAACTCCAGAACGCCGTCAGGGATCAGGCTGGCGCACTGATTAAATGGATAGGACGGACATTGGCTTCTCTCCTAAGCAGTGGTATGGCGCTAGCTAATCTCCTGTCACTCATTTTTGTGACGCCGGTAGTGGCCTTCTATCTGTTGCGGGATTGGGATAGGTTGATTGCACGGGTTGACCATTTGCTGCCGCGAAAATATGCCCCTGTCATTCGTGAACAGGTTAAGCTTATTGATACAGTTTTATCAGGTTTTATCCGTGGCCAGGCCAGTGTATGCCTGTTACTTGGGACTTTCTATGCAATAGGATTGACTCTGATAGGGTTGGATTTCGGATTAATGATAGGCATGGGAGCGGGATTGCTTTCGTTTATCCCTTATGTGGGTACTATCGTAGGTTTTATCGCGGGGATCGGTTTGGCCTTCGTGCAGTTTTCCGAGTGGACCCCGATTGCGCTAGTAGCGGGGGTATTTGTGGTCGGGCAGGTTATCGAAGGCAATTTTTTGACTCCCCGCTTGGTAGGTACTCGCGTGGGATTGCATCCGGTGGTGGTTATTTTTGCCTTATTAGCGGGTGGGGCATTGTTTGGGTTTTTAGGCATACTGTTGGCTGTTCCGGTGGCTGCGGTGGTAGGCGTGCTAACGCGGTTTGCAATCAAGCAGTATGTGGCGAGTCATTATTACCTGGATCTTACCCCGGCGGCGGAGGCAGATGCTGAGTCAATTTATGGCGCTTCCTCTGAGGCTAGAGCGTCAGCAGAGTACGGGGAACGACGAGGTCGCGGTATTTTTAAAAAAAGATATTTGACACTGTACTCGTTTGTCACAATCTGGCATATAGAAGCGCCGATCGAAGTAGTCTGGAATGCCATTTCTGATGTCGAGCGTTGGCCTGTGTGGTGGTTCTACGTAGAACGGGTGGTTAACCTGGGAACAGGGGATGAGAATGGCATCGGTTCCCGCCATCATTTTACCTGGCGGACTTCCTTGCCCTACAAGCTTTCACTTGAGTCTCAAGTCACCCGTATTGAGGCCCCTGTCTTTGCTGAGGTGATTGTCAGCGGTGATGTGGAAGGATGGGGGCGGTGGTATCTTTCTAGCGCCAAGGGTATCACAACGGTACGCTATGATTGGAATGTACGTACTATAAAACCTTGGATAGGTTGGTTGGCACCGATGATGAGATCTATTTTTAAATGGAATCATTATGCAATCATGAAACGTGGCGGGGAGGGTTTAGCCCGTTATCTCGGGGCTCGGTTTCGGGGAATGGAGTGATGATTTGAAGCATTGTGATGAAAGTACGCTGTTTCTTGCGCCATGTTTTTCATACCAGACTTTTTGCGCTCTTGAGTATTGTTATCATTGTGTTTGCTGGAATTGTCGGCGCTCGCCATTTGGGTTTGTTCGAAGGACTGGAATTGAGCGCCTATGATCGGCTCCTCGGGTTTCATCCCAAACGAGGAGGGCCGGCGCCGCCCATTGTTTTGATCCGGATCCAGGAGGCTGATATCCAGCGTTTCGGTTATCCGCTCTCCGATAGTCTACTTGCGCAAACTCTAGCAACGCTTTTACCTCACGCTCCTCGGGCCATCGGTGTCGATTTGTTTCGCGATCTGGCCAGTACGGGGCATGAGCGCCTGGCTGAAATTGTTAACAAAGACTCCCGTATCGTGATGGTTGACAAGCGCCTCGGTCAGCCTGTATCCGCCCCGCCATTCCTGGAAAGCAGACATCAGGTAGGCTTTGCCGACCTCAAACAGGATCAGGGCGGGATCATCCGCCGGGGACTTCTAATTCTCTGGAATCCCGAAAACCCAGCCCAGGCCTATTTGGCCTTCTCCCTACAACTGGCTCTTAGATATCTGCAAGAGGAGGGAATTACCCTCACCCCAGATCCTAGGAATGCTGCTTTGGTGCGTCTTGGCGAGACGACCTTACCCCGTTTTCGAGCCCATGATGGAGGCTACCATGGAGCAGATGATGGCGGCTATCAGTATCTGATGGATTATGGGCGGGGCCCTTTGCCGTTTCCCGCCTTCTCTTTATCGACGGTGCTAGATGGGGAATGGGATCCTGAGGCCATCCGAGGACGGGTCGTTATTATTGGCACTACCTCGCCTAGTGTGCCTGATCACTATGAAACTCCCTTTAGCAGCTTGGGTTTTGATCCTCTGTATGGCGTTGAATTGCACGCCCACGCTGCGGATCAACTCATCAGGGTAGCTCTCTCCGGGGATACTCCCCTCAAGATATTGAGCAATTACCAGGAACTGGTGGGAATTTTACTTGCAACTGTCATGGGGAGCACGCTGGGGGTTGCCACTCGGTCCTCGGTGCGCCTCACTTTTGCGGCCCTTGGCAGCGTCATTTTACCTGTGGGGGGGGCCTATTTAATTTTTCTTCAAGGTTGGTGGCTCCCCGTGGCAACCTTAATGTTTGCCGGGGGGAGTGCCTTTGCCGTAACTATCGCTGCTTTGTTCCTGCGGGAGCACCAGGAGCGCAAGCAGATCATGGATCTCTTTGGTTATTATGTCTCCCGTGAGGTCGCAGCAACGCTTTGGAGGCAGCGAGAGGAATTCATGGAAGCGGGGAGATTACGTCCCCAGGAACTGACTATCACCGTGCTAATGAGTGATCTGATGGGCTACACTTCCGCCCTAGAGAAAATGGATCCTGCATTTGTCATGGATTGGATCAACCGCTATATGGGTGCCATGGCCCAGATGGTGGAGGCTCATGGCGGTATTGTCGAGGATTATGCAGGAGATGGACTGAAGGCAACTTTTGGGGTCCCAGTACCAAGAACCCATTCCGAAGCAATCAATCTGGAAGCTCAGCAGGCTGTGAACTGCGCCCTGGCTATGGGGGAGGAATTGGCCCGGGTAAATGCTAGCCTAAGGGCGCAGGGATTGCCGATCGATCGTTGCCGTATCGGAATCTGTACAGGCCCTGCCATTGCGGGTAGTGTGGGGAGCCCACAGCGGATGACCTACACTACCGTTGGCGATACGGTGAATATTGCTGCCCGTCTGGAGAGCTTTAATAAAAAGGGATTCCAAGATGAGCAGAACTCTGGATTTCGGATCCTAGTGAGCGAATCGACCTGGCAACGGCTCGGTCCAGGGTATGGCGCAAAGTGTATTGGAACCCATCGTCTCCGAGGCAAAGACCATCCTCTTACCATCTACCGGATCTATAGCCATGGGGTAAAGGAAAAAACCGCCCTTTAAGGAGGAGAACGAAATGACAAAACCACCTTTCGGCTACCTGATGCTCTTTAGTGTGGGTATGCTGATCTCCTGGGTTGTTCCAGCAGGGGAAGACCGGGGCGATAAAGAGGCAGCGGCCACTGAAAAGCGCTCGGAGAATTCTTCATCATCACCTATTTACCAAATTCCCTATATTCCTCCTGCACCGGAGCGTCTCACACCACTGGTTCGGGTGGCAAGCGGCGCTACCCGCGGGGTGCAAGCTGCGGCTCCCCCCACTGTGACCCTTTTGGCTCCTGAACATGTAGCACTGACAGTCAAAGCTCAGCCGATCCTCTATTGGCATCTTCCTGAGACCATAGAGAACTCTATTGTGCATACCCTCATCCCCCAAGATGCTGCGAAGCCGCCCCTTCAGTTCTCCATCCCAGGTCCCGTGCCAAGTGGCATTCATGCTCTCAATCTCTCCGCCCAAGGCGCCCGTTTGGAGCTGGGAAAGATCTATGAGTGGTCGGTGAGCCTAGGGGATAAGTCCCGAGCGTTTTCTGCTAACGATCGCATTGCCAAAAGATTCATCATGCGCAGGCCTCTGAGTGCTGTTCTTCAGGCGACCACCACCGCTGACCCCTTAAGCCGCGCCCGTGCCTATGCTAAGGCTGGGGTCTGGTACGATGCCCTGGCCGTGTTATCAGAAGAACTTGCCCATATCGCTAAGCAACAAACGCTTCACCAGGGACATCTTCAGTTATTCGAAATGGCCACCCAACGGACCCTTCAACAGGCGCGCACCCAACTGCTCGAACAAGGTGGTTTGGCTCATATCTTAAGTTCTAGATAAATAGCTGGAAGCTGCTAGAAGAGCCGTTGCCCATTTACGGCAGGGATTATCAAGGAACTATTTCACATTTTTCGTGTTGATAAAATCGTGGATGTGTATAGCACTCGGCCATTATAATTTATTAATTACAACCAATTTTTTAAGATAGAGCTTATGTGATAAGGTTGCCTAAAAAATAACTCAACAATCTCAGAGTTCGCAGGACCGGTTCTGGCTAAGGGAATAGCTCCACAATAGGGCCACGAAGAAAAACCAAAATAAAAGAGCTCAAGGAAGAGGGGAGGATTACGACATGTATGCTGTCGAGTATTGGGGGGCGCTTTTCCTGTGTCTTACAGAGCGATGTGACAGACACGGTGATTGGATCGGGGCATTAAGATTTCTCTGGCAACAGGGGATAGGCGTATTAATGGCTGGGTGGCTTTTGGCCCATCTCCCACAATCGGTTTTCGCCCAGCAGCAACCCTTACCTGGGCCGATACAACCTCAGCCCTCACCGCCGGTTCAGGCACCCCCACCCCCCGAAGAACCCGCTGAAATCACGATTACCCCGCCCGGTATTGCGGCGCCGCCAGGCGCCGAGCAAATTTCGGTGGTATTGCGCGAGATCATCTTTGAAGGGGCAACGGTTTATACCCAGGAAGAGTTAGAAGCCGTTTATCAGGAAGACCTTGGAAAAAAAATCCTCTTAACCCGCATTTTTGAAATTGCTGAGCAGATCCAAGACAAGTATCGGGAAGAGGGCTATCTACTGACTCGCGTGATTGTTCCGCCCCAGACCGTGGAAGAGGGTGTTTTCCGAATCCAGGTGATTGAAGGGTTTGTGGACGAAGTGCAGGTGGAAGGGGAGGTCGGTTCGGTCCGGGAACGAATCAAAGCCTACCTGGCCAAGGTGACTGAGATCCGCCCGGTCCGAAAACAAGATCTGGAGCGCTACTTATTGCTGGTCAATGATCTCCCTGGGGTGCGCGCCTTTGGGGTACTGCGGCCTGGAGTGGGGGAGCTGGGGGCCAGTCAGCTGGTGGTTGAGGTGCAGCGTAAGCCCTTTGACGGCTATGTGCTGGCCAATAACCGGGGCTCGGAATTCACCGGCCCTGAACGCGCCCTGCTCACGGTCCGTGAGAATGCCGGCACTCGATTCGGTGAGCAAGTAGAAGCCCTTTTTTTAAGCACGCTTGCCAGTGATGAGCAATTTTTCGGGCAACTGGCTTATACCCAGGCGCTCGGTGACGAAGGGTTAAGATTTCGCCTTGCTGCAAGTTATAGTCCCACTGAGCCGGATTTTACCTTAGCGCGATTTGAGGTGGAAACCGAGATCTTATCGACGGAGGTCTCCATGAGCTATCCTCTGATCCGCTCCCGAGCGAAGAATCTTTATCTTAATTTTGGCTTTCAGACCATTGATTCAGAAGTTGAGTTTTCGGGAGAGCGCCTTAATCGAGATCGGCTTCGGGTGTTGTTTGCGGGGGCTGCTTTTGATTTTGAAGATCCCCTGAAGGGGCGTTCTTTGGTGAGTCTAGGGATACGCCAGGGTTTAGATGCCTTGGGTGCCAGTGAAGAAGGGGAAGAAAACCTCTCCCGCGAAGGCGGGCTCCCGGATTTCACCAGTTTAAACGCCCAAGCTTCCCGTTACCAACCTTTGGGGGATCGGTTTGGCGTGTATTTGGCGGCCCGGGGCCAGTTTTCCTTCAATACTTTGCTGTCGGTAGAAGAGTTTCGCGTGGGCGGCGAGCAGTTTGGCCGCGGTTACGATCCCTCAGAGATTTTGGGAGATCATGGCCTGGGTTTGACTGCCGAGGCCCAATATAACCAACCCACCCCCTTTGAGATATTGCCTAATGTGCAATGGTATGCCTTCTACGATTATGGGGTGGTATGGAACCGGGATTTGGGAGATGCCGGGGATTCTCGGGATTCGTTGGCTTCCACGGGAGTGGGTGTCCGTACTCAGATTTTAAAGCATTGGTTTGTGGATTTGGAAATGGCCAATCCTTTGACCCGGACGCCTATTTCCGAGGGGGATAAGGATCCCCGGTTCTTCTTTCAGGTCTTGGCGCGTTTCTAGGAAGATACAGGGGAGTCTACGATGTCACATACAGGTAAGCGAAAGCAGCGGGTGAGACGGCGGAAGCGTCGGTCTGGTCCAGGCCAATCCATGAGGGGGGATTATGGCCCTGCGCCGAGTCGGTCGACGGCCCCGGTGCAGGTTTCCTTGATTGTTTTGCTGGTTTCGTCAGCCATCTCGTGGCCCGGATCGGCCGAGGCCAATCCCCGCGGTGGCCGGGTGGTCGCAGGATCGGCCTCCATCGTCCAACGAGACCCCTCGCGCCTCGATGTGGTTCAGGAAAGTGATAAGGCCATTATTGATTGGCGTCGCTTTAGCATTGGAGCTGACGAGCACACTCACTTTCAGCAGCCCTCTACCGCTGCCATCGCTTTGAACCGGGTGAAAGGGGCTGATCCTTCCCAAATCCTCGGGCAGCTCACCGCCAACGGCCAGATCTTTCTGGTAAACCCGAATGGGGTACTGTTTGGGCCCGGGGCCCAGGTAGATGTGGCGGGCCTGGTGGCTACCACAGCGGACATCCGCAATGAAGATTTTCTCGCTGGAAATTATGTCTTTGGTCTCTCTTCGGAAAATGGAGAGGCCTCGGTAATTAACCTGGGTCAGATTCAAGTGGCCGAAAACGGTATTGCGGTGCTAGCGGCTTCGGGAGTCCATAACAAAGGGCTCATTCAGGCCCGTCTGGGACGCGTTGCCTTGGCTGGTGCCCGCACGTTTACCCTAGATTTTCACGGCGATGGCCTGTTGCAATTTGATGTGGGCTCCCAGGTGAGGGTGCAACCCACGGGTCCTGATGGCCAGCCCCTAGAGTCCCTCGTTTCCAACACCGGCAAGATTGTTGCCAATGGCGGTGTGGTCACCCTGACTTCACATGGAGCGGATGCGGTAGTGGACCGGGTAATCAACATGGAAGGGGTCGTCCAAGCCCGGGCGGTGGAAACTAAAGGTGGCACCATTGTGCTCTCCGGGGGTGAGGAGGGGGAGGTTGCCGTTTCGGGAATATTGGACGCCTCAGGCGCTGAAACAGGCCAAACCGGCGGCACTGTAAAAGTGCTAGGCGAGAAAGTAGGCGTGTTTGAAAACGCCCATATCGATGCCTCGGGAGATCAAGGCGGTGGTGAGGTGTGGGTCGGAGGCAATTTCCAGGGCAAAGGCCCCGAGCCCAATGCCAAGCGCACCTATGTGGGCCCCACGGCCACCATTGCCGCTGATGCGAAGACTCAAGGGGAGGGGGGCGAGGTCATTGTCTGGGCCGATGAGGTGACGGGCTATCACGGTGAGATTAGCGCCCAGGGAGGGGTAGAGGGAGGCGATGGAGGATTTGTCGAGGTTTCGGGTAAGGAAAATTTAATTTTTCGGGGTATGGCTGATTTAAGTGCCCCGAAGGGCAGTAGTGGTACTTTGCTGCTTGATCCGACAGATATCACTATCATCCCCGGTAGTGGTGATGACACCGACTCCACCATCTACGAGAACACCCTGGAGGCTTTGGGAGAAAACGTTAATCTCAAACTCGAGGCGGATGAAGATATTACTTTTTCTGGAATTTTTGCCTTAAGCCTCCAAACCAACTCGGTGACATTTAGTGCAGATGCCGATAAGGATGGTGTGGGAGTTTTCTCTGCAGTCAATGAAGGAGCTTTTTCCGCACTCAATGAAAATGTACCGGGGCGAGAGTTCAGCAGCGTGGAAGTTGGTATTGAGACTCAGGGGGGCAATATTACCATTGAAGGCGCGAGAATAAGAGTAGCCGATATTAATAGTAATGGTGGAGATATTACCCTCAGAGGTACAGTGGCAGGAGCAAATATACAGCACTTAAGCTTAAGCCCTTCCATCTCGAAACCAATTAGTAGTGGTGGCGGAGATATTACTCTTACGGGGGATAAAATTGACTTAGGGGAGGGCATTAATAGCGTCACTGGTTCTGGGGGCAATCTATTTATTCAGCCAGTAAACCCTAAACAGGAAATCAGGATTGCAGGTTCCGGCGAAACTGGAGCGTTAGAGCTCACAGCAGACGATCTGGTTGCCTTGGCGGATGATTTTAGCACAGTCACCATTGGCCGTGATAATGGCACCGGAGCTATTATTGTTGAAGCTGAGGGTGTGATCTTTAACGACAACCTTATTCTTCAATCGCCAAGCACGGGGGGGAGGATTTTAGCCAATGGATCTATTCAAACGAGTAGCCACGATTTAGCCCTAATAGCTGGAAATGATATAGAAGTCAATGCTGATATCACCACAGTAGGTGGAGCCATTAGTCTCACCAGCAAAAATGGGAGTATAAAAACTGATAATAAATTTATAAATTTTGACTCTAACGGCTCTTCAGAGGGCGGCGCAATTAAAATCACTAGCGCCGGTCTCGTTGATATCGGCAATATGGATTCTTCCTCAACTTCTGGCGCTGGGGGTGAAATTATCATCAATGCTCGGGGGGATATCTCTATCGGTGAGCTTACCTCGAGTGGGTTTTCGCGTGGAGGAAACATTAACCTGACCAGCACAAATGGGGCCATAGAAGCTAAGAATTTCTCATTCGAAACTCAATTCGAAGCTATTGAGGCCGCCTCAGGTGCCACTTCATCTTCCATAAATGGCTCTGGTGGTAATGTTACCTTTTCTGCCGCTACCCGAGTATCGGTAGGTAATATCGACACAGGGGGGGGCTTGGGAAATGGCGATATATTTCTCTCAGGGAATGAAATCGACTTGCTAAGGGGACCTAATAGCGTAAATGGAAAGGGTCCTAGTAATCCTGGCGGCAATCTATTAATCCAGCCTGCAATTCGCGAACAGGATATTGTGATCGGCGGTTCTGCTGAAACAGGGGACTTAGATCTTACGGCAGCTGATTTAGCCGCTTTGAGGGATGGTTTTAGCACGATAACTATCGGTCGAGCGGATGGGGCCCATGAGATTACGGTGACCGATGCCGTATTCCGGGACCCGGTGACGATACAAACGCCGGCGGGAGGATCAATTACGGTCAATGCCAGCGGTACGGGGCCGGGGCTTAGGGGGGTAGATGATGCGTCCTTGACCCTGATAGGTCCGGGGGCGACCACCACCCTCAATGCGGATGTGACCACCGAGGGCGAGCCCATTGTGATTGACGATGCGGTGCTTCTCGGAGCAGAGGTGGTGCTGGCTACGACCCAAGGTGAATCCGAGGGCGCGGGGATTGAGATTTTGGGCCCGGTGGATGGTGCCCAGGCTTTCACGCTCAATGCCGGCGCGGGCGCCATTGATTTGAGGGAGCCGGTGGGGGGCCGCACGGCGTTGAGGGAGCTGACCGCCACGGGGTCGAGGATTGACGTCCAGACGGTGAGCACCCAAGGGGACCAAACCTATACCGGGGCGGTGACCTTCAATGGCAGGGGTTATAGCACCGGTGGAGGAGCATTTACCGTGGCCGGTCCCTCGACTTTAGGCAGCGATGTGACTGTGCGCTCAGAAGGCGGGGCGATGCGCTTTGAGGGAGCAGTGGATGGCGACGAGGCCGGGAGCAACCGCACCCTGGAACTTGAGGCGGAGAGCGGGACCGTGGGTTTAGGGCCGGTGGGGACCGGCACGGTGTTAGGCGAAGTGACCGTGGAAGCTGGTTCGTTGACGGCAGCGGCCCTGCGGGTGATGAATGATATCGCCTTAAGCACCGACGAAATTGCTCTTAACGGTGCTGTGGCCAGTGAAGGGGGTGGGAATTTAACTCTGCAGCCCCGGCAACCGGGGACCCCCATGGTGTTGGGTACAGTGTCTTCTGACAATTTACTGTCTTCCACCTTTAGTTTGGACACCACGGAATTGGGCTTTCTGGAAGAGGGTTTTGGCTCCATTACCGTGGGTCGGTCTGACGGGATGCACCTAACGACCGTGACCGATGCCATATTCCGGGACCCGGTGACGATACAAACGCCGGCGGGAGGATCAATTACGGTCAATGCCAGCGGTACGGGGCCGGGGCTTAGGGGGGTAGATGATGCGTCCTTGACCCTGATAGGTCCGGGGGCGACCACCACCCTCAATGCGGATGTGACCACCGAGGGCGAGCCCATTGTGATTGACGATGCCGTGCTCCTTGGAGCAGAGGTGGCGCTGGATACTACAGCTAAAGGTTCTATAGCGGGCGCCAATATTGTATTTGAAGGTCCGGTAATAGCTGATAGTAATCTCCTTTCCCTGACTGCAGGAATGGAGGGAGACATTAACGCTGCTAATCGGGGTAATGATTTTGCGACCGTTGAAATTCCTACAGGTCACGATGTCCTGATTTGGGATAGGAACGAGATTAACTTGGCTTCTTCATCAGTGACCGGCGCTCTGGAGGTGACGGCCGCTTCAGGAATAAATGGTATTGGTCCGCTAACGGTCACGGGGACGGCCAGCTTCAATGGAGGTGCTGGCCCGATTTTATTGGCAGATGAAGGGAATGATTTTGTTGATACCGTGTTCCTGAATAATAGCGGCGCAAATGAGGTCAGGATTACAGATATCAATGGGCTTCGTTTAGGCCCATCCATGGTGGGCAGTAGCGATTTTGTGGTGACTACCGATACCCTTGATGTTCTTGATGGGACTGAAGCAGGCGCCTCCATTGCCGGCTCAGGGCGGCTGATTTTACAACCCTTGTCGCCTGAACAACCTATTACGCTAGGCCGGTCAGAAGGTGGGTTCCAGCTTACAAACCAGGAGCTTGGACGCTTTCAGGAGGGTTTTGAAACCATTACTATTGGCCGGGCGGATGGTGCCCATCGAATCACGGTGACTGAGGCCGTCTTCCGGGACCCGGTAATCCTGCGAACGCCGGTAGGTGGTTCCATTACCGTGAACGCTTTGGGATCAGCTCCGGGATTAAGTGGTGTCGATGATGCTTCCCTGACATTGGTGGGGGCAGGGGCCACGACTACCCTCAATGCCGATGTCGTGACTCAAGGGCAGCCCATTATTTTCAATGATGCTGTTTTATTGGGGATGGCGGTGCAACTGGATACTACCCAGGGTGAGGCCCCAGGGGCAGATATCCGTTTTAATGGTCCTGTGAATGGCCAGCAAGCTTTGATCCTGAGCGCAGGAAATGGGGCTGGAGATATTATCTTTAGCCATGACGTGGGTGCCGTTACTCCCCTGGGTCCAATCACTATTGACAGTGCTCGCAATGTGACAATGAACGGTCGGTTTGTGGCGGGTGACACCCGGGTAATTTATAGCGGTGATTTTACGACAGTTAAAGATTCATTGAATTTGGCGAGTTTATTTATCGAACCTACCGGAACTTCTGCCACCATCTTTGGGACGGTGGCCGGGGTGTCCGGTTTGGGAACGGCCGTGATGGTAGAAGGTCCTGTGGGGGATCCCAACTTCACTATCAACGGTTGCACGATTGGTGCGCCCTGTTTTCTCCCCCCTTCAGCAGAGCCTAACAGGGAAGTTAATCTTCTTGTCCAGGAGGTACCGGTATTAGTGATAGAAGAGCCTCCCCTGTGGGTGATCAGAACGCGGCGTAATCCCTTTGCAGATCAAATGACGTTCCAGCTTCCCTCCTTGGGAGATAGAACGCAGTCTGTTTCCTCCACGGAGGAGTCGACGCCTCGGTTCTCCAACTTGGGAGGCGGGACAGGGGGTATGCCCTCAGGAGATCCGAGCACATCCCAGTTCTCCAATTTAGGGAATGAAGAACTGTGGGTTAAAGAACCCGAAGATGATTGAGCATTTGATGCAGAGGTGGCTTAGCCGGTTAGTTATTTTTCTGGGGGGATTCCTGATTCTCTTGGGCTGCCAGTCAACGGCGTTTCAGCGTGAGCAGGGTAAAGCGCAGGAGGCCGAAATTTTGGTTCGCCCTAATCTAGTAGGCGAAAAATGTCGGGTCCAGCCTGCCACTTATCCTGATTTCGCAGACCAAACAGAACAGATATTCCAAGTTTTTTGCGGGCGCTGGGAGCATCCAAGCGGACGCCTTTACCAGGTGGCTTCTTCAGCTTCCCTTGAGACCTGGACCTCAGGGGGATGGTGGCGAGAAGTCCTTGAACAGCGAATGCTGTGCGAACAGGAGGAGCCTGCCACTCTCCTTGAGGGGGTAGAGGCACGTCTTCTTCAATGCCGATTACGTAACGGCGGTTGGCCCTATATCGCCCTCGCGGCTCGGATTAACGGCTCCACTTTCCTGGCGGATGGAATACCTGCCCTATTGCGTGTGCTGGAGGAAAGCATCGGCTTTCTTTCGGGGCAGGTTGAATTGAAGTTAGAGGAAGAGGGGACAGTTTCGGCGGCTATTCAGCGCTTGGAAGCCCAGCTTGCGGATCGCATGTATGGCGCAGGTGATCTCCAAGTCTATTACCAGTTGATGACGGCCGGTCAGTATTACAACAGCATCAAAGATTTTGTTACCGCAGCAAATCGCTACCGTGAGGCTCTTGCTCTCCACGAACGGTTGTTAGGCCTGGGCAATCCTGAAACGTTGGATCCGGTGATGCACCTTGCCTTGGAACTTAGCAATCAGCAACGCTTCACTGAAGCAGAAGCCCTCTTTGAACGGGTTAGCACAATAGCGAAACAAGCCCTTGATCAGGCGGATTATGCCCGCTATCTAAGTTACCGAGGTTTCCATGCCGCCAATCAGCGGCAGTTTAAAAAGGCCCTTGAATTAGCGCGCCAAGCCACCAAACTGAGGCGAGAGTTGGCTTCACGCACGTCTGTATTTGCTGCTAGCGAGAGGGTGAAGGGAGGCCAAACAGTCTTGCCTGTGGGGCAACGAGCAGATATGGAGATCCTCCATAGGACTCAAGCTTCCGGCTCTGTCGATATGGTGCAGAGTTTGTCTCTGGAGGCGGCAATGTTGCACCGGCTTGGCAAAGCGGCACAGGCAGAAAAAGTGCTGCAAGAGGCAAACGAGATTTTATTGGCTGCCCAGGAGGTGCCACCCACATGGGAACCGGAACTACTTCGGGTGGATGCAGAAATTGCGGCTTCCCAAGAGGTAGGCGGGGAGCGTCAGCAGCACTTGAGTACGGCGGTTACCCTCTGGGGGCAAATTGCGCCCCGGGAGCGGCCAGGGGCGGTTACTTATCTGGAACTCGGGAAGGCCTATCGCGAACAAGGTCGTCTGGATGAGGCTATGACTGCCTTCCGCCGTGGAATCAAGCTTCTCAAAAATCAAAATGGTAGTCTTCGCTTCGAGCAGCTACAGCCCTATCTCAAAACAGCCTTTGAAGTAGCGCAAGCGCAGCCTGCAAAGCGTCCTGCTCTTTATGCGGAGATGTTCGAGGCGGGGCAGTTAGTACGCAGCGGGCAGACAATTCAGGATATTGCTCGTGCTGCGGCGCGGTTGGCGGCCTCTGAAGGCCATGCGGGAGAAGTGATCCGTGCATTTCAAGAGGCCCAAGATGAACGCCACCTTTTGTACCGGGCCTATGAGGCGGAAGTGGCGCAACCGGAAGCGCGGCAAAACCGAGAACGCCTCAAAGCATTGAGCGCTGAACTCGTGGAGATTAATCAACGCATCCGGAAGTTGAGCGAGCAAGTTCAGGCTGCATTTCCTCGTTATAACCAAGTGATTGATACGGTGACTAACACTGATCGGGTGCTTGAATTAATTGAGCCCCACGAGGCCCTAGTGCAAGTGTTGCTAGGAGACACCGGTGGCTTTTTATTTCTTGCTCACCACGGTAAAGTCAGCGCCCATCCATTGGAGCTTTCAATAAGAGAAGCGGCGCTTGCCGTAGAGGAGCTGCGGAGTAAGATTACACCACAGCCCGATGGGGGGTTGCCAGCGTTTGACGTGGTTCGTGCCCATCAGCTCTATCAGGAACTCTTTTCGTCTGTGGCCAAGCAAATTAAAAAGGTGGAACATCTCATTACGGTTCCCTCCGGTCCCCTGCTAAGTTTGCCTTTTGGCTTGCTGGTCACTGAAACACCTCCCTCTATTGAAAATTATGATTACACCAAGGTGAAATGGTTGGCGCAGCGTAGTGCCCTCAGCCTAGTCCCCTCTGTGCGCTCTTTTATTGATCTGCGTGTGATTGCACAGCCTTCCAAAGCGCCAAAGGCGTTTGCCGGTTTTAATAATTTTATTCCCTATACGGCGGATGAGGTTGCCCAAATTGATGTCGATATACCCGAAGAATGTCTTTCCGAGCCGGAACGGCTCAAGCAACACCGGCAAATGTTATTACGCCTTGGCTCGCTACCGATGACTGAAAGTGAAATCCAGGAAGTCGCTAAAACCTTTCCCCCCCATTTAACCGATTTGTTCTTGGGTAGAGAATTTACCGAAGGGATCGTGCGGACACTGCCTCTGTCCACCTATCGGATTGTCTATTTTGCTACCCACGCGTTGCTTCCGGCAGAGCTCAGCTGTCAACCGGAGCCCTCGCTAGTGGCTTCGCTTTCCCAACCCTTGGAGGCTGGCGAAGACGGCCTGATTGATACCAGTGAAGTGTACAAGTTAGAGCTTGATGCGGACTTGGTGGTGCTTTCCGCCTGTAACACGGGGGGACCTGGCACCCAAACAGGTGGGGAGAGTTTATCCGGGCTGGCGCGTGCTTTTTTCTTTTCCGGTGCTCGCTCGTTATTGGTGTCGCACTGGGTCGTTGAAGACGTCGCTACGAAAGAGCTGATGACCCGATTGTTTGAACACATGCGCGAAATGCCTACTACAGGATGGAGCGAGGCTTTGCGTTCAGCGCAACTTAGCTTGATAAAGGATGCTCGGGAGGCTCAGCAAGTTAATCTAAAAGAGGGTGATCAGAATATTCAGCAATACTGGTCTCATCCCTTTTTTTGGGCGGCATTTACCTTGGTGGGGGATGGCGCGCGAGGGGTGGTTGATATCTTATAAGATTTGCCCCTCTCACTCATACTTTGGCTTAGTAAAGGAGGAAAAAATAAGAGTTTGTGATTTTTTAACATTATTGTGGTGATAATTTTAACAGGAGTGAATTCAATCAACGGATTATAATTTTTTTCAATGTGAGGGGACAACAGTTCAAACTTGCATTTTATGACCCCGATTATGGGAGTTCATTGATTGGGATAAAAAGTTATACACGCTGTTGATTAATAACAAACTTACTTTGTGAGGTATAGAATGATGAAAAAGATGATTGTATTAGTAGCTTTGGTGGCAGGCATGAGCATGGCAACGGGTGTGCTGGCTGAAGGTTCAAAGATTCAAGGCTCAACTATCACCAATAAGGCCAACATTAAAAATTCTTCCAATATAGCGGTTGGTGGACTTTTGGGGAGTGCTGAGGCCAATCAGGGGACAGTGAAAATCAAGGGTTCCGCGGTTAAAGGGTCGACTATTTCCAACAAAGCCGACGTTAAGAATTCTTCTAATATAGCAGTTGGTGGGCTTTTAGGTGGGGCGAAGGCCAATCAAGGTTCTGTTGTTGTCGAGTAATCAAAAGTATGGACGAAGAAAGGCCAGGGATGGCTATTTCTTGATAACGCTAAGAGAAGGAGTAATACCGTGTATCAAAAAAAAAGAAAATTACAAAGAATATTTTTCTCGCTGGTGTTGATGTCCCCCCTAGTAGGGATGAGTTCTGATCTTGATGATGGTATACCCTTGGATACTCCAGTAGATGATTCCTTAAAGACAGGGGTTAATATCCCTTTTGTTCTTATGAAAGCAAAAGGTCGAGAGCTAAGCGCCACGAAAAACAAGAACAAAACGCTGATTACCGATAGAGATACTAACGTGGTTGGTCAAGGAAATATTATTTTAGGGCCTGGTGCGAAATTGGGCCCTGGAACCGTTATCATTAATAATTCTGATAATCGAGGAGCAGCAGCGATCGCAAAATAAACCAATCATATTCTTATTTGACTGCTAATGTGCCATTCCAGGACAGGCAAATAATGCCTTACAGTATAGGACCATTTTTTTAAAATCTATTTTGAAAATAGGTTACGGCACATCGTCCGTGGGGATGAATACCAATATAGGGCCTTATGGCGCTATACTACGCCTCTTATTTCGGCCTAATCAGATTAAATGAAAATCTGTGTGGAGTAAGTCTTATGTTTTGTCCTATGCGGTAACAGAGGCAGTGAAATGAAAACCAGGCTTCAATCTATAATATGCAAAATTCTTGTAGCGAGTGCTACTGCTGCACTTATCTCTGCTTGTAGCCTTAATCCTCAGAATGTAAATATTGATTTAAATAAAACGCTGCCTGAAGTTAAAACGACTATATTCAGTCGTGCGGTGAGGGGATTAGGGCGAGCTAATATGATTTATGGCCGCGGTCCGCTCAAAATCATGTCTAAGCCGATGACTGACAATACCGGCACATCCCTACCCACCAGTGGTGAGATTCCCCGCGATATTACGGAGATGGTCAAAAGCACTCTCAACTCCATTGGCGGTGGGATATTGTATGTTCCCTACGATCCAGAATTTATGTTGAATACGGCCCAGACCGGCTATTCGGAGTGGGGAGAGAAGCTCTTACCCAATGTGGTGTTAGTAGGTGGAATTACCGAATTTGATCGCGGGCTGGTGACTAAGGAAAAGGCCCTAGATCTTGGCGGTACTCTAGAAGAACTAGATTTACCTATAGCACTGGAGTTTGGGGATATTCGAAAAAATTCTTTGGCAAGCATTACCCTAGATTTCAACATGGTGGATTTCAGAACTTTCACTGGCATTCCTTTTATGCAGGCAGTCAATAATATCAAAGTGCATAAAGGAGTCGGTGAGGATCAATTGGGCTTTACCGTTTATGGGCAGACCCTGGGATTGCGTGGCAATATCAAAAAAATTCAAGGCCGGCATGCAGCGGTGCGGCTTTTAGTCCAGCTCAGTGTAATCCAAGTGGTAGGCAAGTACCAAAAATTACCCTACTGGCGTTTGCTTCCTAATGCGGAACCGGATTCCATTGTGCTTGATGCGGTACGTGAAGAATTTTACAGCTTTGAGGAAGCTGATCGAATTGCCAGGATTCAGGAATATCTCTACCTATATGGCAAGCCGGTAGAAGTGACGGGACGTTTGGATAAAGCCACCTTGGACGCCCTTCAAGCTTTTAAGTCTGAACACGCTTTAGGGAATGCTGCTCCCGTTAGTGAAAAAGTTTATTTAGCCCTGTTTGAAAATATTCCTATTGAACTCCAAACTCAAGCACGTCGACGCCAGGTAAACGCAATGATCGAAAATTACCAGCAAAATCTCCGGGATTTAGCATTACAGGAAACGGTTGAGATCATGGCAGAGGCTCCACATGAAATCTCTGATCCCCCTAAGCCTCGACCTGAATTGGGGACCCTCAAAGTATGGCTCAATAAAAGCGAATTACAGATTGGGGAGCATTTAGAAGTTTTTTTTGAAGTCACTAAACCCATGTTTGTGCGTATCGTGAGCATCAATGCTGCTGGCCAAATGGCCACGCTATTTCCAAATCCTCACCAAAGTGATAATTATACCTTACCTGGCAAGGTTTATCGTATTCCTCCGGCTGGTGCTCCTTTTACTTTGTCGGTTGCTGCACCGGCTGGACTGGATAAGATTCGCGCTATTGCTGCAACTCAATCGATACCCGCTTCCTCGTTGCCTTTAACTGAGGACGGTGAGTTTGACCAGAATCAGGAGGAACGTTTTGCCTTTGCAGGAGCGGAATTCAAAGTCGTGGATAATGCTCTCGAAAAAGCCATGAATTGAGGGATGTTAAGCGATGAAACACTTTATGATCATTGTAGTGATCAGTTGGATAGTCGCCTGTGAAACTCCGACGGTGCGGCGGGAGGATTTTGTCGCCAAGCATTCTGATTGGGATCCTCAAATGGTAGAAGTGATTCGCGCTGGTATGATTGCGAAAGGAATGACTAAGGAACAAGTGCGTGCTGCATGGGGGGAACCTTGTAATACCTGTCAGGGGACCCGCAAATGGGAATGGGGCGAGTCGTGGGAGTATCGTACCCAAGTGGTTTTTTTTAACACTGATGGCTTAGTAATGCGGTGGGGTCCTAAATAAAAACTCTACTGCGAATTTCTATTATCTTCAAAAGTATTTGCTATGGGGTTTTAGTGCAAGCTTGAACTTAGAAGGTTCAAGTAGCTAGCAAGGAGATAAAGTAATGGCTAGAAAATTATTTTTTAAAGTGGCATTATGGGGCGTATGCCCCCTCATAGTGATGGCTGTTTTGAGCTTGAGAATGGCAGCCGCCGAAGAGGTCAAACTGTTTACTAAGCCCCCTTCGGCAGATGAAATGGGAGCGCTCCTTTTCCCTGAAAAAGAGAAGGCATCTCCAAAACCGCAGTTTAAAACCCGTTCGCTCGTGATGACACCTTCACCCTCGGCAAATCCTCAGCCGGCAGCGGAAAAGAAAAAATCCGTGGGTATTGCATTGCCGATCCAATTTGCCTTGAATTCATTTGAAATTTTGGACGAGACCCGGCCATATCTAGATGAGGTGGGGCGGTTATTAAATATGGAGCAGTTCAAAGAAGAGCGTATCATCATTGAAGGTCATACTGATGCCCAGGGTTCTGAAAATTATAATAATTGGCTTTCCCAAGAGCGAGCCAAGTCCGTTAAAAATTATCTAGTGTCCAGTTTTAGGGTCGATCCTGAACGTTTGATGGTTGTAGGACGAGGGGAACGGGAGCCTCTGCCTGATCTGAACCCTAACAACGGTCTCAACCGCCGAGTAGAACTCCATCGATTAGAGGGGTCAGTAAATTAAGGTCATAAACGATGAATAAATACTATGGAGTTTTGGCAGGGATAGCGCTAGGGTTTTTTTGTGTGGAGCCATTAAAGGCAGAAGCCGTCACCGGAAAAATTGTGATTGACGGGAATGTCTATGGTGATGATGTGGTAAGGGGCAATCACCAGCCCTCGGTAGTTCGCCGCCCCTTACCATGCTTTGACCAAATTACAGTACAGGCAGGCGTGGATCTCGTTTACCTGCCCGGCGACGATTGTGGCGCCACCCTTGATGCTGATTCTAATCTTCATCCCATCATTGAGACCGAGGTGGGCGGGGATATACTAAACATTGCCGCGCGGCGTTCCTTCCAAACTGAGGGCCCGGTACAAGTAGAAGCGAGGAGCCCAAGTCTCAGCCGTGTTGATATTCTATCGGCGGCAGATGCGGTATTGAGAAAACTCCATGTCCCTTCGCTGGTGATACGGGTGGCGGGTAGCGGTGATGTAAGCGTCCAGGGCCAGGTAGATCTGTTGGAGGTTATCGTCGAAGGCAGCGGAACGCTGGATTTGAGGAACCTGCACGCGAATCATGCCAAGGTTTTCGCAGGAGGGGCGGCCGATGTTGTCGTTTATGCAGCAAAATCACTGAAGGTTAATGTTACCGGTGCGGGCGATATCCTCTACTATGGCCGTCCTGCTCGGGTGGAAAAAAATATCTCGGGTGCGGGTAATGTGGAAGCGGCCGAGTAGGGGGATATTATTAGCAGGGCTATTAGGGGGGATAATTGGGCCGTCTTTTGCTTTTTCGCCGCTTGAATCTAGTCGACTTAAAGCGGGATTGATTTCTGCCACAGTATCAATGGAGGAATCAGCGCCTGCTAAAAAGTCAAAGAAACTTTCCCCTCAGCCCTATTCCATAGAGCAGGAAAAAAAACTACAAAGGGGACATTGGGTGGAGGTGGCCGGTTATGGGGATTCTCGCTATGTGTATGGTCAGCTCCAGATTCTTGGCGAAGGGGATGTAGCCGGCTATCTATATCAAAATGCTAGTCGGCAAATATACGTTGTTGGGGAAATTGTGGGTTCGAAAAGATTTTTAGTACGCGATACCGCAGGTGTGATCTATCGTCTAAGAGAAACCAAAGAGAAATATTGAATTCTGATTTTATACACTGGGTTTCCTGTTGCCCTGCCGCGTTTTGGCAGCGTTAATTCACAAAGCCCGTTGCCTACGAACGCAATACAATTATCCCTGTAGGTGTCAGTTCCAAGCTTGGTTAAGCATCGAACCCCAAACGGCTGCTTGTGATTCAAAAGATACAGGCACGAAGAAAAACTGTCCACCGGAGTGGCCCGCGTGTCGAATGGGGGCAAATTCGGGAACTTGATCGAAATCCTGTGCCTGAGCTGCATCGTTGACGAGTGCCGACACCTGGCGGTAAAGCCGTTGCCCTGCTAGGATTTCAGAGTTGCGTTGCAGGGTGTTAATCAGCGCCCTAGCAAAGATTGAGTGGCCGCCGCCGCCCCCATCAAGGACCGGTTGGAGTCCTCCTGAACTTAATGCTTCCCGAGAGCGTTTCTTCAGCAGTTGCTTTACCCATTCTGCTCGTTTTCCTGCGGTCATCCCTGCTTCTAAACGTGCCACGGAGCTGCGGGTCAAAGCACCAGAGTAGCAAGAGTCCGAGATCACAAGAAGATGTCGGCTTGCCATAATCTTGAGCAGATCTGTTACATTCTGTACGGAAATCCAGTTTGCATTGCTGTCAGGTTCGGCGTCAACTGGTAGCCAATGGCCGCGGTCATTTACTTTATCCAGGGTGCCATGGCCCGCATAGTAAATCAGCAAATTGTCATCTTCCGATAGATTCTTCCGATACTCATTGAGTGCCTTCATCATTTCGTAACGGGTGGCGTTTAGCAGCACCTGGGTTTTAAACCCATATTTATTTTTCAGGATATTGCCGAGAACCTCAGCGTCGCGCATGGCTGTATCCAAGTGGGGAAGATGCTGATACTTATTGTTGCCGATAACTAGAGCGTAATAATTCCCAAACAGGGAAGGAGGTAACAAACTTTTCGGTGGAGTATCGTCCTGGGGCAGGGATAGTGCAGACAAGTTGCTGGCTGGCGATCGATCCGGTACCAATGTGAATTCGATCGCTGACCGTTTACCATTACGGTCCACGGCAACGATGCTGACCAGGGTTTTCTCTCCGCGGATCGGCACGTTAGTCTTGAATAAGCCGTGATCATCCACCCTTTGTTCCTGCTCGTTGACAGTGAGTGCCAGCAATCCTCCTGGTGCCACGATTTTGCCCACCACCGGCCGAGCTTCAAGTCCGGAGCGGGTATGCGCGGCGGGAGTCCCCCGGCTAATAACGAGTGGCGGTTCAATGACCTCAATGGTGGGTGCGACCACAGCAATTTTTTTGTTGGCTCCTTGGGCAAGCGCTTTTTTTCTACTTTCGTTTGCTAACAGGGCTTCAAGTTCTTTGATCCGAGCTTTCTGTTGTTCCAAACTTTCCGACTGCTTCTGATTTACTTGCTCTAGCCCAAGTAGTTGCTGTTGTTTAAACTGGACCAATTTGGCGCTTGAGTTTTTATCCCGTTGTTCTAGATCGGCCCTTGCTTTCTGCAACTGTTCCTGAGTTGCCGCCAGTTGTTGGCGTAGTGCGGTTATGTCGTCGTTGCGGTGGTCCAGTGCCGCTTTGAGCGTCTTGATTTCCTCGGTAGTATCTGTGGCAAAGCGGGCTGCTCCTTGCTTCAAGTATTTCAAGGCCTGCTGCTGCTGTGCTGCAGTCTCTTCCAACTGGACGATGAGTTGCTGCTTACGGTAGAGTTCCGCCTTCTGTTCCCCCAATTGTGTTTCGAGGTACAAAATTTCGCTGGACTTACTGCTGTCCGCTAGCGCCGCTTTTTTCTGAGCAAGCTGTTCCTGTAAGGCGTTCAGCTTCTGTTGACTATGCTTGAATTCACTCTGGCGGCGCTGTAGTTCTGTTTGTGTCTGTTCAAGTTTATGCCGTGCCTTTTGGAGTTTTAGTCTAAGAGAGTCGGCCTCTCGTTTGTAATGGGTCGCGTCTTTTCTGAGCTGTTCCAGTTGCTGGCTGATCCCTTCTACGGACGATGCAAAAGCGATTTGCTTTTCCTCTAGCCCTGACGCTTTACGGTACCAGTTCAGGGCTTCAACTAGGTTTTGTTCGACTCCTAGACCTTTCTCATACAAGAAACCTAAGTTGATCTGTGCTGGCTCATAGCCCTGTTGGGCCGCTAGGCGATACCATTTGGCGGCTGCTGGGTAATCTGGTGGCAGACCTAGGCCTTTTTCAAAAATTTCCCCCACATAGGTTTGGGCCTCAGGGTCACCTTGTTTTGCCTGGGGCAGCCAGACCTTAAGGGCAGTGGCATAATTGGCCCGGTCATAAGCAGCGTATTCGCCGCCTCTCACGGCGCAATCTCTGGCGGTAGTGCGAAGGGGGCGCCGGGCAGCCATATAGGTGAAATGGGTTCCCAATCTTCTGACTTGGGGAGGCAGCAAACAGTCGACCACCTGCATTTGGTCGGTTTCGTTCATGCCGGATTGGGCATTCATTTGTTCGGCCTCAAGGGGGCGCTTAGAAGCACAAGAATTCAACAGCAGCCATAGGGCTATCAGCGCCAAAATTCGAATTATTAAAGCCAGACCATTGTTGCCGGTGTACAAAAAACTCCCCTTATCCACATGCATATGCTTCGTCACTCTCCGTTCTGGAACAGCGGATTGCCTTAAAGAACGGCTCTTCTTTGTTAATCTTGAACTTGAAGGGGGGGATTAATTTCACCGAATAATATTGGATACAACACCCTAGTCTAAGTGGGTTGCTTTGTTCGTATTTTTATTTTATGGGACTCTACCATAAAAAAATCAATTCATTTTAAATGGGAACCACTATAAATCAGTGGGAGGCATTTTATTAATCCTTTCTTTTAGGGGGGGACTTGGAATGGAGTGGAAATATCTGTTTAACCAGGTAGAAAGCTATTGCAAGCGCAATCACGATGGAGGCAATTCCAATTAGGGTCAGGCTAGATAATTCCTTCACGTCTAAGATGATGATTTTACGGGCGATGGCGATCATCGCCACTTCTAACACCACCTGCACATGAAGAACTTTCTCATCGAAATACACCTTAATGGTTCCCAGAAGCTCAATCCCGATCAGTACCAGTAGAAAAAAGCCGAAGATATCCAGCAACTGATCCACGTCGAGCAGCAGTACAGGCGGCTCGATAAGGTCTTTTACGATGAGCCAGCCCAGGTCAATGGTTGTCATGAGCAGAACAAAAGCCATCATCACAATGAGAGCAAGAACGATGATCTGCTCAAATACTTTCAAGAAATCTCTCATGGATTTTCTCTAACTAGAGTATTGTCGCTACAGGTTCTGCAAGCACCAGGAATAGCTGTTGAATTTATAAGTCAATAGTTCGGACAGTTTTTATACCTTGTTGCTGTAGGCAGGGGCCTGCTGGTATCGGAAAATGGTGTCTACGACAACGCCATTTTTTGACGATAACCAAAGGCCCCTACATTGATAATAGAAACCCTTTTAGCTCAAATGTCCAGTCTCTCCACGGCGCAACGTAAGTTTATGAAGGTGTTATTAACGACGTGGATGTGTCTGCGTGGCAAAGCCACCTTTCGTAATTTAAGCTGTTATAGCCAACTCAATGAGAAGACGTACGCCCGGTGGTTCCGGCGACCGTTTGATTTTGTCGAGTTCAATCGTCTGTGTTTAGCCGATCTTTTGGCGCAGCGTACCCGGCTTATTGCCGTGATGGATTGCAGCTTTAGTGAAAAAAGTGGTCGGCACACCTATGGTTTGGATAAGTTCTACAACAGCACGCACTATAGGGCCCAGAAGGGTCTGGAAATCTCTACGCTGGCCTTCGTGGATGTGGAATATGCTACCGCCTACAGCTTCTCCACCCGCCAGACGCCTCCCCCTGAGCATCCGGATGAAACACGAGTGGATGGGTACTTGCAGCATCTCAGAGAAGACCGGCACGCGTTATCGATTACCTGGTCACCGACGGCTATTACAGCAAAAAGAAGTTTACTGATGGGGTCGTGGACATCGGTCTTCATCAGATCGGCAAGCTTCGCCACGACGCCAACCTACGCTATCTCTACCAGGGTCCACAAAAACCCCGGGGCCGTCGCAGGCAGTACGACGGCAAGGTGCAATTTGACGACTTGAGCCGCCTTAAGTGGGTCCGGGAAATGGAGGGGGTCTATATTTACACCACAGTCGTCCACAGTGTCGGGCTCAAACGCACGATCCGCATCACCTATTTGCTCAAGCCAGATGGGCACAGGTTGCAGACCGCTCTGCTATTTTCGACCGATACCGAACTCTCTGCGGAGCAGATGTATCGGTACTACAAAGCCCGTTTTCAAATCGAATTTCTATTTCGTGACGCTAAGCAATTTACCGGCTTGTCCGACTGCCAGGCGCGAAGCAAAGAAGCCCTTCATTTTCACTTCAATGCCGCCATGACCGTGTTGAATCTGCTTAAACTTGAAGACCGTCAGCAAGCTTCAAACTCACAGGGGCACGTCATTTCTATCATGAGCTGGAAAATCCGTAAATTCAACGCGCATCTGCTCCAACGATTTTCTGAAAAGTTAGGTTTAGACTTCAGTTTGATAAAATCCCATCCCGCCTATGAAACCCTGCAAAACTATGGGGCTACGGCAGCTTAAAACTGTCTGGAGTATTGATAAGTATAAGAAAAAAATTAGTTTTTTGAGGGTTGATGTTTTTCTACGTCAAATCTAATAATGAGTATTGACATAGATCATATTTTTTATGATAATAATTCGTATTTGCACTTAAATGCAGACTCGAATTAACGAGGGGTGGTGTTAATTAAAGTAAATACTCTTTGTCAGCAGAGCTACGCTCATAGCACTGCTCCCATTAGAGTGGGGCTTCTTGAGTTGAAAAAGAAAAAAAATAAGAAACTAGGATACCTAGCCAGCCATCTTTTGTTTTCTGATGTCCTCCATCAAAAGACAGCCAGGCATGGTTTTTTCTATGAAGTGTTTGGGTCGGAGGAGAATTGAGAAATGTGGCAGATTCCAGGTTGGCGTAGCGGGAGATGGTTTTTGGGTTTGGCGGCTATCTCGCCACCTGCTCCCCATCAAAAGGTTAATTCAAAGGGACTTTTCTCCTACAAAGCAATCTGTGAAGGTAATGCATTCTCGGCCACAGGAGGGAGGACGAGTCTTCAGTCATGGGTTACGGTACGGGGGCTTGCCCATTGCTCCTTCACCCTAGGGATTTTAGGCTTACTGCTTGGCGTACCAGGAGAGACAATGGCCGATGAGGCAGAGGGAAATAATCTTAAGCTACCCGCTATTGAAGTAAGGGCGGTACGTCAAGCCGGTGCCCTCGATACTCTCTCCCGCTATGTCACTCGGATCACGCGGGAAGAAATTGAGAAGCAGCAGGAAACGACCCAGAGCGTCGCAGAAATCCTGGGGAGAATGGTGCCAGGAATGGCGCCCGCGAGTCAGACCTTTACCAACTCTAATCAGACTTTGCGCGGCCGCGACGTCCTGGTACTGATTGACGGTGTTCCTATGAATACCAACCGGAACGTCTCCCGGGACCTGTTTAATATTAAAGCGTCGGCCATTGAAAGTATCGAAGTTGTTCACGGGGGTAGTTCTGTCTATGGGGGCGGCGCGGCTGGCGGCATTATTTACATCAATACGTTGCAGGGACGACGAGAAGAAGGGATCGAATTTGAAACCGTTTTGGGTGGCGGTACCAGCTTGACCGAGATGGATGATGAAGCCCTTAGCGGCCGTTTGGTGCAAAGGGTTTTGGGCAAAAAGGGACCGGTAGACTACACCCTCTCTTTCAGTGGTGAACAGACGCAGGGTTTCTTCGATGCGGAAGGTGACCGTATTCCGCCGGAGCCTAGCCAGGGCGACCTTTCGGACACGGGCACACTGGATTTACTAGGCAAACTGGGTTATGAATTTGGTGCTGACCAACGGCTTGAATTGAGCGTTAATTATCTCGACCAGGAACAGGATACGGATTTTATTTCCGATCCGGCGGTAAATGATTTCCCACCAGGGAGCGTGAAGGCAAAAGCACTGAAAGGGCTTCAGCTTGACGAGCAGACGGCGAACGAGAACCTCCTCCTTAACTTGGGGTATATCAAAGAGGATCTCTTGGGCAGTAAGATTCAAGCTCAAGCCTATTATCGGGATTACCATAGCCGTTTCTTTCCTTTTGATGGGCGCCCATTCAGCGGTTGGAATGCTGTAGCGCAGACTTTTCTGGACTCGCAAGTGAGCGGGGGACGCCTGACCATCGACACGCCCCTTCCACTGCTGGAAGACCTGGATGCCTTCCTGCTCTGGGGGGCTGACATTAATTATGAGGAAACGGAACAGCCGGCCACCATTTTCAATGGTGACGTCTTTGATGCCTCGGGGGGCAGGGTTTTCGAAGTGACCGACAAGGAGCGAACCTTCGTGCCGGAGACGACCACGGAGTCCTATGGAGTTTTCGGCCAATTCGAAGTGATACCGCTGGATCAGGTGATCCTGCGGGGTGGTATTCGCCATGAATGGGTAGACGTCAGCTTTGATGATTTTGTTACCCTGGGGCAGGGCAATGAAATCGAGGGCGGTGAAATTCATTATTCTGAAACCACCTTTAATGCGGGTGTGGTGTATACTCCTGTTTCTCCCCTCGATCTTTATTTCAACTTTTCCCAATCCTTTGAGCTTCCGGACATTGGCCTACAGCTGCGCTTTGCGCCCGCAGGCTTCAACGTCACCGATTCCAATCTAGAACCCCGGATCATAGACAACTTTGAGATAGGAATGCGCGGGCGCTTCGGGGGTCTAAGAATCTCTGCCGCAGGGTTCTACAGCGAGTCTGATTTGGGTGGGGTATTCGTCGAAAATTTCTCGCTGGTACAGGAGCGTACCCCCGAGCATATCTATGGCGCTGAGGGCAGTTTGGATTATATTTTCAGTGACCAGCTAAAAATCGGGGGTACCTTTACCTGGCAGAAAGGGGAGCGGGAGGAGCCGGCCACAGGTGAAGATATCGCTCTGAATGGTTTTCGTATCCCGCCTTTGAAGCTGACTGGTTATGTAGAATACAGCCCCTTCCACTGGTGGAACGCCCGGCTGCAGGTGCTCTATTCCGGCAACCGCGATGATGCCGCAGAAGATGGTGTCGGCTTCGGCGGTCGCGAGGTGGAGGACTATACCGTCGTTGATTTGTATAGTAGCTTCGATGCGGGTCCCGGCACTTTGCGAATTGGTATTGAGAACCTGCTGAACAATCAATACCACACTGTCTTTGGCCAGTTGCTGCGTAGCGGGAGTAATACGAGTCATCTTGCCGCACGTGGCGCGACTGCGCGGGTGTCTTACACCTTGAGGTGGTAATACCCATGTTCCGCCCGGCACATGGAAGGACTCGATAATTGACAGGTATTTGTGCATTCCGGGACAGGCGCTATTTTTGCCACGAAGCGCCCAACCCATCAGGAGGAGAGCTTGCCGATAAAATCGATGATGGCTGTCATTGCTGCTTCCCAATTTTCTCTTTCCGTACGCCCGGAGGTTTTGCGGGGTTTAAAACTGTGGTCACCGTCATTAGTTTGGGGATCAAATTTTTCTTTAAAAAAGTAATCAGTCTATTGCTGGAAAAAAAAACACTGAAGTAGAGTAGATTAAATAATAATTATTATCATTTATATTAAATAAAGAGAAAGGGGTTAAGAAGGTGGCATACTATATCCATAGTTTACCAGGTAGGTTACGGGTCCGTTCATCCTTTATTAAACATTATCCCACTCAAGCTGAAGCCCTCAAGAGACGGATCGCCGCTTTGCCGGGGGTCCAATCCGTTAAAATCAGCAGTATTACCATTCTCTACCACGCTCACGAATTAGCTGCCGACACCCTCTTAGAGATGTTTGAGGAAGCGGGGTGTTTGGAGGGTGCCCTACCCAGCCGAGATCACTCCGCCGCGGCGGCCAAAGCTGGTGAAGTATTTGGAAAAGCGGTATTTGATGTTTTTATTGCCAAGGCCCTGGAGCGTTCCCTGGTTTCCCTGTTAGCTGTTCTTAAATCGAGATAGGGGAGTAGTGTTATGAGCGGTGTTTTTGCTGTAAAACCCGCTTATTTTCCTCCTTGCAAATGGCTGTCAAAATTTAAGTATTTTTTAGAAATATCCATCCCATCGGCTGGTGCGCAACTTATCCACAAGAGGCCTCGCAAAGCCCCCTCAATTCCCTCTTGCGCTTCCCTAAAAAACACCCTATGTTGTGCTTCCAAAGGAAGTTGACCACAGCTTCTTGTGGTTGCGTGCTGATTAACTAAGTTGGCAATAAAAAAGGCCAAGCGCTGGCACACTTGGCCTTATGATTTGCTGAATTAATATTACCAATGGTTCATTAGTAACTAGCAGCAACTAATTATAGAGTAAAACATTGATGTATTTATTATGGAATAAGCATTATGACACCATGGCCCATTGAAAGTCTACCTTCAAGTACCCGATTTTGGGATAAGCTGTTTGATACCTTTATCAAAGATTGGCGGATTTACTTGTGGACTTGTCATGCTAACCGTTCGTCATTTACGCCGGTCGGGCCTTTCTCCGGTCTCTTTTGATTTAGAAGATGGAGAATGCCTGGCCGTGCAAGGCTCTTCTGGTTCCGGCAAAAGTTTGCTGCTGCGCGCTCTTGCCGATTTAGATCCCCATGAGGGGGAGATCAGCCTTGATGATAAATCTTGGGACTCTATGCCAGCGACCCAATGGCGGCGGCAGGTGGTTTATTTACCTTCCGAACCGGGTTGGTGGAGCGATTATGTAGTTGATCACTTTCTTGTTTGGGAGGAGGCGATTCCCTGGGTAGAAGCCCTGGACCTGCCGGCGGCGATCCGGGACCGGACCGTGGAACGCTTATCCACGGGTGAGCGCCAGCGTCTCGCGCTGGTCCGGGCCCTGGTCCTTAACCCACGGGTATTGCTGTTGGATGAGCCCACCTCTGGACTGGATAATAAAACCACCTACAATGTTGAACAAATCCTCAAGGGACGCTTAAGCAGGGGCACCAGCCTCCTTTGGGTGACCCATGATCCAGCCCAGGCTCGCCGGGTCGCCCAGCGATGTTTGTTCTTGGAAAACGGTCATGTCCATGAGGAATGGCTTTGAATTATATTCCTCTCGGTACTTTCGATCTGGCTATTGCCTCGGTGCTGGTGATCCTCAATGGCGCTTTGTCCTTTTTCCTGGGACTTGGGCTAGAACGGCAACTCCTGATTGCGACTCTTCGCATGATTGTGCAGTTGGCTCTCATCGGGCTCGTCTTGAAAACCCTGTTCGCTCTATCTTCTCCTGGATGGACAGGGGTTGCTGCTTTGGTCATGATCCTCTTCGCGGGCCGGGAGATCATGGCCCGCCAGGAACGCCGGATGACAGGGTTTTGGTCCTATGGCCTGGGGACAGGCTGTATGCTATTGGCGGCGAGCCTGGTCACTATTTTTGCCTTGACGACACAAGTCCGGCCCGATCCATGGTATGACCCTCGCTACGCGCTGCCCTTATTAGGAATGATTCTTGGCAATACCATGACCGGGATTAGCTTGGGTTTACACAGTCTTTTGACTGGGCTGGTGCGGGATCGAAGCGCCGTTGAGGCCCAACTGGCCCTGGGGGCTACCCGCTGGCAGGCGACTCTTCCTGTGGCCCGAAATGCCCTGCGTAGTGCTTTGATGCCGATCATTAACACTATGGCGGCCACGGGTCTGGTGTCCTTGCCGGGGATGATGACCGGCCAGATTTTGGCCGGTGCCGAGCCCATGGAAGCGGTAGAATATCAAATGTTGATCATGTTTCTGATTGCTGGTGGCACGGCGTTTGGGTCGGTAAGCGCCGTGTTGGGGGCTGTCTATTGGACGACGGACACTCGACACAGATTGAGGCTAGAGCGGCTAAGACAGCCTTAAGGCATCATATGAAACGCACGGTCTCCATCAAACTGGTACCTACGCCAGAGCAAGCGCAGGCACTTTCTGAGTTGCAATCCGATACCGCTAAGATATGGACTCTGCCCAAAACCGATTGACAATCGGTTTTGGTCTCGTGACAATGATGGTCAATTTGGAAGTAGCAGGGCGATGTTGTCGATTCGATCTTCATACCTGGGAGAGCTGGAAATTGCCGTTCTCGAACACCTGTGGTCCGCAGGGGCACTGGAGGCCAAAGGTGTGCATCAGGGGATTGGTATCCAGCGGGGGATTTCCTTGAATACCGTCCAATCGACTTTGGAGCGGTTGTATCGGAAAAAACTGCTGAGCCGAGAGAAGGTCCGCCATGCCTATGTCTATGCGCCTACGGTGCAGCGGGAGGAGTTGATGGCTCAATGGGTGGGCCAAGTGGTTCATGTCTTATCCGAAGGGAAGGGCCACGATCTGTTATCGGCCTTTGTAGATTTTGCGGCCCGAGTAGACGAGCATAGCCTGGATCGCTTGGAGCAGTTAATCGCAGAGCGTCGCAAGCAGCAGCCAGAGGACTCCCCATGACGGCGTTTGCAGAAGTTTTTTCGCTTGCTTTCGTGGCCTGGTTTGGGTTTGCCGGGGTGACCGCATTGCTCTGCATTTTCTTTTATCCTGTGGCTCGTCGTTGGTTTTTGTCCCTGCCACCGGTGATGCGGGCCAATCACGTGTTAGCCTGGACGGTGGCTCCTGCTGCGGTAGGGCTGTTGTTGACCAGCTTTATTTTTTTACCCACTGTATTAAGTCTTCTGGGGATGGCCTCCGATCATTGCCAGGCTGGCGGGGCAGGTTTTGCCTATCCTTGCTTGTTGCATCCCTTCACCTCAATGGAAAGAGAACTTCCTTGGTTTCTACTTTTCCCATTGACTGCGCTGGGGTTATTTTTTTTGGGGCAGATAATTTGGGAGTGGTTGCGTGTGCGCCGGTTTGTGCGCGCGCTCACCCTGGCAAGTGCTCCTGATGCCTCCCGGGATATCTGGGTAGTAAAAAGCGAATGGCCCTTAGCCTTTGCGGCGGGGATTTCCCAGGCTCGGATTTTTGTCTCCGAAAAATTGGTGCGTGATCTTTCATCGCCCCAACTGGCAGTCGTTCTGGCCCATGAGCGTGCCCACCTCTATCATCATGATCCAGCCCGGTATTTTTTCGCCCGGGCGATTGCTTGCCTCCATGTTTCCTGGCTCCGTCGAAAATTGCTGGAAGACTTATCCCTGGCCGCCGAGCAGGCCTGTGACGAGGAGGCTGCCAAGCAGGTAGGCGACCGCTTGCTGGTGGCGGATACCATTGTGCAAGTGGAGCGTTGGTGCCATCAACAGCGCCGCTCTGCACCTGTTCCCCTGCCTTCCTTTGTGGGCAGTCAGGTGGTGGCGCGGGTGGAATCTTTGTTGGCCAGCCCCCAGGAACCCGGCTGGATGTATCGAATGATAATTGGTGTTTCCAGGGGTTTGGTGCTGATCACCCTTCTGTTTGCCGCTGATCCCCTCCATCAACTGACTGAGGCTGTGCTGGGATTTTTGGTGGAATAAGCGATGAGACCTCGGCTGCCAAGTGGTGCTGATAAAAAACCGATGAGCTATCGGTTTTTGGGAATCGGATTGGCGGTGACGTTGTGGTTGCTGTCGGTTCCTTTTTTTTTGGCCGCTTCGGAAACCCACAACTCTTCTGCCAAATGGCTTACCGCCCAGGAAGCCATTCGTCTGGGGCTGTCTCGTCCGGAGGTGAATCGGTGGATGGAAGGTCGGATTGGCGTGGCTCAGAGCGAAGCCACCCAAGCCGCCCTTTGGCCCAACCCCCAGCTTCAATATCAGCGGGAAGAAACCAATACCGGTGGGGGAGCTTCTATTGATGAATTCTTATGGCTAACTCAGAAATTTGATTTTTCTGGCCGGCGGGGATTACAGGTCAATGCGGCCAAGCAGCGGGTTCAAGCGACCCGACAGGAAGCCGAGTTTCGGCGCTTAGTGCTGACAACAAAGATACGACAGGGGTTTTATCAGGTTCTGCATCAGTGGGAGTTGCTGCAGAACTTGGAACAGTGGTTGGAGCGCCTCGGGGTGATTGAAACCGTGGTCCAGAAGCGGGAGGTCGCCGGTGAGATTTCAGGCTATGACCGTTTGCGGCTGACCCGGGAGCAGGCGGCGGTCCGGGCCCAGATGCAGAGCGAGGAGGCTATCCATCATCGGGCTTGGGAACACCTCCTGGGGATATTAGGGGCGAAGGAGAAAAAGACGGTTTATAGGGGCGTGACCGGTTCCCTGTTGCCCCAATCCCTGCCGCCATTAGAGCGGCTGTTACAAATGCTCACTTATCGCCCCGATCTGCAAAGTCTGGAGCAGCAGGCCAATGCTCATGCCTTGGAGCGTCAGGCCGCCGCCCGGGGTTGGATCCCGGATCTCACCCTCAGTTTAGGGAGTAAAAAGGGGAAAGATGCTTTTGGCAGTGATGCCGGGCCTTTTTTTAGTGCCGGAATCAATCTGCCCCTGTTTGATCGTGATCAAGCCAAACGGGATCGGGCTTCGGCCAGGCTCCAAGTGGTGCGCAGTGAATACCAATTGGCCCTAACCGAGGCCCAAGGGGCGGTTCGTGGCCGCTGGCAGGAGGTGCGGCAGTTGGCTGCCGCGGCACGAGAGGTGCGCCGTAGGGATGTGGCCGCAGCTAGAGAGTTGGTGCGCACCGCAAAAGCCGCCTATGAAGGGGGGGAAATTGGAATCTTGGAGCTGCTTGATGCCTATCGGGAGGAAATGAATACGGTGACCCGCGCTTTAGAATTGGAAAGCCGCGCCCGCCAGGCCCAGATTGAACTGGAGCGGTTGGCCGGAGAGGGCTTGTCATGAGGGGATTGAGAACCGGGTGGTTATGGCCACTCTTTTTACTGGTGGCCTGTAGCACTTCCCAAGCACCGGTCCAGGACGGTACGCCTGAGTTGGCAGGGATCAGTGTCACTGATTTCACCGATCAGACGCAACTCTTTGTGGAGTTTCCTCCCCTGGTGGTGGGCCAAGAATCTCCCTTTGCGGCCCATTTGACGCGGCTTGAGGGTTTCCAGCCCATGGCTGAGGGGCGGGTGACCGTATTCTTGGGAGGGGGAGATCTCCCCCTCGAACTCGAAAAATTTGTCGTTGATGCCCCCCAAATTCCCGGGATTTTCCGGCCGGTAGTTACGCCCCAGCATTCAGGGCGGCGGCAATTGGCTATCCGGCTGGTAGCACCAGGAGTGACGGTGACCCATTTACTGGGAGCGGTGACTGTTTATCCGGACCGGGAGGCAGCCGCTCAAGCCCATCCCCCTGAAGCGGAAGAAGAGAATGGGATCACTTTCTTGCTGGAGCAGCAATGGCGGGTTGATTTTGCCCTTGAAGCGGTCCGCCAGCATACCCTCCGGGAGTCGGTTGCCGCCACGGGGGTAGTGGGTGCCCGCGCCGATGGAGAGGCTCAGATTCATGCGCCGACGGCGGGCCATCTCCTCACCCAGGGCACCAATTTTCCCCGCGTGGGCATGTCCGTTGAGCAAGGTCAAATCCTGGCGGTAATCGCCCCCCATCTCGCCGTTGAAGCCGATTTTGCTTCCTTAGAATTGGCGGGGCAAAAGGCCCGTTCCCAATATCAATTTGCTGTCCATGAGCGCCAGCGCTTGGAAGGACTGTGGGCGCAAAATGCGGCCCCCAAACACCGTCTGGTGGCGGCGCGGAAGGAGGAGGCCATCGCCAAGGCGGAATTGGAAGCCGCCCGGCGTCGCCTGGAGCAATATCAACTCCAATCCTCTGGGGCTGTCTCGGGGGTGCCCGTCCGGGCGCCTATCGGCGGCACTGTGGCCCAGGTCCAGGTGGCGGCAGGCAGTTACCTGGAAGTAGGCCAGGCTTTATTTCACGTGGTGCAGTTAGATCGATTGTGGCTGGAAGCCCGAATCGCGGAGGCGGATCTGGGACGCTTGCATCATCCTACCGCCGCTTGGTTTGAAGTGGATGGCTTTGACCAGCCTTTCCGGATTGACCCGGAGCAGGGAGGGCAACGAGTAGCTTTTAGCACAGTAGTCGATAAGGTGAGCCGGACAACACCCCTGATATTTGAGTTTCCTAACCCCAATCAGGCTCTGCGGATTGGGATGTTTGCCCGGGTGCAGGTGCTGACGGGTAAAAAGGTCCGGGACGTTGCTGTTCCCCGCTCAGCCCTAGTGGATCACAACGGCCAAGACGTGGTCTATGTGCTGGTAGGAGGGGAGTCCTTCGAGCGCCGCAACGTGCAATTGGGTATTCGCGAAGGGGACACTGTGCAGGTGTTGAAAGGACTCAGCGCCGGCGAGTGGGTAGTCACCCAAGGGGCCTACCTGGTTCACCTGGCGGCGGCTTCGCCCGCCGCACCAGGTCACGGTCACGCCCATTGAGGATTCTATGATCACCAAAATCATCCAATGGTCCCTGAAGCAACGCTTGTTGATTCTTCTTGGCGCTGCAGCCCTTTTGGTGTGGGGCGGCGTGGAGACCGGGCGGATGCCGGTGGATGTGTTTCCCGATCTGACCGCGCCTAGGGTGACGGTGGTGGCTGAGGCCCATGGCATGGCCCCGGAGGAGGTGGAAACCCTGATCACTTTTCCCTTGGAAACGGCCTTTAATGGAGCTAGCGGCGTGCGGCGGGTGCGCTCCTCCAGCGGTGTGGGGATTGCGGTGATCACGATCGAATTTAACTGGGGGATGGATATTTATCGGGCGCGGCAGATCGTGGCCGAGAAACTGCAATTGGTGCGCGGCGCCCTTCCACCCCAGATTCCGCCGCCGATGCTGGCGCCGGTGACTTCCATTATGGGCGAGATTATGTTTATTGCCTTGACCTCCGATCGGCACAGCGCCCTTGAGCTCAAGACCAAGGCGGACTGGGTATTGCGCCGCCGCTTGCTGGCTGTCCCGGGAGTAGCCCAGGTGATTCCCATCGGCGGCGATACCAAACAATACCAGGTGATCATTCAGCCGGAACGCTTGGCTGCCTACGATATTGCGGTAGACCAAGTGGTGGAGGCGTTACGAAAGACCAATCAGAATATTTCGGCTGGGTTCTATGTACAGGGGGGGCAAGAATACCTCATTCATGGGATAGGCCGGGTCCAGCGCCTGGAAGATATCCGCGAAACCCTTATTACCCAGCGTGGCGACCAGCCGGTGCTGGTGCGCCATGTGGCAGAAGTGGCCCTGGGTCCGGCCCCCAAGCGGGGTACCGGCGCCCATAATGGGGAATCAGCAGTGATTATTGGGATTCAAAAGCAACCCGACACCAATACCTTGGCACTGACCGCACGTCTTGATCAGGTTTTGGTTGACATCCAAACGGCTTTGCCGCCGGGAATGACCCTCAAAACCCATATTTTCCGGCAGGCGGATTTTATCACCGTGGCTATTGAGAACTTGTTAGAAGCCCTGCGGGATGGGGCCATCCTGGTGGTGGTCATTGTGTTTGCTTTTTTGATGAGCCTCCGGGCCAGCGTGATTACCTTGCTGGCCATTCCCTTGTCCCTGGTGACGGCCGTTCTCACCATGAAGGCTCTGGGCGCGAACTTCAATACCATGACTTTGGGGGGAATGGCCATTGCCCTGGGGGCCCTGGTGGACGACGCGATTATCGTGGTGGAAAATATTGTCCGTCGTCTTCGGGAAAATCAACTGCGAGAAAAGGAGCAACGGCGCTCCCTGGGCCGGGTGGTCTTGTCAGCAACCCGGGAGATCCAAGGTTCCATTGTTTTTGCCACCTTGATCATTATCTTGGTATTTTTGCCTCTGTTTTTTCTCTCTGGGGTGGAAGGCCGCTTGATGCAGCCTCTAGGGTTGGCCTACATCATTTCCCTGACGGCTTCCCTGTTGGTTGCCATTACCGTTACCCCTGTGCTGAGCCTTTTGCTGTTGCCTCGGGCACGGATTGTTCAGGCTAACCAAGAAACCCGGCTCGTGGGGTACCTTAAAAGGCACTATGAACGGTTTCTTACCGCCACCGTAACCCGTTGGAAAACCATTGCCCTGGTGGCACTCATCGCCTTAACCGCTACGTTAGGGGCCCTTGCTGGAGTGGGGCAATCCTTTTTGCCGCCTTTTAATGAAGGTAGTCTCACCATCAGCGCATTGACTTTGCCGGGGACCTCATTAGCCCAGTCCAATCGCTTAGGCCAAAGGGTGGAAGAAATTCTGCTCCAGCATCCGGAGGTGGTGGCCACCGCCCGCCGCACCGGCCGTGCCGAACTCGACCCCCATGCCCAGGCCATCTATGCCTCCGAGATTGATGTGAGCTTGAGGGGGGGAGAGCGGAGCAAAGAGACCTTTCTCGCCGACCTGCGGGCAGATTTAGCGGCTATCTCCGGGATGCAAATCAACATTGGTCAGCCCATTTCCCACCGCATCGATCATATGCTTTCGGGGACGCGGGCCAATATCGCGGTCAAGATTTTTGGGCCTGATCTCTATGAATTGCGCCGGATGGGGCAGCAGGTTAGGACTGTGATGGAAGGAATACCCGGTGTGGTGGACCTGACTACGGAGCAGCAGGCGGATATTCCCTTTCTAACGATTAAATTCAAACGCCAAGCGATTGCCCGCCATGGCCTGCAGGTGCAAGAGGTGGCGGAGGCAGTGACCACGGCTTTCTATGGACAGTCGGTTTCTAAAATTTTAGAGGGGCAGTCTAGCTTTGATCTGGTGGTGCGCTATGACCCGAGAGTCAAAGCCGATCTGGAGGCTGTTCGGGCGGCCTTGATCACCACCCCGGGCGGTGCCCGTCTACCTCTCCACGCCCTGGCGGAGATCCGCAAGGATCGGGGTCCCAATACCATCAGCCGGGAAAATGTGCAGCGCAAGATGGTGGTCATGGCCAACGTGGCAGAACGGGATCTAGTGGGCGTGGTGGAGGAAATACAACAAGAAGTTCAGCAAAGGGTTCCTCTGCCGGCAGGTTATCATATTGAGTACGGTGGTCAGTTCGAGAGCGCGGAAACGGCTTCCCGCACTCTGTCCATTCTGGGGGTGTTGGTGGTTCTCAGCATTTTCCTGTTGCTGTTTATGGCATTTCATTCGGCGCGGGATGCCAGCTTGGTCATGGTGAATCTGCCCTTGGCCCTCATGGGAGGCGTGATCGGCGTCTATCTGTCCGGGGGAATACTTTCCGTGGCTTCCCTGATTGGTTTTATTACCCTATTTGGGATTGCGACCCGTAATGGAGTGATGATGATTGCCCATATCCATCACTTGGTGGAGAAAGAGGGCGTGCGGGAGCCCCTTACCGCCGTCATCCGGGGGGCCAAGGAACGCCTTATTCCCATTCTTATGACCGCTTTGGGCACAGCCCTGGCCCTAATTCCCTTGGCGTTGAGCGCCGGCGAACCGGGAAGCGAAATCCAAGCGCCCATGGCTATGGTGATCCTGTTCGGCCTTTTGACTTCAACAATGCTCAACATGGTGGTGGTGCCAGCCCTTTATCTGCGCTTTGGGGCGGTGAGGTCGCGATTCTATGCGGACCATTGCGGCGTCCTGCCCGAGTAGGTAATGACAAACAAGATGTCTTCGATTTCCTCGTTTTTGAATACTTCCTCTGGCTTTCTGCCATCTTTCAAAGGAGTAAGCAGAGCCAGCTCCCACTCGCCGACCGGTGTGTTGCCAGTCATTGGTATCCAGCAGGTGCCTCCATTGCCGCGCCGTGTGCTGATCACCCCATCGATGGAGGTGGCAGCACCTTTTGGCTTGTGCTCTCCCGTCTTGTCAGTGAAGGTAAATTGGAGCTTGGTTACAGGTACCTCAAAGGTCTTGCCTTCTTTGCGAACAAAGTAAAGCACTATTTGATCGATATTCAGTGATTCCAGGTTCGGAGGGAAATCCTCGCGTCGGGTCTTCCATTTGACGGTCATGGGTACATTCGGCGCTTGGATAAGGTCCGGATGGTGAAGGTCGTACCACTGATCCGAGAGTTCGTGACGGAAGCTGAAGGCCCGATCCGCGCTCACTCTTGGTTTCAAGGTCTGGGTGACTTGCTGGTAGTAGTTGGAGCTGTGCAGGGCCGTGTATTCAATCGTAATCAGCACGTCAGCGAGGGTCTTGTAGTCAAACGGGTTCGACGCCTTGGGCATGCGGAATTCCCAGGTAGTATCGACGCCCAAGCCCTCAAAGGGAAAAAGCATTTCCGACTGTTGCTGTAGCTCGAAGAGGCCGGTGGCATCCCGGGGTGAGGTGAGCGCTACCATCTCCGGATCGCGTCGAACAACTGCCTCCTGGAACACATCTCCGCCAATGACCGCGCGAGAGGCGCCGGTGGTGGCAAGCGTTGCATGGATGCCTTGGGTCGAAGGGATAAGGGCAATGACGGAAACCCTCACCCGCTTCGCTTGATAAGCCGCAGGTAATGACCGGGGAAATCGCGGTCAAAGAGCTCCTGGGGTGTGCGGAAAGTGATCACACCTGTTTTTTCCTGGAAGCGCTGGAATTCCACCGGCGACAGGGCCGCCAGGGAAATCGTCTTGGTGAGCTGGAGCTTGCGTTTGTCGGTTTCGATGGCGTACTGATCGAGCTGGTAGATGTCCTGGAGCAAGCGGGCCGAGCCGGTGAGGCCACGGCGATCAATAGTTTTCCCTGGCGTCAAGGTTGTCGCCACCATGTCTTCGGAAGGCGCCTCCCCATAGTCTTGTCGGATGTAATTTGGCGGTGTGACCTGGCGTTCAAAGGCGAGTTGATTCTCGGCCAACCTGGCCACGGCAGTAGCTTCCTGCAGAAAATAGCTGTAGACATCCTCGAGTATGCCGCTCATCCAGTCGTAGAGCTCGACGTTGGTGAATTTGTTGGCCAGGAACTCGGCGGTGTCCTTGGCGTGATCCTTTTGCATCAGGGCAATGGTGCGCTCCTGCCCAACCACCCGCACGTGATCCTCAGCGATCGTGACCTGCTGTGCGCCGATGCGAACGTCTTGCTCGGCAAGGGACTTTTCGAACTCCCATTGTTGCGCTCGGCGCTCGTAGCTTGCCTGTTGCGCGAGTATTTGCGCCTTTGTTTCAAGCATTTTGATGGCAAATTCGGCCGACCTAGACACTTCTGTAAAACCCCAGTATACGAGAGAAGCTGCTTTATAGCTGGCCGCAACCCATTCAAAGTGTTGCAGGTTGGCTTTCTCGTTGGCACTTAGATCTCCTAAGAGCCAAGTCTCATACTGGTCGACTTGGATCTGTGCTCGCTCTTTCTGCAGGCCCGCCAGTTGCACGCCGTCTTCTGCCTCCTTAACTCGTAAAGATTGAAGTGTAACTTGAACGCCAGCAAGCTCAATATCCTGCTTGGATTTTAACCGACTGTAGGTCTCTGCATCACGCTTTTCCAAGGCGGCGAGCATAGCCGCTTCCATTTGTTGAGCGACGCCGAGGATTTGCTTGGCCCGGTCGATCAGGAAGGAGAAGCGGTAAGGCGTGGGCACGATGGTCGTGGCCCCCGGTAGCAGGAGTTGGCCGCGGGCGCCAATTTGGGGTAATCCGCTAATCTGATCGGTGGGAGCGGCATACGGTTCGAGCGTGCGCTTCATGCCTGTGATGTTGCGGCAGGTGCGGAGTTTGTGCAGGTTCAACTCCGCTCGTAGCCTCAATGTTCTGGGGATTGGGTTCGGAGAAATACAGTAGCTGAAAGCGTCCTGGCTGAGCGACATTGCCATGTTCTGGTAAGGCGCGGAGGATACGGCACTGCCCTTGCCGGCGTTGATGCCAACGTTTTTGACAGAGTCGAACACTTGGTTATCTCTGAGTAAGGCTCCAAAAGCAGAGTCGAGGGCCTTTATACTGTCGGCAAACGCCGAACCGACGGTCTTGGGGCTGGTTCCATTTTGGGAGAGGGCCTTTTCAGCAACCATCTGGGCACCTTTCATCCGGTTCTCCCATGAGGCATCCGCGGCAAGCATGGTGTTGATTTCGGTGATCGCCGTCTGCACAATCTCGGGATGCTGCACCTGGGAGACATTTCCCATGATGTACGAGAAGGATGGCATCCACTCCTCGGGCACCTCATGCTTCAACTCCACATCGATCTGCAGTTGGTTTATTGGGTCGCTGCAGGGATCGGGGCCCTGCTTGATCTCCTCGATTTCCAGCAAACCGAGGGCTGTTTCATAAAGCGCACGCGCTAGGGCCACCGACTCGCTGGTGTCACGGGTAAACTCGGCGTCCGCGTAGTCGACGAGGCAACTTCGGCGCTACTTGAGGTGTTCCAGTGGTGCTGGTACTCCAGCGCATCGTTGTAGTGGGTCCGGCCGGCGTTGTCGTTCTCGTCGTAGGTGGTGATCTCCCAGGGCGTCGGCGTGAAGTGGGCTAGGTCGGCCAGGTCGGGGGGGACCCCGTAAATAACCCGCTGTTCCGAGCCATCGGGGTTGACGGTGCGGATCACCTGACCGCGTGGATCGTAGAACATCTCCGCCTTCTGCCCCCGCTCGGCATTGGTCGGCGCTTGGTAGTCCCAACCGCAGGCGAAGAAGGGCTCATACTTTTCGATCACCCGGCCCTTGTTGTCATAGGTCTGCCACCCGCTCACCACCACGTTGGGCTGGCCGCCCGGGCAGGCCAGCCAGCCGATGGCGTTCTGGTTCGGTGCGGTTTGGTCAGGCGGCAGGCTCGCGTCGCCGAAGGTGATGTCCTCGGCCTGGGTGCGGGTCTGTAGGAGCCGCCCAAAGCCATCCGAATATTCGACGGTCTCGATGGTTTGATCACGCTCCATGAAGTCCACATCCGTGTCGTTGATGTGGTGTACCCGACGGATGGTGCGAACCGAGATGGGTTGCTTATGTGGCTCGAATGCCAGGAAGTCGTACGCAAAGCGGGTACTGGGTGCCTGGTCGGAATCGCCTAGGTTTTCGCCTGGCCGCCCCATGAGGGCGGTGGATTCCAGGAGTCCTAATGGGGTGTAGATATAGCGCGTACGGTTGCCGTTGGGATCGGTGACCTGCTTGACCGTAAGGGAAATGCGGACTGTTGCGCATGTGAATACGTTTACCCCAGTTGCCATGGCCCAAGTTGGGCCAGTATTCGACATTGCCGTCATATACCAGCACGATATCCTGTAGGTACTGTATGGCTCCAGGTTGCTCCTCAATCGGCACCAGGTCTTCTGCACCCGAAAGGACAAAGGTATTTTCCGAGTCATCATAGCGAGGCACACCCCTCGAGGTTTTGCGGCTCACCCCGGGAATACTCAAGCTCCACCCCAGTCCAAAGGGTCCATTACCATTCCCAGTGCTATAGACCAGATTGAGTTCGGGTTGAAAACTATTTCGGCCTGCTGGCAGAGCAACTGGAACAGTAAAATTGCCAGTGCCGGTGTGGAGATCAGGGACGAATGTCTCTCCGATTCCTTGCAGCGCGGCACCCCCTTTCGGGAGTGAAATCACTTGGCTTGAAGTGCCGGATTTATTAGCCATCTACTGGGCTCCTTTATATCCCGGGGGGCCTGAGCCTAGATCTAAAACAATGCTTCGAAGTCGGCCAACAGGATTAGCAGCACTAGATCCATCGAGATGCCCGTAAAAAGCGTGACGCCCAGTAACAATTTCAGTCACTTGAGTTCATTTCTAACGCCATGAAGGCAAGCGATGGGGAAGTAATAATAGGTGTGAGCTCAAGGTCGCATTAACTTTCCGGAAGCAGAATAAGCTTTAGATAAAGCTTTATTTAAAAACCTAGACTAAATTGGCAGCAAAACCAATCTTAGCTTTAATGAGGTGGAGGTTGTGCTGCGTGTTCCAGGTTGGCTCCACATGGCTTTTATCCTGGGCTTGGTGGGTGGCGGCTCCCGATGTTACAGAGTCTTTGTGGAAGCAGGCGTGGACAAGGATAATCTTATGCCTAAAGTAGAAGAAATAAAGTCGGCCATTGAATCTCTTTCTCCTGAAGAGTCCGTGCGCTTAAGGCGATGATTTTCTAAGGGTTATAAGGCAGATTGAGAGCAGTGGCATAAACAAATTGAGGAGGACGCTAAATCGGGCAAATTAGATTTCCTCATCAAAGAGGTTCTTGAGGAAAAAAGCCGGGAACGCCGTAAGGAACTTTGAATGCAAGATTAGAAGACGGCTCTCACTCAAGAGGATCTGTTAGATTTCAAGCCCGACTTTAGAACTTGTGCCATGATATAGGGATGAAAGAGGGCAGTCGGGGGTTTTAGGAAATGCAACACTTCATGGAAGGTAGTGGCAATTTTTTTGTCCCGGGCTGACAATGCAAGTAGCCGGGCGTTATACCAATTCATTAAGGAAGTCCCTAGGGGCCGCTTGCCTTCCGTTTGGGGGTAGAGAAAATCAACGCTGGTTGCCATTCTCCAGGCGTTATCAATAATACGGGAGGCCTTTTTAAAATAGTCTCTGGATAGTACTGGTAGCTCACCCTTCGAGTGCTGTAAACACCTCTCAAACGTTTCCGCTTCTAGGGCACAGACGGTGATTCCCTGGCCATAAATGGGATTAAAGCTACACATGGCATCTCCCATGACCAGAAAACTTTCAGGGAATGGCACAAGACATTGGTAATGTCGGCGAAGATAGTTGGGAAACCGGTATTTGGCAATGGGGGTAAGGGGGGTGGCATTTTGAATGGCTTGGTAAATTCCCGGGTGATCCAAGGCTTTGGCAAATTGCAGGAATCCTTCCTCATCCTCTGGAGGATAGTCCCGCAATGCTCCAACTAAGGTCACCAGCCAGCGGTTTCCTTCACGACTTGGAAAGTTAACTGCTTAAGAGGGATGATAGGGGGAAGAACAACTGAAGAAAATGCATAGAGATGTGGCTACCGTTAGTCGGTGTTCCCAGCCTAATATAGCACTTCCCGTTTTCATTAGGCACAATGTTAAAATAGCTTGTTTTCTTCAACCCGATTGAAGGGGTTTAACGACGATGCCTGCACCGTATTCATTGGATTTACGCCAAAAAGTCATTGAAGCCTATGCGAACAAAGAGGGTTCAATCCGTCAGCTGGCGACACGATTTAAACTGTCGAAGAACACGGTCAGTGGTTTTTTGAGGCGCTTTCGGGAGACGGGGACGGTCCATCCCAAGCGCCGGGAAGGAGTGGGGCATCCGGCAAAAATTGATGAGCCGAGGGCCCAGTATTTGACCGAGGTGTTGCAGTGCGAACCCGATTTAACGCTCCAGGAATTGTGCCAGCGATTTGAAGCCCGCTTTGGTGAAACGATTAGCACCTCGGCGATGGATCGAGGGCTGAAAAAGCACCGGATCACGCGAAAAAAAAACGGTCTACGATCCCCAAAAACACACCCCCCGGGTCCAACAACGCTGGCTTGAGTATTGGATCAAAGTGAGCCTGTGTTCCCCCGAAGACTTCATTGTGCTCGATGAAACCGGAGCGGTGTTGAATCTGACCCCGGTGTATGGCCGGGCCCCTCAAGGGCAAAGAGCCTATGGAGAAAAACCAACGACCCAAGGCGAGCGCATCAGCACCATCGGCGCTCTGTCCAGAGACGGAGTACTGCCAGCGATGTGTTTTGAAGGCACACTCAATGGCCCCGTTTTCCTTTATTATGTCGAACATTTCCTCTGGCCTCACCTCCAGGAAGGGAAAGTGGTCATTTTAGATAATGCCGCCGCTCATCGATATGAAGAGGCTATCGAGAAGATCGAGCAGACCGGCGCCAAGGTGGTCTTTCTACCCCCCTATCATCCTGAGCTCAATCCTATTGAATACGCCTGGTCCAAGCTAAAACATGTCCTAAAGAAAAAAGCGGCCCGGACAAAAGAGCAGCTTTATCAAGCCCTCAGCGAAGCGCTTACGCTGATTTCCCCTCAAAACTGTCAAGCCTACTTTAAGCATTGTGGCCTCTGTCCCTAACTTAAATGAGAACCGCTATAAAGGAGGGTCTTGAGCCTTACCGAGAGTTCTTTTGTCGGGACGCCGGGTTTGAGCATGTGAGTCGCTATATCACGGGATTGTTGCTCAGTCCCAATAAGACGCTGCAAGGGATTGACGCCCAGCAGGTTTGGGCGAAGGCTGGAGGGGTGAGCCGACGAGCGATGCATGCGGCGGTGTTTGAAGCCGGCGGGGATAGTGAGGGGTTGCTGGCGCGCCATCGAGCGGTGGTCGCAGGCGAGCATCGAGGACGGGGCTTGGAAGTCATGGTTCTGGATTGGACCTACGTGCATCATGACCGGTCACCGATGCCCTGCACTGGGAAGCAGGCCGGGTGATTCGGGTCTGGAGCGATCGCTGGCCGGTGGAGATCTTTCATGAGTTCTGCAAACAAGCCGTGGGCCTGGAAGCGTCTCAGGTACGTAAGGAGGAAGCGCTCAAACGCCACTTCCGCTTGAGTGGCGTAGCGCAGTCGTTGCTTCAGCGGACCCCGGCGGGTGGCAGAAAATCAGAACGATTTGCCTTTGCTGAAGATAATCAGCAAACCGTCGCTCAGAAGCTCTATACCCTCACCCGTGATGCCTTGAGTCAGTGGGTGCAGTTGGCACAGGGCCTCTTCGCTCAGGGGCAATCTTATCAACAGGTTTTGGAGCGACTCATGCCCGTCTAAATCAAGCCCGCTCTCAGCATGGGGAGGGTAACGTTCCAAGTCGTGTTCCTTCCACAGGGAAAATAACGCCAAACTTAGTGCTGGAGGGGGCTTGGGGATAGACAGCTAGAATTTTCCAGTCAGATTTAAAATCTGGAGGTGGTTGGTAGAGTCGACTTCCATACCCCAGATAGATTCCCACTCTAGTTTCCTCCGGTCTAGGATAGCCCAATGCTTCCCGCCATTTCGGAGTTCTGCTGCCTCGACCGCTGGCATCGATGACCATATCTGCCGCCAGGGTTGCCACGGTTCCCTTGTTTTTAGGTCGAATGCGGACTCCGGTGACGCGTTGTTTCTGAGCATCGGTCTGTAATCCGACGACCGAGGTAGCAGTGAGAAACTGAACAGGGTGATGCAATGCCAAGTGGCGTTTTAGATGCCACTCAAGAAACGGGCGGGTTTGTGAATATCCAAGAATTTTGGTGCTTGGCGGCAGTCTCCAGGCGCCATGATGGAACCACTGGAGCTCTTCAGTAGAGATATCGACCACAGTGCTGCCTTGTGCTACTAAATCTGCGAAGAGTTCAGGAAATTGCTTGGCGAGCACAGTGGTGCCGTTTGCCAACAGAACATGGCCGTGCCGCCCTTGGGGGACTCCCTTTCGTGGGCTTGGTGTTTCAATATCCTTGTCCACCAGGGTGACCCGCTGGAAATGGTTTTGGAGAACTCGAGCCGCCAGCAAGCCAGCAATACTGGCTCCGATGACCACCGCATGACCACGGGAATTTCTCATTGAAGTCTCACAGAGAAGTTCGGCGACCCCTTCGCTCCAATACCTCAAAACTTTGGTCGAGGAAATTACTTTGCTGACATGAGCTACCTTCCTTGGAACTTTCCTTCAACCTTTTTCCGCCAATTAATGGGAGGAATGGTTTGAGGTGTGATTTAGGTTGCCTTCGAAGACCGGGGTTGTTGCTTCGTAGTCTTTATGGCGGGTTGACATCTGCATTTGGGAGGCATATTTCTCCCCGTGTTTTAGGGGGGAAACGGACTGGTGGGTGCGTAAACGGCGCCTCGTTTGGATGAGTGAGGCGATTATGAAGATGAGTAGAGCAGCCAGAGTCGCCTCTAATAATAGGAAAGAGCCAATCTTGAAATAGGCAAAATCTGGGTGGACAAAGCGCACCAGCCAGCCGCCAGCTTCATTAGCCACTGCGGCAAAAAAGGTTAGGCCGGAAAGCCAAATTTTAAGAGCGGTGGGAAGTTCCGTAAACAGCATCAGATGGGCTAGAGTGAGCACGAGAATACCCATGGAAAAAAGGTGGAAGTGGGAGACTTCCAGCAGGCTTTGGTAGCTAATGGGTTGGGTGAAGTCTTCTTCCGAGCCAAGATAATAGTCTGTAACAGAACTTGGCGTTAAACTCATCTTATGAAAATACATCAAACCATTGCTGACCCAGAGCAGGGCGATGTAGCCCAGAAAAAGTAGGATAATGGTATTTAGCAGCGCGCTGCGGCGTTGTTCTCCAGTCACAAAAAAACGCATTTTAGTATCCCTTTCAGATTCACAATCCCGGGCCTTTCCCTGCGCACGCGGCCCTTTTTTCTCGTTTCAATCCTTGCTTATTGTTAATCCTAATCGATTTGAGAATGAATGCAAATTATTATCAATTATTTTTGTAAATTGATTGACATTTAAATGATAATGATTATCATTTACATATAATAAACTTCTCTTTCTAATAGGGGTAGGCCTAAAATGTTGAGAACGCAATGGCGGCATGACCAAGAAAAGCCCAGGGTTTGCCTTCCAAGAAAAGCTGCCCATGGGGATGTCAGTGAAGTTGAAGTTTTGGCAGCCTCTTGCGGAAAAACGGTCACTCGCTTATGTGGTCTGCGGGATTTAATTAAGGAGTTACCCCAACTAGGGAAGGTGAGGGTGGTAACGGGTAATCGCCACGTGGTCCAGGAGAAAGTAAGCCAATACCAGGCCATTAAATTATTCGATTCTCATGGGCGGGTACAGGGTGACGCCATCGATTTACGCTTGTTTCTCAACCATTGGCATTATGGTTTTGCCGTTAAAGAGAAATGGGATGATGGCTTTCGCCATAGTTTACAGTTCTTTGATCGAGATGGTGTTGGCGTGCATAAGGTTTACCTGACCAGGGACAGTCATTGGGAAGCCTATGAAAACTTAATAGCCTATTACCGCAGCGCCGATCAAAGACCCCGGCAGTCAGTAGCGCCGGTGCCCCGGCCTCTTTTTTGCGCCGACGAAGAAATTGACATGGCTTTACTCCGACAGTCATGGTGCGCTCTTCAGGATATCCATGATCTTCCGGCGCTTTTTAAAAATTTTGGGATGACTCGGATTCAAGGTTTGCGTTTGGTCGGCGCTGACCTAGCCACTCCCGTTGTCTTGCCTGATTTGCAAGTATTCATGAAGGTGTTGCGGGAGACAGCGTTGCCCTTGAGCTTTCATGTGGGCAATGGGGGGGTGGTGCAAATCCATACAGGAATGGTCAAGCAGGTGGGGATCACGGGCCTTTGGCTGACTGCCTTAGATACTGATTTTACCCTCTACTTACGAGGAACCGGGATTGCCAGTGCCTGGATCCTGCGTAAGCCGGGGGAGGGAGGTACGTTGTCCTGCCTGGAGCTGTATAATTGGGCAGGAGAAAATGTGCTGCAGATCTTTAGTCCCTCCCAGCCAGGACAGGTTGAGTATGGGATCTGGCAAGGGTTGTTGGCAGCGTTGGAAACCGCATCAATTTCAGAGTGCAGTCTATTACTCACAGGATAACAACATGAATGATTCAAGCCGGGAAGTGGTGCCCAAAACCCGGGGAGCCGTGCTGAAATGGCAGGCACCGTTTTATGATGCAGAATGCGCCCTGGTGGGTTTGAGAAAGAAGTTTCGACGGGAGACGCTGCGCTATGCTCGGCTGAGCCCTGGCAAGCAAGTTCTGGATGTGGGGTGCGGGACGGGGGTGTTAACCCAATTGGCGGCGGAGGAAGTAGGTCCTTCCGGGGCGGTGGTGGGGATTGATCCTTCTGTTCCCATGATTACCTTGGCCAGGAAAAAAGCGGCCCGTTCCGGGAGCCAGGCTCAGTTCAAGTTGGGGATTGTAGAGGATCTCTCTTTTGAGAATAGGCGCTTTGATGTGGTGTTATCTAGCTTGATGATACACCACTTGCCTGCAGGGTTGAAACGAGAGGGATTGAGTGAAATTTATCGTGTCCTCAAGTCTGGTGGGCGCCTGTTGGCGGTAGATTTTGACCGGCCAGGTCACCCTTTATGGTGGTTGCTGCTATGGCCTCAGTTGTTCATGCCTGCTGTCGCTGTCCATGTGCGTGGTGAAATTCCGGATTATTTGTCCGCGGCGGGTTTTCGCCAGGTACAGCCGGTGGGGCGATGGTTCAATTTATTGACATTCTGGGAAGCTAAAAAGTAAGCACTAAGGAGGACAACAGTCCCCCATGAGCATTTCGAAACTCCTGTATTGGATAACTAGAAGGAGCAATTTCTCCTATTCTTGTTGCGGTAGGTTCCTTGTCTTCTCTCGCAAGACTTCCAGATCGCTGACATTCCAGAACCACGACAAGAAGTTGCTACGCCAGCCATAATAGGTCATTTCCACCACCAGATTTTCCCGTTCTGCAATTGCCGCATCGCCTTGAATGTCAGCGCTGTTGAACTTAAGCCGATGCCAAGCATCCTCGTTGCGGAATACCATTCGCTTGTCGTCCTTTTGGCGGATAGCGGTGATGCGGTACTGGTCGTTGTTGTCGATGCGTTTGACCTCAGTATCTACAACCCGGAAAAGTGCAGTTCTAGGCCAGTGGTAGCTAATCAGAGCAACGAGGCTCCCCATTATTAGCGTTATAGCGATGACGGTGACGGTTGTTTTGAGTGTTTTCACACGAAATCCTTCGCTTGGTTGGTATGGTCAGTTAACTTGAGATGAACGTCGCCCGGTGGACCGGTGGATAAGTGCGACCTTAAAAATTTGATAAATTTATCACGGTGGCAGTCTAACTGTCTGTTTTGGCAAAGGCAACAGTAGCGTTCCTCTTCGTAAGCGAGAAGGCGCTTCCCCGATAATGGTCTATTCTAGCAGGTGGCTCTGATGGGATATCAACTCGCGGGTTGGGATCGGATAAGATACTATGAGTTTTCTGTTTTAAAATCAAATAAGACAAAGGAAGGCCAATTGTGTCAACCATACTTTATGAAGCGAATCCTTCCATGTTGCGGATGAATCCGTTTCTCACAGTATTTTCTATCTTGCTGATTCCTCTGGGAATCGGAATTATCGTTCTCTTGTGGATGTATATCAAGACCAAGATGGACAAGCTCACCATCAAAACAGACGAGATTGTTTGGGCACACGGCTTATTGAATAAATCTTATACGGAGATCCATATGAGCTCTGTTCGTACGGTCAAGGTCAACCAATCTTTATTGCAAAGAATGTTAAACGCAGGTGATGTGGTGATTTACACTGCCGGGGACAATCCTGAAGTGATGATTCAAGGCTTGCCGGAGCCGGACAAAATCCGTGATTATATCAAGGGTCAGAACGAATGAGGAGGAGAGGGCATGGGGGCAGGCTCTCGAGGTGATCTTAAAATTCTGGCCGTGGTGCTTGTGGTTGCCGCTGTGTTTGTGATCATTGCCTTTATGGCGGGAGGTTTTTTAGTGACCGGTGCAATGGAGGCGCTGGAGCCAGGGGTTGGTCTTAAAGCGGCGGCCAAGTGGTCATTCGGAGTCACTGTCCTATTATTTGTCGGGTTTGCGGTGGCTGCTGGCGATGGCCTTTTAGGTGAGCTTCAGTATATGTTAGGGGGTTTTTTTGCTTTCTTCGGCATTATCACCTTGCTCATCGCTTGGGCATTTTGACGCCTCTTAATTTTTAAGGATTACTCTTTGAGCTGCCTGCCTTACCGCAAAAACTTGTTTAGGGTTAGCGCTGACTACCTGAATGCCTGCCGCGATAATCTTTTGGGTAAAATGCACATTACCTCCAACCTCTCCGCATAAGGAGAGAGGTTTCGCCGTTGCCTGGGCTGTTTTTGCAAGCTCCTGTATGAGTTCCCACAATACGGGATGGTTAAGTAGGGCATTGTATCCTGTATGGTTATTGGTTCGGTCGGCGGCGAAGAGGTATTGCACCAAATCGTTGGTGCCAATGCAGCCGAAGTCGATTTCTTGGAATAGTTGCCCCGCTTGCAGGCAAGCAGAGGGGATTTCAAACATGATCCCATGGAGTAAGGTCTCTGAAGGCAGGCCTGCTAGGGCCGAGTCGAAGAGGGCACGCAGTTTATGGAACTGATCCCGATCAGTGAGCATAGGGTAAATCACGTGAATGGGCCCATGAATAGAGGCCCGGGCCAGCGCGCGTGCCTGATCCTTAAGGATTTCGGGATGGGAGAGTAAGAGGCGGGCACCACGACATCCTAACGCCGGATTCTCCTCGGGAGGCAACCTTAGCCAAGGGGCTGCTTTATCGGCTCCCAAGTCTAATAGGCGGATATACACGGGCCGTCCAGCCATTGCTTTCACCACCTCGGTGTAGCGGGCTTCCTGCTCTGTCTCGGTGAGCAAACGTCCTTTCATGAGGATCTCTGTTTCTGTGCGATACAGTCCGATTCCTTCTGCAGCGACCGTGAGCGCTTCCTGAAGATCAGCCGGGGTGTCGATATTAACCATGACCTGAAGTTCGGGAATGGGACCGATTCTCGGCGGTTTAGGTTGGACCTGACGGGTCCTCCGGTGGCGGGTTTTTGCAGACGGATTTAGGATAACTTTTCCGGTATCGCCATTGATTAAAATTTCCGTATCGGGAGGAATGGTTTGGTGAGGGTGCTGAATACCGCCGATAACCGGCAGGCCTAAAGCGCGGGCTAGGATGGCTGCGTGGGAGTGGCCCCCTCCTTTTTCTACCAGAAAGCCTTTGACCTGGCCATCCGCCTCAATAAGCAAGTGGGCAGTGAGCTGAGAGGCAATCACAATATGGTCATTTTTAAGACGACACTCCCCCATCTCACAGTGGGCCACGTCTTTGCAGCGAAGAAAGGGGGTTGCCCTGCGAAGATGATCCAGCAATCCTTGTTTAATTTCAGCAATATCCGCAGCGCGCTGTCGCAAGTATTCCGTTTCTAAGGCCTGTAGTTGGATTTGATATTGCTCTAGTTGCCTCTCTACTGCCCGTTCGGCGTCTAATCCCTGATGTTCAATGAAGGCGAAAAGGCGTTGCTGCAGGTTTGGGTCTTCCAGGATCATCCGCTGCATTCGAAAGACATCTGCCATTCCCGAATCCAACTTCGCTTCGGCTTCCTGGGCGAGGGCTTCTAGGCGTTTTACCATCCACGTTAGGGTCTCATGAAGGCGGCCTGCTTCATCGACCGCTTCTCGATGACCAAGTGCAAGGAAAGGTGTGGCTTCGCTATAGAAGCAGGCGCGTCCCCAGGCGACCCCAGGTGAAAGCGGGATACCCTTGAGCTGGATTTCTGTGGTGGTATAAAGCATGACTTTACCCCCTGCCGAGGAAAGTCGCTTAGTTGAGTTGGAGCCTTTAGGCTCTATATTGGCTCTTAACTTTAATTAGACTCTGGGTCCTTTGTTATGGTTCAGTTAACTTGTTATTTTTCTCTGACCCCGATCAGGGGGGCACTGATCCAGCTCCCCTTGCACTGGGGGCACCTGCTTGGTTTTGACATCTTATCCCGGTGAAACACAAAACCGCATTGATTGCATTTCGCCGGGGTAATCTCGATTTGGTAGGGACTATGGCGCAACGATTTTTGTAGATGCTGGAGATCATCCCTTACTTCTTTGATAGGTTCTTCCATCGCCACTGCCAGTTCATGCACTGACATGGGATTGTTCAGCAGAATCTTGATAAGTTCTTTTCGGTACATGTTAAGTACCTATGAATAAAATATGAGGTGTTTTAGGAGCGAGCTGGTGGTGTTCCGCCAACCCGTTTTTCCTCCCTGAAAAAAAGGGTTTGATGCGCGCCCCCTGAGGGGCCTCCTGCGGATGTCCCGATTCGCTCCCGGCGAATCGCTACGAGGACTTCCCTGGCTCCACGCCACCGGCTCGCTCCAGGAATACTTCAAAGCTTTCACTGAGGTACTTAATAAAAAAGACTAGCATAAGGGAAACAAAGTGCCGATCGCTTTCTGCCATCCTTTATTGACCGGTGTGCCCGGCGTGGGCAAAACCACGGTGATCCGCCGTCTATTGGGGGAAATCACCCCTGAGAACCGCAATGAAATGCCAGATTAAGGTGTTGGTCTGGCTGAAGGAACGGAATTAAACGAGCATCAAGGAGCAAGCCTCGTCAAGGCCGATTATACGGCGATTGTGCTCGTTGATGGCGGCCTGGTTTGCTCCACTATTCCTACGAAAAATCCCCCTCACCCAACCCCTGCCCGAAAATTCCCCCGCCATTATAGGTCCATCTGCGCGACTACCTGGGACTTGGGAATGATAGTTACTTTCGGGGCGTTGATTGCCCCCAAAATTTCAAAAAACGGCTTGAATTTGTTAGCATTGCCGCCCCGCCGAATAAATGGTGGTGTCAATTTTATCCTCTTAGAGCCAACCAATTTGGCGTTCTTTGGGCGTGGTACAGCACCTCCGCCACGCCGTAGTTAACGCGCAGTGATTGCCTGCGCTTCAAGTTGTGCCAAGTGGCGTAACCCAGTTTGTAAAATAATCGTTGGGGAGCCCGATCAATGTCTAAGCAAAATATCGTGGCGATTAGCCGCACTAAGAATTGGCCCGATTTTGGCCAGCAGCGTTTCAAGGTGTTTACCGCCCGGCAACTGGAGCAGATACCTCAGTTACAAAAATTTTCCGCCGAACGGCGGTTTGAGATGGAAGTGGTTGCCCGCATTTTACCCTTTCGGGTCAATGAATACGTGATCAATGAATTGATTGATTGGGCAAATGTGCCCGATGACCCCATCTTTCAGTTGACCATTCCGCAGCGGGACATGTTGGCTCCAGAACATTTCGACCGAGTGGCCAGCGCAATTACCGGGGGTGCCGACAGGAAAACCTTGGATGCCCTTATCCGCGAGGTGCGTGCCGAGTTGAATCCCCATCCAGCCGGGCAGCTGGAAGACAATATTCCCATCCTCAATGGGGAGCGGATCGAGGGTTTGCAGCACAAATACCGTGAAACAGTGCTATTTTTCCCCAGTTCCGGTCAGGTGTGCCATAGTTACTGTACTTTCTGTTTTCGCTGGGCCCAGTTTGTCGGCGACAAGGAGTTGAAAATCGCGGCCAAGGAGACCCACCAGTTGCAAGCCTACCTGCGAGCGCACCCGGAAGTGACAGATGTGCTGGTTACCGGGGGCGACCCATTGGTGATGAAAACCCGTAATTTGCGAGCCTACCTTGAACCTTTACTGGGCGAGGCATTTGCCCATGTAAAAACCATCCGCATTGGCACCAAGTCCCTGACCTTCTGGCCCCAACGCTTTGTCACCGATGAGGATGCCGATGATTTGTTGGCCCTATTTGAACAGATTCAAGGGGCCGGTAAACACCTGACGTTGATGGCCCACTATAACCACTGGCAGGAACTGGAACCGGCCATCGCCCGGGAAGCCATTCGCCGGGTGCGCGCCACCGGCGCCCAAATTCGTTCCCAGGGGCCATTGCTGGCGCACATTAACGATGACGCCGATGTGTGGATGCGCCTGTGGAGAACTCAGATCAGACTGGGTATTATCCCCTACTACATGTTTGTGGAGCGGGATACCGGTGCACGGAATTACTTTGAAGTGCCCCTGATCAAGGCTTGGCAGATTTACCGTGATGCGATCCAGGGGGTTTCAGGGATTGGCCGCACTGCGCGGGGCCCTTCGATGAGCGCTCACCCTGGTAAAGTGGAGATTCAGGGGGTTACCGAGATTCAGGGTGAAAAGGCGATTGTTCTGCGGATGATCCAAGGGCGTAACCCGGATTGGGTACAACGTCCGTTTTTTGCCCGCTACGATGCCAATGCTACCTGGCTTGACCATCTGCGACCGGCCTTCGGTGAAGAGAAATTCTTTTTTGAACAATAATCTTAGAAATTAGAGCGGCTTTTCTGGATGAGCGCCTGCACCGCTTCTTCGGTTGATAGAAACACTTGCCCCGGAGGCAGTTCGGCAAGGAGGCGGGACTGCTGCAGGCGGTCCATGACCGGCCCCTTAACTTCTGCAAGGTGTACCGTGATACCTGCCTCCCGGAGCCCAGTGGTGAGCCCAATGAGCATCTCAATGGCTGACAAATCAATGTGATTCACCGCATTCATGAGAAATACCAGATGGCTTAGTTGGGGGCGTTCTGCTACGGCATTGGCGACGAATTGGTCGAGATAAGCAGCATTGGCGAAGTATAATGACTCATCAATGCGCACCAATAGCAGTTCAGGCCAAGTTTCGACCTGATGGCGGTGAATATTGCGGTAATGCTCTGTGCCAGGTACCCGTCCAACGATGGCGATGTGGGGTTTGGCTGCGCGCCACTGGTACAGCGCTATCGATAATAATACCCCGAGGACGAACCCCCCTTCGAGTCCCAAGAACAGGACTCCGCCGAAGGTGGTGGCCAGCGATAGTGTATCAGCGCGGTCGTCGCGCCAGCTCTCGCGTACAGTGGCCAGATCGATGAGTGGTGCCACCGAGACAATGATAATCGCCGCCAGGACGGCTTGTGGCAAATAGTAAAACCACGGTGTAAGCCACAATGTTACCGTGCCGACAAGAATGGCGGTGATGAGCGCGGCGAACTGGGTTTGGGCCCCGGCAGCGAAGTTGACCATGGAACGGTTGAAGCCGCCGGCAACGGGCATGGTTCCCGCCACTGCAGCGCCCAAATTGGAGAGTCCTAAAGCCACCAGTTCCTGGTTGGGATCGATCTTCTGGCGGCGCTTGCGGGCCAGTACTTTGGCCACTGAGACACTTTCCACATAGCCTATGAGGGCGATCATGAATGCGGGCAGCAACAGCTCACGCCATGCCGGGTTGGTTAAGAATGACAGCGTGGGTTGCGGCAAACCGGCCGGAATCTCGCCCACCGTGGCTACGCCGCGAGCGTCGAGATGGAGGGTTGCTACCGCCGCGGTGGTGAGGATGACCAGCAGCAAAGGGGCCGCCCGCCCCATGAGCTGAGCCCTGTCCTGGCTCATGCCGTGCCGGCTAAGCAGTTTGACCACGCCACGGGGCCGCGCAGCCCTAGAAGTGCCAGGATGGTGCCCACCCCGATGGCGAGGGTCGGTCCGTTGGCGTCGAGGGCGTGGGTCGCCAACCCTTCGAGCGTGTGCCAGAGGTCGCCCCGCGCAAGGGGGATGCCGGTGAGATTACCAAGCTGGCTGGCAATAATGATAAGGGCAGCGGCGCTGGTAAAGCCGGAAAGCACCGGATGACTGAGGAAATTAGCAAGCGCTCCTAGGCGCAGTGCGCCCAGTAGGAGCAACGCTGCGCCAGACAGTGCCGCCAGCAGGATGGCGCCCGCCAGGTAGCTCCCATCGCCGGCTGTCTGGTCAGTCGTGGCTAGCGTTTCAGCCACCAGAATCGCCGCAACCGATACAGGACCTACCGACATGGCGCGGCTGGTGCCGGTCAGCACATAGAGGAGGAGGGGGGGCGCCACGCTGGCGTACAGGCCCACCTCCGGGGGTAGCCCTGCGAGTACGGCGTAGGCCATGCCCTGGGGTACCAGCAAAATAGCGGTGATGATGCCGGCGGTGAGGTCATCGCTAAAAGTTGCCCGTCGATAGTGGCGTAGCCACTCGAGTGCGGGTAGCCATTGCTCGTAGGGCGGACGGGTTGAGTTTTGTTGGGTCATCGCCCTTTATATTGCGCTAGTTTATAGCAGGCATTTTATATAACTTGTGATAACTCATTTCAAGAGACTACTTGGCTCCGGTAATCCTGCAAATGCTATTTTAAATTCTTCTCATTTGATTTGTTTCTTGAAAATAGGATCCCTTTCTGGATAAATATTAGCGGAACTCATGGGATCAAACCGAGGATAAGGGTGCGAATAATGGGATTGACGATACCCTCTTTAAGAAAGTGGCTTGGCGGGTTAGCTTTGCTCATCGGTCTGATGGGATACGGTGGAGTGGGCAGTGCTGAGGTTGCAGCAGGCCGGGCACAGACGGCTTTGCATATGTTGGACTATATTAGCGTGGACTATCCTGAGTTCATCCAGGACGGCCAGGTGCTGAATGTAGAAGAGTATCAGGAGCAGCTCGAGTTTGCCCATGAAGTTTTGGGAATCGTTGAGCAATTACCCACAACGCCTCAAAAAAGCGAGATAGCAGAACAAGCCCATCAGCTCCTAGCATTGATTCAAAACAAAGCCCCTGGAGAAAGGGTAGCCACCGCAGCTAATGAATTACGCTGGGAGATTATCCGGATCTATCAAATTGAAATTGCCCCTCAACAAGCGCCCAATTTAGAAGCAGGCGAAGCCCTTTACCAGGCCCGCTGCGCGACTTGTCATGGGGTTGAGGGTTATGGGGATGGTCCGGCCGCCCAGGGTTTAGAACCGGAACCAACTAATTTTCACAATCAGGCGCGTCAAGAGCAGCGCAGTATTTATAGCCTTTTCAGCACCATCACCTTAGGGGTGCCCGGCACGGCGATGCCCAGCTTCCAGCAGCCTTTGAGTGAGCAGCAGCGCTGGGCGCTGGCCTTTTATGTGAGCACCTTTGCCACCGCTTCAGAGGAGCGAAAGGCGGGAGCTGCTCTATGGCAACAGGGGCTTGGCAAGGAAATCTTCCCCGATTTGCAAGCCCTGACTAGTCAAACGCCCCGGGAGGTAAGTGCCCAGCATGGGGAAGAGGCCCGTCAGGTGTTAGCCTATTTGCGTAGTGAGCCTGCCCTTCTACGCCCCCAAGAATCGCCACTGAACTTGAGTTTGAAACGCCTTGAACAGAGCCTCGAAGCCTACCGGGAAGGCGATAATGAGCGGGCTCAGCAATTGGCGGTAGAAGCCTATTTGGAAGGTTTCGAACTGGTGGAGGCGAGCTTGAATACCTTGGACTCCACCCTGCGGACCCACATTGAGAGGGAAATGATGGCCTATCGGGCATTGCTTCGGGAAGGTGCGCCGATAGCGGCACTGCAAGCCGAACAAAAAGCATTGCAAGAGCTATTGGGTCAAGCCCAGAAACGGCTGGAGGAGACCCAACTTTCCCCCACGGCCATTGCATTGAGTGCCTTGGCCATTATCTTGCGAGAAGGGTTGGAAGCGGTCCTGATTGTGGGGGCCATTATTTCCTTGTTGATTCGATCCGGACGGCGTGATGCGTTGATGTATGTGCATTTAGGTTGGATTCCTGCGTTGGTGTTGGGGGTGGCGACTTGGTTTGCAGCCACTTATTTCATTTCTATTAGCGGGGCCAGCCGGGAGCTGACCGAAGGTATTGCCGCCTTGGTGGCTGCCATCATTTTGCTTTATGTGGGATTTTGGTTGCATGGCAAAGCCTATGCGAAGGGTTGGCGGGCATTTATTGCCAAACAGGTGAGGGGCGTTTTGAATAAACGGACTCTATGGGCGCTGGCCTTGTTATCCTTTCTGGCGGTTTACCGGGAGGTTTTCGAGACAGTGTTGTTTTACCAAGCCTTGTGGGCCCAAGCGGGTTCGGAGGGGCAGGGGGCAGTGCTTGGTGGATTTGGTGTCGGGGTGGTGGTACTGCTGATTGTCAGTGGATTAATTTTTTACTATAGCGTTCGGCTGCCGATTAAACTCTTCTTCGGGGTCACTTCTGGGTTGTTAGCGCTACTAGCAGTGATTTTGACCGGAAAAGGAGTTGGTGCCCTGCAAGAAGCGGGAATGATTCCGGTGCATCCGGTAGCCTTTCCAAGTCTGCCCGCGCTCGGTGTTTATCCCAACTGGCAGGTGTTGCTCCTGCAAGGGATTTTGCTAGTAGCCGTTGTGGTAGGTTTTGCTTATACCCATATCACTTCTCGGCGGCTACCGGCGGCAGATAATGCTTAAATAGATTTCTTTGTCCGGCCGGAGAACTTCCTAAAAATCTGGTGGTGGATGACGATGCTGCAGTTCAGCATCGTCATCCCGGTCAACCCCATCAGCCAATCGCCCTCATCCATCCACGGCTAATACTTTTCCCTTCTAGAATAATTGACAAGATACAGGTTACATGAAATAATCTAAATGCTAATCATTATCAATAACTCTAAATTTTAAATTTTTATTGATGTCGAAAAAAATGCCCGAAATGTTTCATCAAAATAATAAGTGGCGTGTTTTACGGAACATCAATTTTTTATTTGTAGGTTGCGCACTTCCTGGCAGCGTGCTTGCGCAGAATATTTCGGATGAAAGCGTAGGGCTAGAGCCGGTCGTGGTCACGGCGACCCGCACTGAGACACCTATTTCCGAACTTACCCGCTCGGTCACGGTGATTTCGGAGCAGGAAATACAACAGCAAGCTAGCCTGGACCGAAATTTGGGCGATGTTTTGGCGAAAACCGTGCCTGGCCTCGGTCCTAGCACAGAAGCCATCTCCACTTTTGGCCAAACATTACGCGGTCGTGATTATCTGGTGTTGATTGATGGCATTCCCCAGTCCACCCCGCTGCGATCGACCAGCCGCGATCTCAACACCATTGACGTGGATGCTATTGAGCGTATCGAGGTCATACGTGGGGGTACCGCGGCCTATGGATTCGGCGCGGCTGGGGGGCTTATCAATATCATTACCAAGAAACCTTCTAAGGAACCTTTGGCAGGTTATTCCCAAGCCGGCGTGCGTCTTTCCACTGAACACCTTGACGATTCCGTTGGCTGGGAAACGACCCAGCGTATTTCCGGCACGCGGCAAAATATCGATTATTTAGTGTCTGGAACATTTGCCCAACGTGGCGGCTTTTTCGATGCCGATGGGGATCGTATTCCCCCGGACCCGATCGGGGTTCAGGGCGGCTTGGCCGACACCGATTCCTATAATATCTTGGGCAAACTCGGGTTCAATTTCGATGATGATCGTCAGCGCCTGCAGGTAACGGTTGACCATTTCAATATCGAGCAGGATACTGATTTTACTTTCGGTCTCGGTGATCCGGAGCGCGGTATCAAGACACCCGCTGTTCCCGGCAGTTTCAATGTGGCTGATCCGGGTACCGAAAATACCCTTGTCAGTATGGACTACATTAACCGTGATCTAGCCGGCAGCCATGTAGATATCAAAGCCTATTATGGGGATTTGACCGCGCGCTTTGCGAAGTTTCCCGGTTTTGCCCAGACTGAAATTCAATCCGAGAAATACGGTACCCGCCTGACCATTGATACGCCTCTGAATTTGAGGGATTACTATTTCGGTGTCATCTGGGGTATCGATTATTTGCAAGATGAAACCGTGCAGGCAGGCATAGATGGTCCTACGATCGTTCCCAATATGCAGCAGGAGGCCATTGCCGGTTTTCTGGAACTGGAACTGCCATTGAGTGATATCGGTCTGCTACGCGGCGGCTTTCGGCATGAGCAGATTTCGGTCGATATCGACGATATCGTCAATCGCGGGGGCACGTTTATCCAAGGTGGTACCCTAGACTACGGCAAGACCTTGTTCAACGCTAGCGCCGTGTTTTATCTGACTGATTATCTCGAAGTATTCGGTAGCTTTTCCCAGAGTTTCTCGGTGGCGGATATCGGTCGCGCCATTCGGGATGCCAACCCCTCAATCACCAGTGCCGGTCAACTCGAATCCGAGGCTCAGGAAGTCGACAATTATGAAATTGGCCTGCGTGGCGGTAAGGGTCCGTTGCAGGCCTCCGTTGCCGGTTTTTACAGTGAGTCCGATAACGGTACGACCTTTGACCGTGATCTGAATATTGTGAAGCAGCCTGAGCGCATCTGGGGTGTGGAGGGCGCGCTAGCATACCGTTTCAATCCGCAGTGGAATACCGGCGGTACGGTGAGCTGGGCGGAAGGGGAAGTCGATCTCGATGACGATGGCGACTTTGAAGAGGACCTGCCCAGCACCCGCATTTCTCCGGTGAAATTGACCGGTTTTGTGGAATACAGTCCTCAACCCTGGTGGGATAACCGCTTGCAGGTGCTATACATCGGTGATCGGAGTCCCGACTCGACCCAATTCGGTGGTGGCGATGTCGAAACATACACCATCGTCGATCTCACCAGTCGCTTTGCGGTGGGGCCAGGCTATTTGAGTGTGGCGGTGGAAAATTTGCTGAATGAAGACTACTTCACTCTTATCAGCCAGGCCTCGCAGACGCCGTATGGTTTTGCCAAAGCCCCAGGCCGTACAGTCGCTGTCAGTTATGCCCTGAGTTGGTAGGGCACACAGCTGTTTATCGAAATATTTTTCAATTCAGTGGAAAAGGCGTGATAAAAGTAAATTTTTTGCTCAGAATTTTAGTAGATAGGGGCACGGAATTTTTGAGTTGCAAACAAGCTTATTTCTCCCCCCGCCACTATTAGAAGTAGGAAGGGATTAAAGTGTTGCGTAGACTGGTCGCTCCATCCTTCACGGCCCAGGGTGAAATGGAATGAAACTCATTCGCTTATTGCTTGCAGAAAGACGATGGGCGTTTGCCGGAGTGGTTTTTCTCAGCCTGTTGAGTGCCCTATTGAGTGTAGGAGTGATTGCGTTTGTAAATCAGCATATGCTGCAGTCTGCAGACGATGTCTCCGGGTTGTTGCTGCAATTCGCGGCATTATTAGGGCTATTGTTAATTACGGCGACTGGGGCCCGGACGGCTTTGCATATGTTAGGGCATCAGTTTGTGTATCGCCTGCGGTGCAAATTAGTTAAGCAGGTGTTAGATACCGACATCGAGCGGCTTGAAGTGCTCAATGGCTCCCGTATTATCGCGGCCCTAAGCACGGATATACGCAATGTGACCATCGCTTTTGTGCATTTGCCAGAAATGGTCTATGGCCTAGCGCTCAGCTTGGCGGCGCTCGCTTATTTGGCGGCGCTATCTCTGCCCTTGTTCACGATGACAGCCCTGTGGTTGGGTATTTTGCTGTTGGCGGGCGGATACCTGATTGGACGTATCAATCATTATATTCGTTGTGTCCGTGAAAATGACGATTATCTTTACGGCGACTATCAGTCCATTATTGAAGGTCGTAAGGAGTTGGCTCTCAACCGCTACCGCGCTCAACGCTTGTATGAAGAGGAGTTCGAGCGGAATGCGCAGGCATACCGGGATCATGTCACCCGTGCCGATATTTATAATGGGTTGGCCGGTAATGTGGCCAATACGATGGTACTGGGGCTAATTGGCATTATTTTTTACTTAGCGTTAGGTTTGGGCTGGGCGGAGATGAGTGTGGCCACGACCTATGGGTTGACGATACTGTTTCTGCGCACGCCGCTAATTGGTGCGCTGGCGGGGATGCCCGCACTAATCGCCGCTAATGTCTCATTGAACAAGCTGGAGTCGCTGGCGCTAACCCCTTATCGGGCCTCCTTTGAATCGATTTCCCCTGCTTTTTCTGGTTGCCGCCGTATTTCTTTGCAGGGCATTTCCTACCACTATGAGCACACCGGCGAGCAGGGTTTCAGTGTCGGGCCACTGGATTTGACCTTAGAACGGGGAGAGTTGGTCTTTCTCATTGGGGGCAATGGCAGTGGCAAATCCACATTGGCGCGCTTGCTGACGGGGCTCTACCGGCCGCAGGCAGGAAAGCTTTATGTGGATGGTGCTGAGGTAAGCGCGGATGATTGGCAAGCTTATCGCCATCTCTTTTCCAGCGTGTTTACCGATTTTCACCTGTTCCAGCGCCTGCTAACGGGAGAAGGTCAGGACGTGCCTATTGAACAGGTGGATCATTGGCTGCAACGTTTAGGGATGCAACACAAGGTGAGGCACAGTAATGGTCGGCTTAGTGATACCCGCTTTTCCCAAGGGCAGCGTAAGCGGTTGGCACTGTTGATGATGATGCTTGAGCAGCGGGATTTTCTGGTGCTTGACGAGTGGGCGGCCGATCAAGATCCCCAATTTCGACGTTTTTTCTATCGTCAGCTGCTACCGGAGCTGCGTATCGCCGGCAAGTCTATTGTCGCCATTACCCACGATGATCATTATTTTGATGGGGCGGATCGGATTCTTAAGATGGATGGTGGTCAGCTCATAGAATTGGATGGTGATGAACGAGCCCGAGTGTCAGTCGATGCGGTTCGGGCAATCAGTACCGCCTAACATCTCGGGATGAATCTCTGGGTCGGTTTTGCCTAATTATTAAATATATATGATAATCATTAGCACTATCATTAAATTTATGATTAATTTAGAGGTATGTAATGAGTATCGATCATGAGGATACCCAGTTCGAAGTAGTTGTGAATGATCAGGACCAGTACAGCATTTGGCCGACATATCACCCTATTCCCGAAGGCTGGCAGTCAGTCGGTGTCAAGGGAAATCGGCAAACCTGTCTCCAGTATATCTCTGAGACTTGGGTGGATATGCGCCCGCGGAGCCTGCGTGAAGCGCTGGAGCAGTAAGTGGCATAAGTGTTTGTATTGACATTATGAGGAGGAAGTTATGAGTCAGTCCCTGTCGCTAGTAGCCACCGATAATCACCATGGGGGGTATCCGCTGTCGGCGGCGCAGCGGCAGTTGTGGTTTTTTGCTCAACTGGAGCCTGAAAGTTGTGCTTATAACCTTGGTGGGTGGCTTTGGCTCGAAGGCGAACTGGATCGGGCAGCACTGACCCAGGCCTTAAACGAGCTGGTAGAGCGGCATGAGATGCTACGGGCCTGTTTTCGCGATCACCAGGGGGAACCCCTGCAGATGATTATGCCCATGGCGCCGTTTGCCCTTGGCTATGAAGATCTGAGCACTCTTTCTAAACCTGAGACGGTGGCTAAAGAGCGCGGCCGAGAGCTTCTTCTGCGGCCCTATGATCTAAATGGAGGGGAGGTGTTTCGTCATCGCCTCTACTGCTTAGGGTCAAAGCGCCATATGTTGGTCTTGGGATTCCATCATATCGTGTTCGATGCCTGGTCGTTTGGTGTGTTTATGGGGGAATTAATGTCATGCTATGAGAGCAGCACTACCCACAAACCGCTCAAGCTACCGCGTCTACGACAGCACTATGTGGATTACAGCCTAGGACAACAACAATGGTTGCAAGGTGAGCAGGCGGCGGATCAGCTGGCTTATTGGCAGACACGCTTAGGGCAACATCACAGGCTATTGAATTTGCCCATGCAACGGCTCTCAGGGAGCGTGCAGAGGGCTGAGCATTATCTTATGCCGGTAGAGGGGGACCTGACTAAGCGCCTGGATAAGCTGTCCAGGCAGGTAGGGGTAAGTCGTTTTACGGTGTTGCTGGCGGTTTTACAGCTTTTGCTGGCGCGGTTGTCCGGACAGGAGGAGGTGCGTGTCGGCGTCCCCAGTGCTAATCGCTCTGCGGATACGGCAAAGATTGTCGGTTTCTTGGTCAATAACTGGGTGGTGGCGGGGCGGCCCTTGCCTTCACTCTCTGTGAGTCAGTGGATTCAGCAGGTTAAAAGTCACCTGACTGAGGCGCGGCAGAATGGCCGGTTGCCCTTTGAAACCTTGGTCGAAGCCCTGGCGCCGGAACGTCATCCAGGTCTGCATCCATTGTTTCAAGTGGCCTTCAATTACCGTCAGCAGGGTGGCCAGCAGAGCTGGTCTGCCGGGGGGCTGGACGCTCGTTTTGAAGAAATGATGGCGGTTGAAACGCCCTTTAGCCTGGTGCTGGATGTGGCGCCAATTCTGGATGAAGGCTTGACTCTGCGGTTTATTGCCGGACAAGGGGTGTTTAGCGATCCCTTCATGGAACAGTTGACCGAGGGGTATCTTCGGCTGCTTGAACAGTGTGCCGAGCGACCCAATGCTACCTTGGCGACGTTAGATATGTTAACAGCCTCCAGCCGTCAGCAACTTCTGTTGTGGTCTGTGGGGAGTGAGGCATATGCGCGTGGGGTGACGTTAGCGGAATTAATTTCGGCGCAAGCGGTGCGGGCTCCGGAGGCGGAAGCGTTGGTCAGTGGAGAGGAGCGGGTCAGCTACGGCGAGCTGGAGGCGAGGAGCGCGCGGCTGGGGCGCTGGTTGCGTGCGCAAGGAGTGGGCGCGGAGACGGTAGTGGGGGTGCTGTTAGAGCGTGGTGTGGGGATGATCGCCAGCTTTTTAGGGATACTCAAAGCGGGGGGAGCGTTTTTACCGCTGGACCCGGACTATCCCGAAGAGCGGCTGGGGTACATGCTCCGAGACAGCGGAGTGGAATTGCTGCTGAGCGAGAGCGGCCTGGCGGGTCGGCTGCCGGCGGTGGCCGGGCTGCGGGTGGTAGCGTTGGACCGGCTGGACTACGGGGCAGAGGAAGCTGGGGAGTTAGCCGTTCCCGTGCATCCGCAGCAACTGGCCTATGTGATTTACACCTCCGGGTCCACGGGACAGCCCAAAGGGGTGGGGGTCACCCACGGGGGGCTGAGCATGCACGTGCAAAGCATTGGGGAGCGCTACGGCATGGGTCCGGAAGATGTGGAGTTGCACTTTGCCTCCATCAGTTTTGACGGAGCGGTGGAGCGTTGGGCGGTGCCGCTGGCCTTTGGCAGCCGGCTGGTGATACGGGAGCAAGGGTTATGGAGTGCGGAGCGGACCTGCCAGGTATTAGAAGAAGAAGGGGTGAGCATTGCCTGTTTTCCCCCGAGCTACGTGGGGCCCTTACTGGATTGGATTGAGCACCGCCGCCCGCCGCTCAAGGTGCGCTCCTGGACGTTGGGGGGAGAGGCGTTTACGCGGGAGCTCTATGAGCGGCTGCAGCGGGTGCTCAAGCCGCGGCGGATACTCAACGGCTACGGGCCGACGGAGACAGTGGTCACGCCGCTGCTGTGGGAAGCCGATAGGGGCACGCCGATGAGCAGCGCCTATGCGCCCATTGGCACGGCGGTTGGTGCGCGGCGGCTATACGTGCTGGACGGAGACTTAAACCGGGTGCCGCCGGGGGTCAGTGGCGAGCTTTACATTGGCGGTGAAGTGGGTTTAGCGCGGGGGTATTGGGGTCGAGCGGGGCAGACGGCGGAGCGGTTTTTACCGGACCGGTGGGGGGTGCCGGGAGAGCGGATGTACCGCACGGGGGACTGGGTGCGGTGGCGAGCAGACGGGGTGGTGGAGTATTTAGGCCGGGTGGACGGCCAAGTCAAGCTCCGTGGTTTTCGCATAGAGCTGGGAGAGATTGAGACGCGGCTATTGGCCTTAGCGCCGGTGCGGGAAGCGGTGGTGGTGATGCGCCCGGGGCCGGGAGGCGAGCGGTTGGTGGGGTATGTGGCGGCGCCGGCGGAAGTTGAGGGAGAGCGGTTACGGGCGGCGTTAGCGGCGCAGTTGCCCGAGTATATGGTGCCGAGCCAGGTGGTGAGATTAGAGGCGTTGCCGCTGACCCCGGCGGGGAAGGTGGACCGGGAGGGGTTGCCGGAGCCGCAGTGGTCAGCCGAGGGCTATGAGCCGCCGCGGACCGAGGCTGAGAGGATGTTGGCCCAGGTGTGGGGGCAGTTGCTGGGGGTGGAGCGGGTCGGACGCCAGGACCGCTTCTTTGAACTGGGGGGGGATTCCATTATTGCCTTGCAGGTGGTCAGCCGGGCCCGTCAGGCGGGTTGGTCGCTTCGTCCCCGGGACTTGTTCGAGCAGCCCACCCTAACTGCCCTGGCCGCCGTGGCCGAAACCACAACAACGACAATGATAGAGCAGGCGCCTTTGATGGGTGAGGTTGAAATGACCCCTATCCAGGCGCGCTTTCTGGAGCGGGAGGGGGCGGCAATCTGCAATCAGTATTTTTGGTTTCAGCTGGATGCGCCCTCAAACCCGGAAGATCTCCAGGCGGCGTTGCAAGCGTTGTGCGCTCATCATGATGTGTTGCGTTCCCGTTTCTACCGCCATAAGGGTCAGTGGCATCAAATCTTTCAGGCCCCTGAGAAGATTAAATCGGAACTGTTGTGGGTAAGAGAAGCACAGACAAAGACTGAGATCCAAAGGTTTGCCGCATCGGCACAGCAGAGCCTGGATATTGAATCCGGGGAGCTGTTGCGCGCCCTGTATATCAGTAGCCCCGGTCAGCCGGATCGGCTGCTGTTGTGTATTCACCATCTGGCTGTGGATGGAGTCTCCTGGCGTATTTTGCTGGAGGATTTGTTGTTGGCTTATCGGCAATCCGCCGCTGGTCAGCCGATCCATCTGCCTGCCAAAACACACAGTCTTCGCGATTGGACAGGGGCGCTGGCGGCGTGGGCCCAGGATGAGGCACAGGCGCAACAGGCCTTTTGGCAAGCAATGACTGCAGATGTCCCTCCCCTCTGGGATATGAACCAACAACCCACCGAGGCGCAGACACTGCGCTTGGTTATCCCTGCCGAGATGACGCGACGGGCCATGCAGGTCGCGCAGACCCATCTGCGAAGCAACCTGGACGATCTATTGGTGATGACTCTAGCCCGAGTTTTGGCACAACATAGTGGTCAATCTGCTGTGCGCATATATCGAGAAGGCCATGGCCGGGATCTCAGCTTCAGCGGCTTGGATCTGAGCCGAACAGTGGGTTGGTTTACCAGCCTTTATCCCCTGCTTTTGAGGGTGCCCACGGCTCGGGAGGAAGCGCTTAAAGGGCTCAAAGAACAGCTCCATGCGGTTCACAATCAAGGCTTGGCCTTTGGGGCCTTATCCCATTGGAGTGATTGGGCGCCGGCAAACCATCGTATTGAGGTGCTGTTTAACTATCTGGGGCAGTTGCAGTGGGATGGCCAGGGGACGTTGTCATTTTTGAGCGCAGGGCTCTGGCGGTCGCCAGGAAGTAGGCGAGATGCTCCCTTGGTGATCAATGCCCACCAGCAGGAGGGGGAACTGATAATGGCGCTGGAATTCAGTCCTCTCCATTTTGAGCCTTCCTTGCAGCAGGCGCTGATGGCCGCTTTTGAAGTAGAGCTGAAGGCCCTGATAGATTGTTGTGAGCAGCATGGACCTTGGTTGACACCGTCCGATGTCCCCCTGTCTGGCCTCGATCAGGAAGCCTTGGATCAGCTGTCGAATTTGGAGCTTGAAAATGTTCTGCCCCTCTCACCCTTGCAGCAGGGCTTGCTATTTCATAGCGAATTAAGTCAACAAACCGATACCTATGTCAACCAGCTAAGCTTGCCCCTGTCAGGCTTGGATTCCGCTCGTTTGGAGCAGGCCTGGCAGCGCCTGGTACAGCGTCATTCCGTATTGAGAAGCGCTCTGCTGGCTGGTGAGGGGAAACTCGATCAACCCCTGCTAGGGGTGTGGCAATCGATAGCACTCCCCTGGAGCCAGCAGGATCTGCGTGGAGAGGAAGATGCGGCCCAGGCTATGGAGAGGGTTCGGACCGAGCGCCGGCAGCAGGGGTTCAATTTGTATCGCCCTCCTTTGTGGCATGTGGATCTGTTGCAAACGGGGGACGAGGATTATCACTGCGTGCTGACCTTGCATCATTTACTCATGGATGGTTGGAGCACCGCTATCCTGCTGCAGGAGTTGCTGCAATTGTATCATGGCCAGACGCTCCTGCCTGAGCCGCCTCCATTCAGCGCCTTTCTGCAATGGTTGGCGGATAGGGATCAAATGCGTGCGCGGGCCTTCTGGCAAGATTACCTATCAGCTATCACTTCACCTACTTGGCTAGCCTCCAGTATGGGGCAGATTTCAGAAGCAAAGGATTTCCGTCGCCATTCCGTGATCTTTGATTCCAAGCTGCAGCAACATCTCCAGGATCAGGCTCGCCAGCAGGGCGTTACCTTGAGTACTCTGATGCAGGGGGCTTGGGCGCTGATATTGTCCCGTTATACCGGCCAGCAGCAGGTGGTCTTCGGCAATACCGTTGCCGGACGGCCGCCTGAGCTGCCCGGCAGCGAGCGTATGTTGGGGCTCTTTATTAATACCTTGCCGGTAGCTGTCAAGATACCTGCCGCTGAGCCTTGCGGGCGTTGGCTATTGGCGCTACAGCAGGCTGGCTTGGATGCTCGGGAGCATGGCCACCTGCCCCTGTTTGAAATACAGCAGGCTGCTGGTTGTGCCGGTGAGGGGCTGTTCGATACCCTGATGGTATTTGAGAACTACCCTCTGGATGACAACCTGCTTAACAGTAAGGCTGATGGATTGACCATTGGTGCTCCGGATAGCTACGAGTTTACCCATTATCCTCTGACGCTGGCGGTATTGCCGGGCACCGAGCTGCAGGTGGTGTTTGCCTATAATGCGGCGGTGTTGCCGCCAAGGGTGATAGCACCGCTGGCGGATGCCTTCAAGCAAGTATTAATGGCGTTGGCTACACAGCCCGAGGCGCCGCTGGCCTCTATTGCAAGCATTACCCCGGAGCAAAGCCATCGTCTTCTATTGTGGTCTGTGGGGAGTGAGGCATATGCGCGTGGGGTGACGTTAGCGGAATTAATTTCGGCGCAAGCGGTGCGGGCTCCGGAGGCGGAAGCGTTGGTCAGTGGAGAGGAGCGGGTCAGCTACGGCGAGCTGGAGGCGAGGAGCGCGCGGCTGGGGCGCTGGTTGCGTGCGCAAGGAGTGGGCGCGGAGACGGTAGTGGGGGTGCTGTTAGAGCGTGGTGTGGGGATGATCGCCAGCTTTTTAGGGATACTCAAAGCGGGGGGAGCGTTTTTACCGCTGGACCCGGACTATCCCGAAGAGCGGCTGGGGTACATGCTCCGAGACAGCGGAGTGGAATTGCTGCTGAGCGAGAGCGGCCTGGCGGGTCGGCTGCCGGCGGTGGCCGGGCTGCGGGTGGTAGCGTTGGACCGGCTGGACTACGGGGCAGAGGAAGCTGGGGAGTTAGCCGTTCCCGTGCATCCGCAGCAACTGGCCTATGTGATTTACACCTCCGGGTCCACGGGACAGCCCAAAGGGGTGGGGGTCACCCACGGGGGGCTGAGCATGCACGTGCAAAGCATTGGGGAGCGCTACGGCATGGGTCCGGAAGATGTGGAGTTGCACTTTGCCTCCATCAGTTTTGACGGAGCGGTGGAGCGTTGGGCGGTGCCGCTGGCCTTTGGCAGCCGGCTGGTGATACGGGAGCAAGGGTTATGGAGTGCGGAGCGGACCTGCCAGGTATTAGAAGAAGAAGGGGTGAGCATTGCCTGTTTTCCCCCGAGCTACGTGGGGCCCTTACTGGATTGGATTGAGCACCGCCGCCCGCCGCTCAAGGTGCGCTCCTGGACGTTGGGGGGAGAGGCGTTTACGCGGGAGCTCTATGAGCGGCTGCAGCGGGTGCTCAAGCCGCGGCGGATACTCAACGGCTACGGGCCGACGGAGACAGTGGTCACGCCGCTGCTGTGGGAAGCCGATAGGGGCACGCCGATGAGCAGCGCCTATGCGCCCATTGGCACGGCGGTTGGTGCGCGGCGGCTATACGTGCTGGACGGAGACTTAAACCGGGTGCCGCCGGGGGTCAGTGGCGAGCTTTACATTGGCGGTGAAGTGGGTTTAGCGCGGGGGTATTGGGGTCGAGCGGGGCAGACGGCGGAGCGGTTTTTACCGGACCGGTGGGGGGTGCCGGGAGAGCGGATGTACCGCACGGGGGACTGGGTGCGGTGGCGAGCAGACGGGGTGGTGGAGTATTTAGGCCGGGTGGACGGCCAAGTCAAGCTCCGTGGTTTTCGCATAGAGCTGGGAGAGATTGAGACGCGGCTATTGGCCTTAGCGCCGGTGCGGGAAGCGGTGGTGGTGATGCGCCCGGGGCCGGGAGGCGAGCGGTTGGTGGGGTATGTGGCGGCGCCGGCGGAAGTTGAGGGAGAGCGGTTACGGGCGGCGTTAGCGGCGCAGTTGCCCGAGTATATGGTGCCGAGCCAGGTGGTGAGATTAGAGGCGTTGCCGCTGACCCCGGCGGGGAAGGTGGACCGGGAGGGGTTGCCGGAGCCGCAGTGGTCAGCCGAGGGCTATGAGCCGCCGCGGACCGAGGCTGAGAGGATGTTGGCCCAGGTGTGGGGGCAGTTGCTGGGGGTGGAGCGGGTCGGACGCCAGGACCGCTTCTTTGAACTGGGGGGGCACTCTCTGCTGGCAATGCAGGCAGTGAGCCTGTTACGCCGGGACTATCAAAAGCAGTTACCGTTGCAGGTATTGTTTGACTCTCCTCGGTTGGCCGATTGTGCGGCGCGCCTGATCGATGCCGTTGATGAGGATGAAATCATTGTGGCCGCGCCCAGGGACCAAGATCTGCCCACCTCATCTGCTCAACGCCGTCTTTGGTTTGTGCAGCAACTCAATCCTGAAAGTGGGGCCTACCATTTGCCGCTCGGATTAAGATTGCAAGGGACGCTGGATTTGACTGCGCTGCAAGCAGCGCTGAATCATTTGGTCGAACAGCACGAAATATTGCGCACCCGTTTTGTGGAGCATAATGGTGAGCCGCGGCAGCGAATTCTCCCCGAAGCGCCACTCAAATTAGACTATATTGATTTACGGGAACAGTCACAGCCCCAGGACAGAGCGGCGGAGCTGTTCCAGGAATGGTTAAGGCAGCCCTTTGATCTGGCCAGAGATCCCTTGCTGCGTTTGGGTGTGGTCCGGCTGGATGAGCATTGCTACCAATTGTTGCTGGTGCAGCATCACATTATCACCGACGGCCGGTCAACCGCCCATTTCCTCGAATCCCTGATCAATGTATATGGGGCCATTATGGCCGGGGAGCTGCTATTGGAAGCTCCGCCGCGGCTGCAATACGCCGATTATGCCATTTGGCAACAGCGCTGGTTGCAAGGTAAAAAGGCGCAGCAACAACTGGATTATTGGCGCCAAGCTCTGGGAACGGATACAGAGCCCCTGGAGCTTCCCACCGACTATCCCCGGAGCAGGACAACTCCTCCCCAGGGGGCGCGTTACCATTTTCGCTTGAGCACAGTCCAGGCTCAAGGATTGCGGCAACTGGCAAGAGCCCATGAGACGACCCTTTTTACCCCGCTTCTGAGTTTGTGGTTACTGCTCTTGTCTCGTTACAGCGGCCGGCGGGATATTCGGGTTGGCATTCCTGTAGCAGGGCGAATCCGCCCTGAAACTGAAACCATGCTAGGTTGCTTTATCAATACCGTGGTGCTAGGGGTTCAGATCGACCCGAATAGTTCCTTTGCTGCGTTGATGGAGCAGGTCAAGCAGCGCTCGGCTGAGGCCCAAAGCCATCAGGAGTTGCCCTTTGAAGCTCTGGTGGAGGCCCTGGGAGTAGGGCACAGCCTGGAATATCATCCCCTATTTCAGGTGGCCTTTAATCATCAGCAAATGATTACAGAGGCATTGGCGGAATGGCCCCAGGGGAGCATTACTCCCTTTGATCCTGGTGCCGCCGGGGTTCAGTTTGACCTGGCTATGGATACGGAACTGCAGGGTGACGGCAGTATCCACGGTTACCTCAGCTATGCCAGCCAGTTGTTTCACAAGGCCACCATTGAGCGTTTGTGGGGACATTATTCGAACCTGCTGGATGCCGTATTAAACAATGGGAGTGGGCCTGTGGCCAATTTGCCGCTACTGAGCCAAACCGAGCAGCAGCAGTTGGGACATTGGAATGATAGCGGTGTCGCGCGAGATCCGTTTGTGCCCATACCCATTAGGCAGAGCCGGCAGGCAATGCAAACCCCTGAGGCCGTTGCTTTGAGTTTTAATGGTCGGCAATTGAGCTATGGCGAACTGGAACGCCGGGTTAATCAACTGGCCCACCGGTTGCAGCGCGCCGGTATAGGCCCTGAGGTTCGGGTTGCTATCAGCCTGCACCGCTCCGTGGAACTGGTGGTGGGTATTCTGGCGATCACCCGGGCCGGGGGGGCCTATGTGCCCCTGGATCCCAGTTACCCTGAGGAACGCTTGCGCTACATTTTGGCGGCGGCGGAGCCGGCGCTGGTGTTGACGCAGAGCACCCTGGCTTTGACTGGGTTGGAGGATACCGGTTGCCCTTGCTGGTCTCTAGATGATCTGGATTGCGGTGATGAGCCTACCTACCCGCCGATGGTCGATTGGCATCCAGATCAGGCCTTCTATGTGATTTACACCTCCGGGTCCACGGGGCGTCCCAAGGGAGTGGTCAATACCCACGCCGCCCTGGAAAACCGCTTGCTGTGGATGCAGGAGCAATATCTGCTGGGCGGCGATGATTGTGTTTTGCAGAAAACGCCTTTCAGCTTTGACGTATCGGTCTGGGAGTTCTTCTGGCCCTTCATGGTAGGCGCCCGTTTGGCGGTGGCGCCGCCGGAGGCGCACCGTGATCCAGTCGCATTGCAGCGGGTGATTGAGTCTGAGCAGGTGACGACGTTGCACTTCGTGCCATCCATGCTGCAGGCCTTTATCGCGGCCACCCATCTGGTGGGTTGCGCTTCCCTTAGAAAGGTGATTTGCAGCGGCGAAGCTCTAAGCATGGATCTGCAGCAGCAGGTATTACAGGCAAGGCCGAAATTACAGCTGCACAACCTCTATGGGCCTACAGAAGCTGCGATTGATGTCAGTTACTGGCAATGTCAAGCGGATAACCGGCCTACGGTGCCCATTGGAATGCCCATCAGCAATATTCAATTGCACGTGCTGGATGCGCAGTTAAATCCGGTGCCCATAGGAATACCCGGTGAACTGTATCTAGCGGGTGTGGGGCTGGCCAGGGGGTATTTTGGCCGTGCCGATCTCACCGCCGAGCGGTTTCTGCCCAACCCCTTTGGCGCTCCCGGTAGCCGCATGTATCGCACCGGCGACAAAGTCAAGCGGGGAGCAGATGGCGTGCTGGAGTACCTGGGGCGGTTGGATCACCAAGTCAAAATTCGTGGGCTGCGCATCGAATTGGGTGAGATTGAAAGCCTGCTGCGCCAGCAACCGTTCGTGTCGGATGCCCTCGTGATTGCCCAGCCCCACAGCATTGGAGATCAACTGGTGGCCTATGTCATTTTGGATGGAATGCCGGCAGAGGATTGGCGGGAACAGCTAAAAGCAGCCTTGTCAGCCCAGCTGCCGGATTACATGGTGCCGGCGCTCTTTATGTCCCTGGATGGGTTTCCCATTTCGCCAAATGGCAAGCTGGATCGTAAGGCATTGCCAGCACCGGAGTGGCAAAGTAAGGGGTATCGCGCACCGCAAACTCCATTGCAGCAGCAGTTGGCCGAGTGCTGGCGATGTTTGTTAAAGCAGCCCCGCATTGGGTTGGATGACAACTTTTTCGCCCTCGGCGGACATTCTTTGCTGGCGGTTCGCGCCGTGGCACAAGTTCGTGAGCAACTGGACCTGGAGATTTCTCTACGGCAATTTTTCCAATGTGAGAGCCTGGAGGCACTGGCCAATCAGCTGGAATATAAATCCATGGCGGGTGAAGAGGAGGAACGGAACGAGTTGGATGCCATGGCTGCTCTGCTGAATGAATTGGGGGAACTATGAGTTTGGATAAGCAGGCGCTGGCCCAGCGTTTTCTAGCCTTAGGTGACGCTGAGCAAGAGCGTTTTTTAGCTGTGCTGCGGGAAAAAAGTCTCCGTTTCGATCGCTTGCCTATCGTCAAAGGAAAAAGAGGCAATCGGGCACCGTTGGCGCCGGCCCAGCGCCGATTATGGTTGGTGCACCAGATGGAGCCTGACAACAGCGCCTATCACATGGTAGGCGCATTTGAACTTAGCGGGGTGGTACAGAGTGAAGCACTGCGCGGTGCACTGACGGATATTCAACGCCGTCATGAAGTGCTGCGTACCCGTTTTGTTGAGATTGACGGTGAGCTCTGGCAGGTGATTGACCAGCATCCGCCCCTGGCGCTTACCGAACAGGACATGACTGACGCAGACAGCAGTACCATTCAGCATCTGGCGGATGATCATGCCCGGGCTGGGTTTGACCTGAGCCGTGGGCCCCTACTGCGAATTCAACTACTCCGGTTGACACCGCAGCGTTGGCGTCTGCAGGTGGTGATGCACCATATTATTGCCGATGGCTGGTCTATTGGTATCTTTTTCAAGGAATTGGAACAGGCTTGGCGGAACCGCCAAGCCGGCAACACCGAAGGGTTGCCAGCGCTGGCAGTGCAGTATGCGGATTATGCCATCTGGCAGCGGGCCTGGTTGAATGCCGGTGAGCGGGAACGCCAACTGACCTATTGGCATGATCAGTTGGAGCCGGGACAACCGCCCTTGTTGCTGCCCTATGACACGCCGGTGGCTGACAGTGATCTCCGTCAGGCTTCCGCGGAGCAGTTAAGCTTGCCGGTGTCATTGGTCACAGCATTGCGCATGTTGGCGCGGGAGTGCGATGCTACCTTGTTTACCGTATTGCTGGCTGCCTGGCAGTGGGCGCTGGCGGTACAAAGCGGACGTCGTGATATTCCGGTGGGCGTGCCTGTAGCCAACCGGAACCGGCCCGAAATTGCGCCCCTGATCGGTTTTTTTGTCAATACCTTGGTGTTGCGTGGCCAGCCGGACCCGGCTGCATCCGTGCGCGACTGGGTGAGGCAACTGCACGCCCGGGTGCTGGATGCTCAGGATCACCAAGCGCTGCCTTTTGATCAGCTGGTGGAGGCTATTGCTCCCCGGCGGAAACCGGGAGAAACCCCGTTGTTTCAGGTTTTGTTCAATTACCAGCAGCGAGATGCCCAGGCCTTTGAAGTATTGCCGGGCGTGACTCTGCGGCCCTTATCCCAAGGTGTGCCTCATGCCCTTTTTGATCTGGCGCTGGATGCGGACGAGCAGGCCGATGGTCAGGTAAGTCTTACCCTGACCTACGCCGCGGACCGCTTCAAAGTGGATACCATCTCGCGTTTGCTAAGTATGCTTAAACAAGCCTTGATGGGCTTCACTCAAGAGGCACCGCGACCTCTCGGTAGCCTAGAATTGCTGACCCCGGAGCAAAGCCATCGTCTTCTGTTGTGGTCTGGGGGGAGTGAGGCATATGCGCGTGGGGTGACGTTAGCGGAATTAATTTCGGCGCAAGCGGTGCGGGCTCCGGAGGCGGAGGCGTTGGTCAGTGGAGAGGAGCGGGTCAGCTACGGCGAGCTGGAGGCGAGGAGCGCGCGGCTGGGGCGCTGGTTGCGTGCGCAAGGAGTGGGCGCGGAGACGGTAGTGGGGGTGCTGTTAGAGCGTGGTGTGGGGATGATCGCCAGCTTTTTAGGGATACTCAAAGCGGGGGGAGCGTTTTTACCGCTGGACCCGGACTATCCCGAAGAGCGGCTGGGGTACATGCTCCGAGACAGCGGAGTGGAATTGCTGCTGAGCGAGAGCGGCCTGGCGGGTCGGCTGCCGGCGGTGGCCGGGCTGCGGGTGGTAGCGTTGGACCGGCTGGACTACGGGGCAGAGGAAGCTGGGGAGTTAGCCGTTCCCGTGCATCCGCAGCAACTGGCCTATGTGATTTACACCTCCGGGTCCACGGGACAGCCCAAAGGGGTGGGGGTCACCCACGGGGGGCTGAGCATGCACGTGCAAAGCATTGGGGAGCGCTACGGCATGGGTCCGGAAGATGTGGAGTTGCACTTTGCCTCCATCAGTTTTGACGGAGCGGTGGAGCGTTGGGCGGTGCCGCTGGCCTTTGGCAGCCGGCTGGTGATACGGGAGCAAGGGTTATGGAGTGCGGAGCGGACCTGCCAGGTATTAGAAGAAGAAGGGGTGAGCATTGCCTGTTTTCCCCCGAGCTACGTGGGGCCCTTACTGGATTGGATTGAGCACCGCCGCCCGCCGCTCAAGGTGCGCTCCTGGACGTTGGGGGGAGAGGCGTTTACGCGGGAGCTCTATGAGCGGCTGCAGCGGGTGCTCAAGCCGCGGCGGATACTCAACGGCTACGGGCCGACGGAGACAGTGGTCACGCCGCTGCTGTGGGAAGCCGATAGGGGCACGCCGATGAGCAGCGCCTATGCGCCCATTGGCACGGCGGTTGGTGCGCGGCGGCTATACGTGCTGGACGGAGACTTAAACCGGGTGCCGCCGGGGGTCAGTGGCGAGCTTTACATTGGCGGTGAAGTGGGTTTAGCGCGGGGGTATTGGGGTCGAGCGGGGCAGACGGCGGAGCGGTTTTTACCGGACCGGTGGGGGGTGCCGGGAGAGCGGATGTACCGCACGGGGGACTGGGTGCGGTGGCGAGCAGACGGGGTGGTGGAGTATTTAGGCCGGGTGGACGGCCAAGTCAAGCTCCGTGGTTTTCGCATAGAGCTGGGAGAGATTGAGACGCGGCTATTGGCCTTAGCGCCGGTGCGGGAAGCGGTGGTGGTGATGCGCCCGGGGCCGGGAGGCGAGCGGTTGGTGGGGTATGTGGCGGCGCCGGCGGAAGTTGAGGGAGAGCGGTTACGGGCGGCGTTAGCGGCGCAGTTGCCCGAGTATATGGTGCCGAGCCAGGTGGTGAGATTAGAGGCGTTGCCGCTGACCCCGGCGGGGAAGGTGGACCGGGAGGGGTTGCCGGAGCCGCAGTGGTCAGCCGAGGGCTATGAGCCGCCGCGGACCGAGGCTGAGAGGATGTTGGCCCAGGTGTGGGGGCAGTTGCTGGGGGTGGAGCGGGTCGGACGCCAGGACCGCTTCTTTGAACTGGGGGGGGATTCCATTATTGCCTTGCAGGTGGTCAGCCGGGCCCGTCAGGCGGGTTGGTCGCTTCGTCCCCGGGACTTGTTCGAGCAGCCCACCCTAACTGCCCTGGCCGCCGTGGCGCAGCCGGCTAAGGCCAGTGATGCGGTCCAGGAGACTCTGGTTGGTCCGCTACCTTTGATGCCGATTCAATCCCATTTCTTTGAGCTGCAGCCACCTGTTCCCTCACATTGGAATCAACATGTGTGGTTAGGGCTGAAGGTGTCCCTAGACATGACGGCATTATCGGCGGCATTGCAAGCCTTGAGGCGGCATCATGATGCCTTGCGTTTGCATTTTCGACAGCAAGGAGGGCAATGGCAACAGTCATTTGTCGACCCGGCGAAGCTGAACAGCGAGCTCCTGTGGGTGCGAGCAGCTGAGGGCGAGGAGGAGGTGGAGCGGTGGTGTAACGAAGCCCAGCGCAGCCTCGATATTGAAACTGGAGAACTGCTGCGCGCTTTGTATGTCAGTAGCCCTGGTCAGCCGGATCGGCTGCTGTTGTGTATTCACCATCTGGCTGTGGATGGAGTCTCCTGGCGTATTTTGCTGGAGGATTTGTTGCGTGCTTATCAGCAGTACTTGGCTGGGGAGCCCATTGAGCTGCCTGCCAAGACCCATAGCCTGCGCGATTGGTCCCAAGCTCTGTCAGCCTGGGCTAAGACTGCACAGGTCGAGTCTCGTTTGCCATTCTGGCAACAGCAATTCACAGCAACAATAAGCTGCCGGACGCCCTTCGCAAAATGTGGTCACTGGACGATGATGTTGAGCAGGGCCGAGACCCAAACGCTACTTTATCAGGCACCGGCGCAGCTTGATGTAAATGTCCCTGCTTTGCTAGTAACAGCGCTGGTGCAGGTATTGGCCGATGAGCGGCAGCCGCGAATTGCTGTAAATCTGGAAGGGCATGGGCGTACAGATGATATGGCTCCCTCTCTGGACGTCAGCCGCACTGTGGGCTGGTTTACCAGCTTTTATCCGGTAGCGCTGGAGTGGCAGTCCGATCTCCAGCGTTGTCTGGCCGGGGTGGCGGAACAGTTGCGCCGTGCTGATCAGGATGGCGGGATCAGCTATGGGGCATTGCGTTATCAGGGTCATGAAAGCAGCCGTAGACAACTGGCAGGGGCAGCCGCTGCTCCCGTTACCTTTAATTATTTGGGGCAGTACCGTTCCGATGGGCTGGAGCACTGGTTTTCGCCATTGCCTGGCGGCGGTGATCCGCAGGCGCCGGAGAATCCCATGGCGGCACCCCTATCAGTCAATGCTCAAGTAGTGGCAGGGCAGTTAAGTCTGGACTGGCTGTATAGCCAGGATCATTATGATTCTTTGCAGATCGAGCAACTGGCCCAGCGCTATAAGCAAGTGCTACTTACCCTGTTGGGAACGCCGGTAAGTAACGCGCCCGCCACGGCTGATCCCCGCTTGCTGGTTCCCTTGGCTGAGGCTTCATTGGAGCAACCGCCAGTGTTTTGTATTCACCCGGTGACCGGTCGCGTCAATGGCTATCAGTCCCTAGCCATGGGCCTGCAGGGGCATCGAACTCTGATTGGACTGCAATCCCGTAGTTTTGTGGATACCCTTTGGTTTGACCATAGTCTCAGCCAGATGGCGGACCGCTATGTGGCAACCTTGCGCTACCGGCAACCGGCAGGACCTTACTACTTGCTGGGCTGGTCATTGGGAGGTGCCTTGGCCATGGAAATAGCCTGCCGGCTTGAACAAGCCGGCGAGGACATCGCTTTTCTGGGCTTGTTAGATAGTTATGTGCCGGGGTTCGAAATTCCTGAGGATCAGTGGACTTCTCCCCAGGCCCAGCAAAAGTTGGCAGACCATCTACGAATATTGTTACCGAGTGTGGCTGAGGAGAGCTTACAGCATTGCTTGGCTCAGTTCAGCGAGTCGCAACCACAGCAATGGCCGGAGATCTTCTCGGCTTGGTTATCCACTCAGGGGGTTGATGCTGTGAGCGCGGAAAATGCCCAGCAACTCCTGTTTTCATGGGCTCTGGAACAGCATTACCGCCGGCTTTGTGACAGTTATATCTTGCCCTCGGTGAGTGCAAAGGCACACGCCTGGTGGGCGGCTAAGCCGGAAGGTCGAGGCCAGCAGCTTCAGCACGCCTTGCAGGAAAAGGTTCAATTGACCTTCAGTCGTATCGTTGCCGCAGATCATCTCAGCATTGTCCGGGATGCTGAATGCCTATCAGATCTGCACCGATTACTCCGCATCTAAAATCAATAAAACTTAGTGGGAAATTTATACATGCAACTTAAGTTAAATTATTAGTTTAATGATTATCATTTTTTTTTATATTAATTTTTGAGAAGTTCTCATATTTTGCCCAGGGTGACCTTACGTTATGGCGGGTAATAAAGACATTACCGTACCCCTACCTTCGGGGCGGCAGTTGACGGTTGAACAGACCGGTACGGTGCAGCGTTGCTTATTGGAGGGTAGGCAATTACTCGGGGTGGAGGCGAATCCCGAGCAGCCCCATAGGCTGCGGGTTTTCAGGACACCAGACAGTCTCAGTGCCCTGCGCTCAGCAAGTTATGCCCTATTTGTTGGGAATCCCTCCGTAACCGTGCTGGTATTCGATCAGGCAGACGGGGTTTTAATTGATTCTGCCTTGATGTTTTATCACGCTGCCCAGCAATGGCACTTGTATCGGGATGCACTTTGGCAGTGGCCAGAACTCTGGCTGCAAGGCCAATCTCGCTTGGCGGCACCTACCCTTTATACGATGGGCGCAAATGGCCATTGCCATCCGCTTCGGCCAGCTCGGCCAGAAGGGGAGGTGTATCGGCGATTTGATTATCAACTGGGAGCTTGGGTTTCGTTGCGTACTTTGGAGATTAACGAAGACTTGGAGCGGTTCCATCGTTGGCAAAACAGTGAGCGGGTGGCTTGTTTCTGGCAGGAGCGGGGCACATTGGAACAGCATCAAGGCTATTTGCAAAGGCTGTTCGATGATCCCCGGGTGCTCCCCCTGATCGGCTGTATCAATAATGAGTCCTTTGCCTATTTTGAAGCCTATTGGGCGAAAGAAGACCGGATTGCCCCTTACTATCAGGCTGATGACTATGATCGGGGGATTCATATGCTGGTAGGAGAAGAAAACCACCGCGGCCCTCATAAAGTGAAGGCTTGGCTAACGGCTTTATGCCATTACCTTTTTCTAGACGATCCGCGTACTCAGCGTATCGTTTCTGAGCCGCGTTTTGATAATCAAAAAATGATCAGTTATCTGCAAGCACATCGTTTTGCGAAGATCAAAGAGTTTGAGTTTCCCCATAAACGGGCTTCCTTGATGATATTGACGCGGGAAGCGTTCTTTGATCGCTGTACCTTGGGCTAAATGCCGGAAAAACCGTTATTCAAAGGAGCAAAGATAATGAATTTTCAGACCCTAAGCTATGACGTGATCGGTATCGGCTTTGGTCCGTCGAATCTGGCTATTGCCATTGCCCTGGAAGAGCATCAACAGGCTAACAAGGCGCCGTTGGCTTGCTGCTTTATCGAGAAACAACCCGATTTTGAATGGCACGGTGGTATGTTGCTGGATAATACCCATTTACAAGTTTCCTTTCTAAAGGACTTGGTGACCTTGCGTAATCCTAGCAGTCGATACTCTTTCATTAATTATCTGCATCAGCAGCGGCGCCTCGAATCCTTTATCAATTTGGGCACCTTTTTCCCGAGTCGCCTGGAATACAATGATTACATGCGGTGGGTAGCCACAGCGTTCAAGGATCGAGTCCATTATGGGGAAGAGGTGATTGCCGTTGAACCCCTAGAGGAAAACGGCAAGGTTGAGTGGTTGCAGGTAGTGTCGCGCCTCAAGGAGGGCACCATTGAACATCGATATGCCCGGAATGTGATTATCGGTATTGGTGGTTATCCCCGCATTCCAGAAGCATTTAAAGCACAAAAACATCCACGAATTATTCATTCATCCCAATATAAAAATTGCCACTCTCGTTTTAGCCGGATGGGCGAAAAGCCGCGGCTGGCGGTTATTGGTGCGGGGCAGAGTGCGGCGGAGATATTTAGGGATCTGATGGGCCGTTATCCCCAAGGGCGGATTGATTTGATTAGCCGCAGCCGGGCATTGCAACCCTCTGACGACAGCCCCTTTGTCAATGAGATATTTGATCCAGACTTCACCGACGAAATATACCACACGCCTAGGGAGCAGCGACAATTGTTCCTCCGTGCATTCAGTCATACCAACTATTCTGTGGTGGATTTGCCCTTGATCGAAGAGATTTATGAGCGGCTTTATATGCAGCGCGTCACTGGTGATGTGCGGCATCGTTATTTTCCTTCCTGTCTCATCCAGGCAGTGAGTAGTTCAGAAGAACGACTGCAGATCACGTTGTTCAATAAAAATACTAGCGAGCATAAGGAAGTGGAATATGACGGCATCGTCCTTGCTACAGGGTATCAGCGTGATGGGCACCACAAGCTGCTGAGAGGATTGGAACCTTGGATGGTCTCCAGAACAGTGGAGCGCAGTTATCAGTTGCCCATGGCGAGGGAGTGTCAGGCGCGTGTATTTCTGCAGGGGTGTTGTGAAGAGACTCATGGCATTGCCGATTCCTTACTGTCAGTCTTAGCGATGCGCTCCAAAGAAGTGGTTGATTCCCTGTATATGCTTAATGAGTTAAAAGCCCCTTTGGAAAACACCGGCTGAGCCCCTATGGCAGCTATTCCCCCTTTGGTTCCGTTGTTTGAGGGAGTATTGGCGCCTTATGAACCGGTGTTGCGGCTGCCTGATCCAAATTCACACTCGCAGGCGCGACCGGCCACGGATTTATTGCATCCCTCTACGCTGAATGAGGTAATGGCGCAATATTGGCCCAATTGCCAGCATCAGGATCCGCGTGCTTTGCTTTCCATCTGGAGCCAATTTTATTTTTTGCGCCTGCTGCCGCCGGTGCTGGCCGCTAATCTGATAATGGACTGGTCATTGTCGCTGGCATTGGATGGCATGAGTGTGGTTATTGGCGGCAATGGATTGCCTGTCGCCTTCGTTTTGCCGGATGAAGGGACCCCTTTGGGAGTGGGTGTGAGTGTACAGACTCGTTTCCAGGTGCTGAGCGAGCAGCATATGGCGCCACTCATCAGGGCTTGGTCATGCCAAACGGGGCTGTCGGAACGGGTCTTCTGGGGCAACGCGGGGCGCTACATAGATTGGCTGCTCACGCAATTTCAAGAACTGGGGCAGCCTTCGCAGGTATGGGCACCCTTGCAGGATTGGCTAAACCTGCCAGAGGATTGGAATGGTGAGCGCAACCCTCTTTACCAACTATACCGTTATTGCCCCGGCTCGAATCGGGAACCACCCCATCGAGTTCGACGTACTTGTTGTATTCGTTACCGGTTATCCGGTATTTCTCTTTGCTCCGACTGTCCCCGCTCCTGCCGTTGCCAGCGATCCCCTCTTGAGATTGCCGGTGGCGTACGCCAGTCTCGACCCTTTTATTGATCGGCTTCGGCCTGAATAAGCATCCAGCTCAGGAGCTGATCCCTCTCTTGGCGCCAATTAAACCGTAGAATTTTATCTTCTTTCCAGCGATCGGAGAGGGTGGTTAACAGACGGATATGCTGTTCATCAATCAATTCCGCATCATGAAAATAGAAAGGCTGATGGGTCAAGGGAAATAGCGCCTTAAAGAGGCTTTCTTTCGCTGAAAAAGCCAAACTCACCCACTGCCCCCGCTGTGGCCCTGGCAGTCTATCTAGCCTACTTTTCTCAGACGGGGTCAGAATATCACCGGCTATTTCCTGTGCTTCTCTTTCAGGCAATATTCTTTCCCGATCTAATCCAATCCCTTGCCAATGATGGCCAAGACCCACTAGTGCGGCAGCTTGACCATTGGCATGGGTGATGGCTCCGGTTAGGCCTGTGGGCCATTGTGGCGCACGATTAGGCCCCATATCAGGGAACACAGGTTTGTGCTGCAGGGCCTTGATGGCAGCCTGGGCACAGATTCGTCCGGCCACATACTCAGCCTGGCGTTTACTTGCGGCCTGCTGGACCGAAGTGGGTAGTTCGAGCCCAAGTTGCTGGCAGAATAATGGCGGAATAGGCAATTCATGGTATGAACATTGGCTGAATATCAGGCCGGGACCCCATTGGGAGATAGTGGCCAGCGTAGACGAGGTGGAACTTGCATCGTACACGGGTATCTCCTAGGCGCTTTGCTGCCGATATTTGCTCAAACCGGTATGGGCCTCTTCCGCTTCTCCCTAACCCCTTGCCTGGATTACTACTTATCGACAGCTTCTCTCGGAAAGCGCTCCAAAGCCGCTTTACAAGATTTATCTTCCAGCCGACGGTAGGTGATCCAGCCAAGCTCATAAGAGATGATTTGGTCAGAGGCCGACAGTTTTTTATTGGATTCATTTTGAACCCAGCCACTAGGGGTCACAAGCAAGATATTTTCCCGATCCAACCGCTTGTAATCGGTTCTGTTAAAACCAAAGGGCGCGCCACTATCCCGAAAGGGTTTCTCGGCTTTACCGGCATGGCATTCCCATCTATTCATTTTCCAGGGGGCGGTACATTGATAACGCAGCTTTCGCCCTTCATCCTGGTATGAGCGGCTCCAAACTTCTTGGGTCCAGCTTTCTTTGTCAGGATGATATTTCCACACTTCATGGAAATGGGAAGCCACTTGATCAGCGTTCAACGTGGCATGTTGCAGGATAAATGCATTCTTTTCTTCCTGTTGAAAACCTATCCATTCCCTAATCGGCTCGTCAAGCGTGTACTTTTCAGCAAAAAGATCGTGAACGCCATCTTCTACAAAACGATAAGTCACATCAAAGCATCCCGCCAGGTTTTCTACATTACCCATTCCCTGGGGCAAGGATTCTGCCGAGAGGGTACTTGCTTCACTGCCGAGAATAGCCATTAAACCTAATCTTAATATCTGGCGGCAATTCATTATCTTTGCTCCTGAGTTGAAGTTCTCTGGCTATCTGCCCCCACAAGGGAGGGCAGTCAATTCGCCATGGCTAGCTACCCAAACACAAGGGATGATCGGGACTTCCTTGATTAATTTTAACCTACTAGTTAGTTAATAATATCAGTATAAAAAATAATAATAATTATTATTATTAAATGCTTCAATGCTTTAGTTGCTGTCGTCAGTAACGTTGACCTGAAGAGCGGACCAAGATGCAGGCAGCAAGCAGTTGATTTATTAAATGATTTGAAAACCTACCCCTTCTGCAAGTTAGGGCCAAATTAATTATTGCGAAAAGAAATTCTTTGTGTATCATAATAATAATTATTATTTTCATTCGTGTTTTAATACTGAAACAGCCGAGCAAGGGGAAATGTCGTACTCGAAAGAATATGGGGTCTGTTAATAACAACAAATAAGGAGTGGTTTTTTACCATGCGAAAACGATTAGGTATCCCCGTGGTTTATTTGGGGCTACTGTTTATCATCAACCTGACTCTGTTTCGGCCGGCCGCAGCCGATACTGCGGTCACACTGGATATCCCGGCCCAACCGCTGGACCAGGCGGTCACTGCCTTGGCGAACCAGACTCAGTTGACCATTGGTGGCGATACTGGGCTATTGCGTGGCCACCAGGCGCCGGCCCTGCGTGGTAGCTATACTCCGGAAGCCGCCCTGGGGGCGCTGCTGAGCGGCACGGGGATTACTTACCGATTCACTGGCGCGAAAACGGTGATTCTGGAGCAGGCGGTGACATTGGAAGAGGAGGCGATGATGCTCGGACCCGTCGAAATCGAAGGGGCCGCAGAATCTGCCTTTGGGCCGGTTGAAGGATATCGTGCCGCCCGAAGTGCCACCGGGACTAAAACCGACACGCCGCTGATTGAGATACCGCAATCGGTTTCTGTTATCACCCAGGAGCGGTTGCAGGACCAGCGTGCCGACAGTCTTGACGAAGCCTTGCGTTACACTCCAGGTGTGCAGGGCGAGACCTTTGGTTTTAACCCCCGCGCGACCTCATTAAAAATTCGGGGTTTCGATTCGATTAGTACGGGCCTTTTCCAAGATGGTCTCCAACTTCGTACTCCCACCACTTCGGGGGAGGCCTTTAACCCCGAACCCTATGGGGCGGAACGGATTGAAGTCCTGCGTGGGCCCGCCTCTGTCCTCTATGGCCAGAGCAGCCCCGGTGGCATTATCAATATTGTTACTAAACGGCCGCCGCAAGAACCGCTGCGAGAATTGCAATTCCTGGCAGGCAATTTCGATCGCTATGAAGGAAGGTTTGACTTTGGCGATTCCATTGATGAGGGGGGGGTGTTTTCTTATCGGTTGACCGGTCTCGTTCGGGACAGCAACACGCAAGTGGATTTCATTGAAAACGATCGCCGGTTTATTGCCCCGGCCTTCACCTGGCGCCCGACTGAAAATACTTCTCTGACCTTTTTGAGCCATTATCAGGAAGATGAGCTAGGCGACTTCCAATTTTTACCTAGCCAGGGAACAGTATTGCCCAACCCCCATGGCAGCCTGCCAGCAAGCCGTTTCACAGGTGAGCCCGACTTCGACAATTTAGAGCGAACCGTGTATTCAGTGGGTTACCTGCTCGAGCATCATGTGGGTGAGGCCTGGACCTTCCGCCAAAATCTCCGTTACAGCCACAGTGATCTGGACAGGGCTGTCGTGTTCAGCGCGGGTTTGCGGGATGATCTCCGGACCCTGGATCGGTTTGCTTTTGGCAATGACAAAGACCTAGGTGTTTTTGCCCTGGATAACCAGGCCCAGGTGAATTTTTCAACTGGCCCTGTTGAGCACACGCTGCTGGTGGGTCTTGATTACCAACATTTCGACGTTCGCAATTTGACTCCCTTCGGTAGTGCGCCTGCCATTGATATTTTTGATCCCGTCTATGGGGCGCCGGTTCCTCCGCCTCCTATTATCAGCAATATGGATACTAATTTGGATCAAATCGGAGTTTATTTTCAGGATCAACTCAAGCTCTATGATAAATGGGTGCTTTCGTTAGGTGGACGCCACGACTGGGCCAATACGGGGAGGATGAATAACCTAACAGGTGTGGATACTGAACAGGATGACACTGAATTTACCGGGCGTGTCGGTTTGGTCTATCTCTCTGATATGGGTTTGGCGCCCTATTTTAGCTACTCGGAATCTTTCCTACCCATTGCGGATGTCAACCTGGCTGGGCAGCCTTTTGCACCGGAGACCGCCCGGCAGTATGAAATTGGCGTTAAATACCAGCCCCCTGGGTGGAACAGTTTTGTGACTGTAGCAGCCTTTGATCTCGAACGGCAGAATGTGCGTACGCCCGATCCAAACAATCCCTTAAACCAGGTGCAAACAGGGGAAGTTCGCTCCCGCGGGGTTGAATTGGATGGGGTGGCAAGCTTTACTTTTGGTTTGGACTTGATTGCTTCTTACACTTACTTGGATGCGGAAATTACCAAGAGCAACGTTCCTGGCGAGGAGGGTGAGCGGCCCACCCAGGTACCGGAGCACCAGGGCTCAGTATGGGCCAAGTATACGGTTCAAAAGGGCCTTTTACGAGGGCTTGGTTTGGGGGGGGGCGTTCGCTATACCGGAGCCAGCTTCGCCAACACCCCAAACACTTTTGAAAGTCCGGATTTCACTATGGTGGATGCGACTATCTCCTATGATTGGCGTCAATTCCGCTTCGCGCTGAATGCCAGCAACCTCTTTAATGAAGAGGCTTTCGTCTGCTTCAGCGGGGGTAATTTCTGCTCCTTTGGTCCCCAGCGCACTGTCGTTGGAACCATTCGCTATCGCTGGTAGTTAGAGAGGATTCACATGCGGTTCTTCCTGGTACTTCTCCACCGCTGGTTAGGGTTGTTCATCGCCGTGTTCCTGTTGATCGCGGGCCTGACGGGGGCAGTGATCTCCTGGGATCACGAGCTGGACGAATGGCTTAATCCACAGCTATTCAAGGCCCAATCAGGGTCGGAGGAGGGAGGGGAGTCCCTATCCCCAGTGGCTTTGGCCGAGCAAGCAGAAGCCGCCGATCCGCGGGTGCGGGTCACCTATTTGCCCCTTGCAGCCGAGCCAGGCCATACTGTGGTTTTGTTTGTTCAGCCGCGCATAGATCCGGCTACAGGAGAGGCTTTCGAACCCGGTTACAACCAGGTTGCGCTGGATCCTATCACGGGGGAGATCCAGGACCGACGCCTATGGGGCGAGATTGGACTTAACCGCGAAAATTTGCTGCCCTTTCTCTACAAATTGCATTACAGCCTGCATATCCCGGATGGCTGGGGCATCGAACTGGGCATTTTGTTCATGGGCATCGTGGGCATCGTCTGGGTGCTCGACAGTTTCATCGCCTTGTGGATTGCTTTTCCAAGCGCCAGTGCTTGGCGCAAATCCTTCGCCTTCCGCTGGCGCCAGGGCGGCTATAAGCTCAATTTCGACTTACACCGCTCCGGCGGTGTCTGGGTCTGGGGATTGCTATTAATTATGGCCGTGACCTCCGTCTCGATGAATCTTGAGTTCCAGGTCATGCGCCCCTTGGTATCCGTTTTCTCTAATCTAACTCCTAGCCCATTTGAAACCCGCACGGCCAGCCCGCCAAATCAACCTATTGAACCGCGGATTGATCGCGCCCGCGCCCTAGAGATCGCCCAGACCGAGGCAGATCGGCGTGGCTGGACGGTCCCGGCCGGCGGGATATTTTACTCGCCGGCTTATGGGGTTTACGGGGTCGGTTTCTTTACGCCAGGCAATGATCACGGTGATGGCGGTTTGGGTAATCCGCGCCTCTATGTGGACGGCATGGACGGCTCTCTCGCCGGTGCGGAGGTGCCGGGGACCGGGAGTTTCGGCGATATCTTCATGCAGGCCCAGTTTCCGCTGCACTCCGGACGTATCCTGGGTTTGCCTGGGCGCATCCTTATCTCCGTCATGGGGTTGATTGTTGCCATACTCTCGGTGACCGGCATTGTCATCTGGGCCAGGAAGCGCCGCGCACGCTTAGCTGCTGGGGTGCGTAAGCAAAATGCACCTGTAGCAACGGGGCCTTTACCGGTTGAATTTGGAGATCGCTAAAATCATGGAGGGGAAGGTTGACTGATGGGTTATTAGTAATAATAATGATAATAAATCTTAATTATTCTTGGATGCATCTCCCTATTAATTTATAGCCGCGACCCCTGTAAGAAAATGAAAGCCGTTACCCTTAATGTGACACGCTTGTTATCTAGGCGAAGGATGTTTCGTTTCTGTTGGCCTTATGCTCTGTGGACGATCCTTATCGTCTTTTGGATTCAGAGTGCTGCTTGGGGGCAGACTGAAGCTTTAGCAGAAGCTTCCCCTTCCCTTGAGCAAACAGCAAGCGTTACTTCGGCAAAGGCACGGGTAGTCGACCCTGCCACATTGCCCCATGATTTGTCCCCTTGGGGGATGTTTCTAAGCGCAGACTGGGTGGTTAAGGCGGTCATCATCGGCCTTGTTTTTGCTTCGATAGTGACTTGGACCATAGGGCTGGCGAAGAGCTTAGAATTGGGGATGGGAAAACGGCGCTTGAGAGGGACGTTGGCAGAGTTAGGAGAGGCCCGTACCTTAGGGGAAGGAATGGAGTCCCTGCATCACAGAGAGGGCATTGTCAGCTTATTGGCCGACGTTGTGGAGAAGGAATTGGATTTTTTTGCCGATTCTATTCCCGAGAAAGAAGGTATCAAGGAGCGCATTGCCGCGGGGTTGGGTCGGATCGAAGTGGCAGCCAGTCGACGCATAAGCCGGGGTACCGGCATACTGGCTACTATTGGCTCAACCGCGCCCTTTGTAGGGTTGTTTGGGACGGTTTGGGGGATTATGAACAGTTTTATTGGCATCTCTGAGGCCCAGACCACCAATCTTGCCGTGGTGGCCCCCGGTATTGCCGAAGCGCTTCTGGTCACTGCAATTGGCCTTATCGCCGCCATTCCGGCGGTGGTGATTTACAATCTTTTTGCCCGTTCAACTGCTGGTTACCGTGCTTTGCTGGGGGACATCTCCAGCGAAGTCCTGCAGCTGGTGAGCAGAGACTTAGACCAGCGGCAACTTGCAAGCTCAGCACCTGAACAGCGGCAACCATTGCTGCGTAATGTGATGGAGTAGACCTCATGGGTGTTCAGTTCGATCAGGGGGAGGAGGATCTTGCCGAAACCCACGAAATCAATGTCACGCCTTTTATCGACGTAATATTGGTGTTGCTGATTATCTTTATGGTGGTTGCCCCCTTAGCCACGGTGGATGTGCCGGTTGACTTACCGGCTTCCACGGCCGAGCCCCAACCTCGCCCCGACAAGCCCCTCTATCTGACCTTACAGGAGGATCTCACCCTGGTGCTTGATGAGCAGCCGATCAAACTCGAGATGCTCGAAACAGCACTGGATCGAGCAACAGAGGGGGATAAGACAAGCCGCGTGTTTCTGCGCGCGGACAAGACGGTGGCTTATGGCGACTTGATGGAAGTGATGAATGGTCTGCGAGCCGCAGGTTACCTGAAGGTCGCGTTGGTTGGCCTTGAGGGAGCGAGTAAGGACTCCAGAGGAGAAGGATAATCAGCGTGTCCTTGGCTATGGATAAAGCCAGGCGAGAGGAGGCTGTTCGCTGGGGTTTGGGGGTATTCCTTGCCGTGGCTCTGCATGTGGGCGCAGCCTTTGGGGTAATCGTTTGGAATGCCACTAGGACCCCGCCGCCATCGCCGCCGCCGGCAATGATGATTGAGTTGGCGGCACTTCCCGCTGCGCCGCCACCCCAGCCCAGCGATGTGCCACCTGAGCCTAAACAAGAGGAGGTGGAACCCCCTCTCCCTGAACCGGAGCCAGAACCGTTATCGGAGAAGGTCGAGACTCCTCCGCCGCCTAAGCCTAAGGTCAAACCGGAGGTGGCGTTGCCTAAACCGCCGCCTAAGCCTAAGCCCCGTCCTAAACAGCCCCAGCCACCCTCTCAGCCAATTGAGGAAAAGACTCCGCCGCCCGAGCCGGTATCAAAGCCAAAGCCGCCGGCACCGGCGCAACAATCGCCACCGGCGTCTAGGGCAGAGGCGCCAGCGCCCAGTGCGTCATCGGCCCAGGTTAGGAAGACCGTGCAAACTTGGCAACAGCTATTGCTTGCTCATATCCAACGCCACAAGCGCTACCCCAGCTCAGCCCGGAGACGGCGACAAGAGGGGGTCACCTATCTGCGTTTTGTGATGGACCGGGAGGGGCAAGTCCTTTCCGCCCGGATCGAACGTAGTTCAGGCTATGCCCTCTTAGATAAGGAAACCCAAGCGCTGATTGAGCGGGCCGCGCCTTTGCCGGCTCCCCCCCCGGAGGTTTCCGGCAAGCAGTTAGAGTTTGTCGTGCCGGTGCAATTTTCTCTCCGTTGAGGAGGCATTGGCTCATTTTGTCTCAACTATAGTGTCAGCCTAACCCCAACCCAAGCCCCAATAGGTGCCCCTGGGCCAAGAAAGCGGGGATCTTCCAAATCGCTAAGCCCTGGTGCCTCATCCGGTTCGCCAAAAATCCCAAAGGTCTCATAGTCCTGGTTGAAAATATTCTGCACCCGGGCAAAAATTTCCAGGTGTTGATTGACTCTATAACGGCCTCGCAGATTAGCGATGACAAACCCGGGGATCTGGCTGAAATTATTGCTCTCATCGCCGCGAAAACGCAAACTGGATTGACCTAAGACATCAAAGCCCAGGGAAAGATTAGGCTGCAGCCAATAGCCGGCACCGACTTTGAAGTTATGCTTGGGCAGTCCCGGGATTCGGTCTCCGGCCTCCACCTGAAGCCGCCCCTCATTTTCTTCCGCTTGGGGATTACTGGGGCTTAAGGCGACAAAGGGGGGCTCGAAAGTAGCCTCCAAGTAAGTGTAATGGGCAAACCAGCGCCAGCGTTCATGGCGTCCCCTAAGCCCCACTTCCACCCCTTGGCGCAAGGTTTCGCCTACATTCTCAAAAAAGCCTTCACTAGTGGTGACTCCCCCTGTGGTCTGGAAGAGGATATCGTCATCATTCCGGGTGTGAAACCAATTGGCATTCCAGTCAATTTGACCCCGCAAAGTTCCCCGAAACCCCGCTTCCCTGGTTTTAGCGATCACCTGCTCCAAGGGGGGATCGGCTACAAAGGGGTTGGGCAAACGGCAAGGATCGTCCGGATTGGCGCAAGTGAGCTCTGAGGGGATAGGGGCGCGGGAGGATTCACTATAATTGCCGTAAAAGTTCACCTCTGGCCGAAAGGCATAAGTGAGTTCTACGGCAGGATTGAAACGAGAGAAGCTATTTGTCACGAAAGGTAAACACCGCTTCCCGGTCCCTGGCCAACAGTTCTATAGGGGCCGCGCCGTGGCCATTGAGATCTGTATCGGCGGCGGTCACTTTCAGATCCAACGTGGTGCCAAGAGCCTGCCACCCAAAATCGGCAAAGATCTGTTTTACCTGGGAGGGGGCTTCATCCCGCCAGCTGGTTTCATCAATAAAGTTGCCGGTGATGAAATAACCCCACTGGCCATTATTGGCGCCGCTTTCAAATTCCACCGCCACCCGGCCAAAAGAGCCGCCGTAGGTTTGAACGGCATGGCCGGGAGCAGTGAAACCGTCTTTGGTTTGGATAGAGAGGGCACCGCCAGGGCATTAAGGCCAAATAAGGGATTGTAGCCAGGCATAAGGTTGATACTGGCAATGGCCGAGGGGGGGATAAGATCCCAGTTCCCAGTTTACTACATCTCCAAAAGGTTCATTGATACGACTCCATCCTGGAAAATTGCTAGCCCCTGGGGCAACTCCAAGAGGGGGGAGGCGGTAAAACCCCGGTATTGCAGATCTGGCTGAAAGGGATTGTTTTGGGCGGCGTTGAGATTGATACTGCCAAAAGTGTGGTTAAGAAAGTCAGAGAGATTTAAGCTCAGTTGGCGTTTAAGGTCTTCTGCGGTGGCCCCCTGGATATGGGAGGGGACAAGCTGCTTGAACAGGCCTGCGCCGTGCAGGGGGTTATCCCTATCACGTCAAGGGGCGGCAATGGGTAAACCGTTTCATCCTCTTGAGCATTAGCTGTTGAGGCGGGCAACAAAATGAGCATGGCCACCCCGGCCATTGCTGCGTATCGCCAGGGGAGGGTTTTAGAGGTAGGATTCAAACTTTATTCCTCCAACACAGAGCTTTATTGGCGAACTGTTTGTTAGTTTGCCCCGGCCTTAAAATACTCACTAGGCGATATTGTCACGGATTTGGCATAGGAATATTTCATAATCAATGAGTTTTTTTTCCTAAAATAACGGGGAATTATTCCCGTGGACTTGCTAGAAGCTAAGTTGACGGTGTGAATAGGCGGGTATTTATAGATTATCCTAGACTTTTATGAACGGGCTAGTCGGTGAGCGCCATCGCTCCCTTTTTCTGAAGGCACCAGATAACCTTATTTGCTGAATAGTAACGCTAGTCTTGTTTTCTCTCGTATCTCTCTAGGGTCACTAACTTTCTGTTTTTTACAATCCATATATAACAGAGATACTATATGAGCAATAGTTATGAGATCAATCACCTCCCTCAATAAAATTTCCATCAAAGTTTTATCAATCGTGTAGGGTTTCTCAATATCCGGGTGGATCTCCCACGGCGCAATGCCAAAAAACTTAGCCCAACGCTCGGCGGCAGTCGGGCCAATCGGTGCGTGTGTGCCGAGTTCTCCAGAAATGAGTGAGCGTTCTACGCTCATTCTTTCCGCAACATAGGATTGAGTCACCTTAACTCCTTCAAGGTTTTTCTTTTTCTTATATTCATTGTACAGCTTAACAATTCGCTCTTTAGCTATCTTTTGAGACTCGGTTTCAGTCCTTTTTTTAATACTAGCAGCCATCCTAATAACCCTATCTTTTCGGCATAACACACGGTCGGGCGAGTCAAGTTATGAAAGACCTCGAAAACGGCGGACAAATACCGTGCTCGTGGATACCTTCTATAGTTAAAGATAACTAAAGGGGAAGTGTCAGTTTATGATGAGTGGGAAGAATTTTGTGAAGAGGGGCTGACGTATAAAGCAAGAAAAAATACCGATAGAAAGGCGTGATCCGGGTTTTAGTTGTAGGAACAAGGTTAGAGTGTGGGCGAGAAAGCAATTCGCTAATCTTTTCATTAGGCCGGGGTAGGACAAGAATCTGATTGGCTTTTTGCACGTGAGCTGGTAGAGCGCCTAAGGGAATGTGCTGTGACGGCTATGTCCAGATAGAATGTGTCAGCTGATGGAACTCTCTCAAAGCTCAAAGCCGCTTTAGGGTAAATCTGCGCGGCAGTACCCCCAGCGGCCAGGGGCGGGATTTCCACAGTCGGGTGCTGGTTTTGCTCAATAGTCGCTGCGCCGGTACCGCCAGCCTTTCTAAACTGAGTTTGAAGGTATCTACCCTGGCCAAAAGCAATCATCTAGCATTTCATCCATTGACCAAGGGCATTGATCGGGAAAATCATTTTTCTCTTTATTGGTCTAGCGAGCGGCTATCAACACCGCTCGCCGATAAATTTTTGGCAGTCTCTCATGGATGACAGGCCCGAGGCTGGGACTCTCAAGCCGATCCTGTACTCGTAGACGCTGCTCCTCAATTGTCAGCCGCCAGCTTTTATCTCGCCGCTCAGGCTGGTATTGCCACTTGAGCAAATAGGCCAGCAGCACTTCAAGATGGCTCTCGGTGGCCCGTCGCTCACTGGCCCCCATATCCTCAAGCTCCTCGATCAAGTCTTTCACGTCTACCTCGCTCAGCTTTCCCTGGCGTAGCTTTTCAATGGTCTCTTGAGTCCAGGCGTAATAATCTTGGGCTGGATCAGTCATGTTCTTTCCTGGGCCTCTAAGCGGTCAACTGCCGTTTCTGGGATTATAGCCAACTCCTTTACCCCTGTTATATGAGGGTCCCATACAGCACTAAGGCAATGATCAGGAAGAGGAGTCCGAAGTTTCTCCAGCGCTGCAAGGCTGCTTCCAGACGGGTGGGAGTTGTATGGAGATCTAACCTTTGGGGCAGGGTGAAGAATTGAGACTGGAGGCGAGGGATCGGCTGAATGACCCTCTGGGTCCAGCGGGCAAGGGTTCTTAACCATTGCTCAATCAAAATCAAAATATCGCCGCTAGGAATAAACCAACTCCACCCGAGTCTGCGGCACAGTAAGCTCCCTAGGATGAAAAACGCAATGCCGAGGAGGAGGGTTTCCCCACCGCTTTTGATAGCAGAAAGCTTGAGAGAATCTGCGGCGGCTTGTTCAGCATAGGGCCAAAGCCAAGTGGCAAGATCGAGGGCAAGCAAAAGCCCTAGAGTAGGCAGCCACATCCCTAAGGGTAAGCGTCCCTTTAAGTCCTTGGGCCAAGTCAAGTCAATAAACCGTGCCATGAGTAGAGTGGTTCCGATACTAGAGGCCAACAGCAGACCGGGCAACCCATCACTCCATGGCCAGGGGGCTAGAGGACTGAGGGATTTTAAGGCCGTTTTGGTAATGGCCCCGCTAGTGAAAGGGGTGCCCGCCAAGGCAAGAGCCGGAAACAGGAGGGTCAAACCCACTAGGACCCCGCCGCTATGGCGAGCCAACCCGACGCCCAGAAACAGTGCCCCTTTGGCCAGGGCATGGTGGAGGGCAAAAAGGGTGAGGGTGGTGAGCACCAGGGGCCACTGGGCCGGTGCTGCTAGGCCCACCCCGACGCCTAGGGTGATGAGTCCCATTTGGCTGATGCTGGAATAGGCCAGGAGGGCCTTCGGTTCCCGTTGGGCCAGGCCCACCAGCACGCCGTAGAAAGCCGCAATAAGGCCTGCCACAATCAAACCGGTGCCCCAAGAGGGAAGCGACATTTGCCCTAGGGGCAGGAACCGCAGCCAGCCTAATAGTCCCGCATTGATCATAGCCCCGCCTAAGACCGCAGCCCCTGGCGTGGGGGTCGCCGCGTAGGCTGGGGGCAAAGAGAAATGGAGGGGGAGGAGTCCTAGCTTGATGCCAAAACCTATCAATAAGAGGGTCAGGACCACCGGGTCAGCGCTTGCCGTAGGGGCTTGAGTCATCACCAGGGTATTCATCTCCACGGCCAGTAATATCATGGCCGAGAAGAGACAGGCCTCGCCAATGACCACCATGGATAAATAAACCCGTCCGGCCCGCCTCGCTGCTTGATTCCCTGGGTGGATGATTAAGCCATAAGCGGCAATGCTCATGAGGGCAAATAGCAGCAGAAAACTCAGCATATCCTGGGCCATAATCAGCCCTAGGTTGCCGGCCATGGTGAGGAGATAGAAAAAGAAGAACCGGTCCCGTTGGGGATCATTGGCCTGGTAACGAAGGCCGTAAAGGCCGGTCAGCCACCACAGCAAAGCAGTAAAGGATAGAAACAGGGCTCCAGTAGGGTCTAGGCCAAAGCGTGAACCCAAAAGCAACCAAGGCACTTTGAGTTCCACGCCTGCAGGTAGCCAGAAGCTTGCTGCCAGTGCCGGGAGGGAAGCCCAAGGTGTGAGCCGAGTGATCACAGGGCGCAAAGTAGGCACTGACCAGGCAAGGGCCAGAGCCAAGGGCAGAATCAGTGCAAAGGGTAGGAGTAGACTCATAAAGGATGGTGGTATTCTCGCACGGCGATGAGGCGGGCCCACTCGGCAGGACTAAAGGGGACATGGGCCAGAAGGCCAGCGGCTAGGACCATGGTCGCCGTGACCAGCGGTGGCAGGAGCAGCATCCAAGCGGTTTCGAAACGACCGTGGGAAACCTCTTCGGGCCAAGGGTTTTCCTGGGGCTTGAACCAGGCGATATAAAGAATGGGCAGAAAATAGGCGGCATTCAACAGGCTGCTGAGGGCCAGAATCACTAGCACCCATTCCTCTCCCGCCAAGACGGCCCCGCTACCTAGATACCATTTGCTGATAAAGCCGGCCAATGGTGGGACACCGATCATCCCTAAAGCGCCCAGGGTGAAGGCGGTCATGGTCCAGGGCATGCGCCGGCCAACGCCTGCCATTTCGCTAATGCGGTGAATTCCCAAGGTTTCGGCCAGATTCCCGGCACAGAAAAACAGGGTAATCTTCATCAGTCCCTGGTGCACTAGATGGGCCATGGCCCCGATGGTGGCCACTGGATTTAAGATAGCAGCGCCGAGGGCAATATAAGAGACTTGGCTGATAGTAGAGTAAGCCAACCGGCGTTTGAGATCATCTTGGAACAGGGCCCGTATTGAGCCATAGACAATAGTAAAGGAAGCCACCCAAGCCAGAGGTGCCGCCAGCCCCAAACTGGCCACGAATTCAATTCCAAACACATTATCCACTATCCGCACGATGCCAAAGGCGCCTGCTTTTACCACCGCAACTGCGTGTAAGAGGGCGCTAACCGGCGCTGGCGCCACCATGGCATGGGGGAGCCAACCATGCAAAGGCACCAGGGCCGCTTTGACTCCGACCCCGGCGATGAGCAAAGCAAAGATGATAGTCAGCGTTTGGGAGTCCACGGGAGGAGCATTGGCCAGCAGTCCCCCCTGAATGAAGCTAAGCGGTCCCACCAGTGTTCGTAGCCAGGCCATGCCGACCAGAAACAGCACGCCACCGGCTAAGGTATAGCCTAGATAGATCTTGCCCGCACGCAGAGCCTTTTTCGTCCCCCGGTGGATCACCAGGGGATAGGTGGAGAGAGTCAGCATTTCATAAAAAATAAAAAAGGTCAGCAGGTTACCAGCGAGAGCAATGCCTGCACTGGCGCTGACACAAAGGCTAAAAAAGCCAAAAAAACGGCTCCGATGGGGCGAACCCTCTAGGTAGCCGACGGCGTAAAGGGTAGTGAAAAACCACAAGACCGAAGAAAGAACTACAAGCAGCACTGACAGGGTATCGACCCGAAATAACAGATCTATTTCCGGCAGTAGGGATAGCCGGGTCTCATAGTGTTGTTGGTGGAAGACGCCCCAGACTAAAAATGCGACTAAAAGCAATTTGAGGGTGGCTGCCGCCATATTAAGGGTAGTGCGCGCCCTATGGGCGTACTGGGGGAGGAAAAAAATTGCAATCCCAGGCACTAAGGAGCTCAGCAGGATAAGCAGCGGTAGCCAGAAGCTCCAATTCACAGCAATAGCTCCTTATCAGGCACCGGGGCGCCGATGCCGATGAGAGTCAGGGGCGTCTGGGCGATGAGGCCGAGGGCGACAGCCATTAAAGCAAGTAGGAGGGCTGACCACTCCATAAACCAAGGGACAGGACGGTAATTTGCCGTACTGGGGACTTGGGCGAAGGCGCGGGCCAATACCCGAAAGACATAACCGGAGGCAAGCAAGCCGCCGAGCACAATAATGAAGGCCCACCCCCATTGATGGCTGGCAATAGCCGCGGTGAGTAAAGACCACTTGGCCAGGAAACCACCGCTGGGGGGTAGCCCCATGAGGCTTACCCCTGCCAGGCCAAAGGCAAAGAGGGTCACGGGCAAGTGCTGGCTGATACCGTTTAAGTCTTGGATGCGATCGTGTTGCAGTGCATAGAGCACGGTGCCGGCGGCTAAAAACATGCCCCCTTTAGCCAGGCCATGGGCTAAGGCGTGATAAAGGCCGCCGCTCCAGGCGGTGAAGGCAGTGGCCGTCTCTTGGGTCAAGGGAAAAACCAGAAACAGATAACCTAACTGGGCCACGGTGGAGTAAGCCACAAGGAGCTTGAGGCGTTGTGTCTGCAGGGCTTGGATGGAACCCCAAAGGATGGCAAAGGCACCCAACAGCCCTAACAGATTGGCGGCTGCGGCGGTGGTAGCATCCGGAAAAACGATAAACCACAGCCGTAGCAAGAGATAAAAAGTGGCTTTGACTACCAAGGCTGAGAGGATGCTACTAACAGGCGTAGGCGCATCAGCATGAGCGGGGGGTAGCCAGAAATGGAGGGGAAAGAGGGCGGTTTTCAATAGCAGACCCACACCCATCAGCGTAAGCGCCGCCCGGGGTAAGGGTCCAGCTTGGATAGCCTGGCCTAGGGAAACCATATCGACCGTATGGTAGCCGGCATAAAGTAAGCCCACGCCTAATAGATAGAACAGGGACCCTAAGAGGCTGACCAGCAAATAACGCATAGCGGCGCCTAGCGCCGCTGCCTGGCCAGAAAGTCCTACCAGGCCAACAGAGGCTAATCCGATTAGCTCTAAGGTGACATAGGCATTGAAGATATCCGCGGTGAGAAAAAGGCCATTGAGGGCGGCCCACAGAAAAAGCCATAGGGGCCAGAAATAAGCGCGTTCATGGGCGTAGTGGGGATTTTCTTTCGAACCAAAATAAGCCGCCCCATAGAGGCTGGTAAAAACACCCACCAAGGCAGCCAGAAGGAGCATGAGCGCACTCAAACCATCCACATAGAACTCAATGCCGAGGGGGGCTCTCCAACCACCAATAGCGTAACGCTGGGGGCCTTCTGCGAGCACCTGTTGAGTGAGTGCAACCCCTAACAATAGCACACCAATAGCGGTGATTAGGCCAATCAGGCTTTTGTAGCGGGGCACGGTGAAGGCAAGAAGCGCCCCTACCAGAGGTAGAACCATGATCCAGGCTGGCCAGTGGGCGCTGAAGTTAGGGGGTTCCATCAAGACTTAAAGGACATAAAGGTAAAGGAACCCCACTCACTTGGGAAAAACTGAAGGCAATGAGTGTTTCTGATGAAGCAATCCATTCTAATCTATTTAAGTTTATGATTTTTATGTGATCTTTATGCCTTTGTGGTGATTTTATAAATTGTTCAGGCTAAGGGATCACTCCGAGGGAGGCTCATCCTCAAGTTCTGTCCGGCCAGTGATGGCTTTGAATCGGGTGGCAAGGGCCAGCCCTAGTAACATGGAAGCCGAAGCCACTACAATTCCGGTAAGCACCATCGCCTGGGGGACGGGATCGGGGACCCTTTCAGGGGTGCGGGAGGCTGCCGCCACATAGACCAAAAAAACCCCGCTGGCCATAATGTTGAAGGCCAGAATTTTGCGCAGCAGATGGGGGTAGGCCAGGAGGGCGTATAGGCCGATGATAAATAGTCCAATTCCAGTCAGGATATAAAGTAAAACGGGCGTTAGCATCATGGCTTTTTTCCTTTGCGTGGTCGGCCACCGGCAAAAAGGGCGGCCAGGATAACGCCAATGGAAAGGGCGGCGGGGAATTCCAGCCACAAAATTTTGGTTTTCATCCACTCGGGAGGGGTTTCCAAGAAGGGGCCTCCAGTAACTAGGGGAATGATAGCCACGGTGAGGAAGATGGCAATGCCTAATACAACCGCAAGGCGTAGCCAGATCCTCAAGGGGAGTAGAATTTCATAAAGGTTAGTGAGGATGAGGAGCACCCCAATGGTGCCTAGCATGGCCCCGCCCTGGAAAGCGCCGCCGGCAGTGCTTCCCCCGGCCCAGACCAAATAAAGGGAGGCGAGGATAATCAAGGGAATCACCAGCCGCAGAAAATCGAGCAGGATAGGATCAGGGGGGCTTGTGGGATGGGGAGGAGGGACTTCTCCTAAAGACCAGACCCCGATCAAGGCAAGGAGCAAGACGGTAAGTTCCAGCAAGGTGTCGTAATCACGAAATATCAGCAATACCGCCGTCACCGGATTGATTGCCCCGCCAGGTTCTTTGGCGGCGAGGACCATCGGTTCCAGGCCCGGTGTGACAAGGACGAGTTCCATGATTCCCCCTATCAGGATAGCCATAAGGATCGACAGCAACAAAAATAACAGGGCCCGATGGGGGTCTATCCCAGCCTTGAGTGAGAATTTAGGCTTCCGAATCATGGTGGGGTTCTGAGTTCCTTTGCTGGGGTTGTCGCTCGCCCATTCGGCGCAAGGTGACTAGTAAGGCGGTGCCCGACAAGCCTGCGCCGATGACCGCCTCCGCTAGGGCGATATCGATAGCAGCCAGCCGAACCCAGACCAATGCCATAATAAGGCCAAAGGCGATAAACAGCACGATGGCCCGGAACAGATCCGGATGGGTGAGCAACTGCCAAGCCAGCCAGAGTAAAGTGAGTGCCAGCAGTCCATCAATGCTCCACTGCAAGAAGCTCATGGTTGACTCCTGGGCTGGATACCTCGGTTTAATGCGGCCCGCGCAATGAGAAAGCTGGTCGTGGCGCTAGAGGCGATCACCAATAGCCAAATTAAAATCAACTTGAGTGCGCCAGTTAAAGTCTCAGCCTGTAGCACCAGACCGGCGATGACCAGCCCGAGGCCCAGGTTATCCGCTTTGGTGAGGGCATGGAGGCGGCTGTAGATGTCGGGAAACCGTAGCAAACCGAGGGTGCCCACGACAAAAAAGAGGACCCCAGATAGAATGAAGGCAGCGCTTAGCCAATGGCTGAGAGAGATCAGGCTAGTCATGGGTTTCGGGTTCCGTGTTCCAGGTGTGTCGCACGAAGGCGATGCCGGTAATGGCCGCCAGGAGGGCAAAGATTAAAGCCACGTCCTGCAAAGAAGGGTTATCCTGGGCTTCGCCCAATAACAGTAAAATAGCCACGCTGGTGGTGCCAAAAAGTTGCGCTGTGAGCATCCGGTCTGCCGCCGTAGGCCCTCGCACTATCCGGATAAGGCCCACCATGATGGTGACTATTAGAATTTCACTAAGAACCAATCCCCAATCAAATAACGCCATTCCCGGTTTCCTTGTTCTGCTCACTATTAGTGTGCTGCAAACGGAACAGGGTTGCAATGCGGGTTTCCAGGGCCTGGACTTCCTCGATAATCGGTGCCTGGATATCTAAGACATGGAGCGTGAGGCGATGGCGATGGATACGTGCCACTAGGGTACCCGGCAACAGATTGATGGTATAGACAAGCAGGGTACGGGCGGGAGTCTTCGGGGGGAGCTGGGTTGGAAATTCCACCAGGCCAGGGTTGAGGGGTAACCGCGGTTGAAGCACCCGTTTTGCCACATCGATGCCAGCGCGCAGGGATTGCCACAAAAAAAAGAGAATAAAACGTAGTAAACTAAAATAATTTAGACTGAAAAATTTGCGGCGAGAAAGCTGTAGGCTGACATAGGTTGCCGCTAAGACAGCGGGTATTCCCACTCCCCAGGAGGTAGGAGCGCCGCCAGTTAGGATCCACCATAGCCAGGCAAATAGTAAAATTCGGCCGAGGATGGGGAACAAGAAGGCTTGATCGCGTTTACTTTGCGATGGGGGTTTCAAGTCGGCTTTCTCTCTCTTGACGTGGTTATCCAGTAATCACCAAGGGGATGGTGAAAAGGCCTATTCCCCATGGGTCCACTGTTTTAGGGTGTATTCTAAATTAAGTTAAGCATGCTCTATTATTAACAACAAGATGGGTAATGATTTACAGTACATCGTTTTTTCTCTCTGCGGTGTGCTCAACTTCCAATGTGCGGCTCCCTCTTTCCTTTCCAAGTTAGCTTATTTACCTAATCATATTTAACAGGCAGGTCAACTGGTATGAAACAAATTAAGAATATCCTTTTAGCCCTGGATGGCAAATATCACCGGCAGGCATTGATAGCCCAAGTGGCAGCGGTGGCAGGAGAGGGCGGTGCCCAGGCAACTTTATTGAGTGTTTTGGAAACGCCGCCAAGCAAGCAGGAGGTGGGAATAGAGCCGTCAGAACTCCAGCGGTTGATGACCGAAGATCGGGTGGAGCAGTTAAAGGATATCGCCTCGGAACTTGAAAGGCATGGCCTTCAAGTGACTGTCAAGGTCTCACAAGGAAAGGCTTTTATCGAAATCATTCGGGAAGCTTTGAAAGGAAATTATGATCTGGTTATGAAGCCCGCGGAAAGCGAGGCTACCACCAGGAGCATTTTGTTTGGCAGCACGGATATGCAGCTTTTGCGGATGTGCCCTGCTCCGGTGTGGGTCATTAAACCGACTCACCATACCCAAGTGGGCAAAATTATGATTGCCGTAGATTTGCTTCCCTTTGAGGAAGAAAAAAGTGCCCTTGCTGACAAAGTGATTCAGTGGGGAAAAGTGATTGCTCATTTGGCGAGTGCCGAGCTTCACGTGTTTCATGTTTGGGAACTTTATGGGGAAACGACTTTGCGAGGAAGAACGGTTTTGGCGGATACCGTCGACAACCTGGTGCGAGAGGAGGAGCGGCGGCATCGCCAGTGGCTAGATGAAGCACTTGCAAAAAATGGGGTAGAGCAGAAACAGGTGCAGATCCATTTTTATGAAGGTGAGGCGAAAAAGTTAATCCCCACCATAGCTAATAAAACAGAAACTGATCTATTGATCATGGGGACTGTTGGGCGAACCGGGATACCGGGCTTTTTTATTGGCAATACCGCTGATTCGGTGCTTCCCCAAGTGGACTGTTCAATTCTTGCCATCAAGCCGGACGGCTTTGTGACTCCGGTGAAGGTAGATTATTAAAAACGGATTAATCCCACTCTATTTTTCCAATTTATTGGTAAATGAAAAAACCACGTCCTTTGGGCGTGGTCAGAGTTCAGCGGCTGTGCCAGTTGAACGGCTCATTGTTACCTCTATCAAGCGTTATTCCCACAATGCACAGAGAGGTAAGCAGAAAGAAAGGGAAACAGTTGTATTTGACGGACGCCGAACCGGTTGCCTGTGCGAACTGCCATGGCGTTCACGGTGATGGCCAGGGCCCCATCGGCAAATACCTGCAACCACCACCCACTAATTTTACTTGCGCAGAACTGATGGACGCTTTACCCAATGGACAGTTGTTTTGGGTGATTAAAAGCGGTTCTGGATTGGTTTTGGTGGATGCACTGTGCTTATCCACCCTACTCGGAGGCTGTAGTCACGTAGTTTTGGTATCAGTCCGCTCCCTGGTTTTGGGTTACCATACGCCGGATTTTCCGCACGCCCAGGGCGACCAGTAGGGCGACCACCGGGATTGAAATACCGATGGCCAAATCAGGATTAATGGGCAAATTAGCTGCTTTTGCCGCCTTGGCAAGATACCCTACCAGACCCACCACATAATAAGTGATTGCCGCTACCGATAAGCCCTCCACGGTCTCTTGCAAGTGGAGCTGGAGCTTGGCCCGTTTGGCCATGGAAGACAGCACCTGCTGATTTTGGTGCTCAAGGGAGATATTCACTCGGGTACGCAATAGCTCGCTTGCCCGGCCAATACGCCGGGACAGGCTTTCCTGTAGCCGGAGCACCGTCTTGCAGGTATGCATTGCCGGCCCCATACGCCGCTCGCTGAACTCACGAAAGGTCTGCATTCCTTGGGCTCGCAACTCACGCAGTTCACTAATACGCCGCTGCACTAGCTCATAGTAAGCCTGGGCAGCGGTGATGCGATACTGGATGGAGGAGGCCATGCTTTCGGTGGTCGCAGCTAATTTCGTTAGTTGATCCAGAAGCGCCGGTTCTTCCTCAGTGGTGGCTGAGGCGATCGCCTCGGTAATGTTGGCTAATTCCTGTTCAGCGCGCCCCAACATCGGCATGGTGCTACGTGCCAGTGGGTAGGTGAGTAGTGCTTGCATGATATAGGATTCAATCTCCAGCAACCGTTGCACCATCCGTCCGGCCTGACGCGGGGTGAGGCTAATGTCTTTGATGATAAATCGGCTAAAGCCGTCCCCATGGATACGGAAATCGGCGTAGGCGATGGCCGCCCCTTCGCCGGTGCGGGCGCCAGTGAGCACGTTGCCCTCAAATAGATCTGCCAGCTCATCAGGAGTGCGTGGTTTTTCGGGCATGGGATAGATGGCTAGGTGGGCGGCGACTAGCGTTTGTCCCGGTAACTCCGCTAGCCAATCTTGGGGTACGCTTTCGATGACGGTGTTGGCGAAGGGTTCCTGGAAGGGGCCACGCCGGAAAAAGGTGTAGCTGGTGAATTCCGTATGTTTCTGCCATTTGAGGCGAAATGGACCAAGATCGATGCGAAAGTGATTGCTTTTTGGAACCAGGATGGGGTGGCCAAAGCGGGCACAAATCTCGGCGAGTTTTTCCCGCTCCAGCCCCTCCATTTTAGGATCTGAGGTAAGCACAAGGTGTGATACTTGCTCCGGAGGAACGAGTGATTCTGGCGGCCGGGCGTGCAGTTCGTTGTTGAGTAGCCACCGCTGAGGATGATCGGCAGGTATCGGCATCGGTCTAGACTTTGGCTTCCTTCTGATGAGGTAAGGCTTTTGATTTTACCGAATTTTGGTCATTGGTTATGTTCAAAATTGCCACCCCTGCAAAAATGTTTACTGTAAAGGGTCCTATATTTTATGGAAAAGCGAAGGCATAGGATAATTATGAAATCGGTAAAGCAAGAAAGTTGGCATGCCCATACAGTAGAGGCCGTATTACAGCGGATAGACAGTGAGCGTCTGGGATTGACCCAGAGCGAGGTAGAGCAACGCCTTCAGCAGTATGGCTCCAACCGAATTACTCCGTCTAGGAGACGGGGACCCGTAGAACGGTTTTTAGCCCAATTTCATGATGTCCTCATTTACGTATTGCTTGCCGCTGCTGTTGTCACCGCCTTGCTTGGTCATTGGGTAGACACGGGGGTCATTCTAGGGGTTGTCGTCCTTAATGCCCTAATTGGCTTTATCCAAGAAGGAAAAGCTGAGCAGGCGCTAGAGGCTATCCGCGACCTCCTCTCGCCCCAGGCTAATGTATTGCGTGATGGCCGCTATATATTAATCCCTGCCGAGCAGTTAGTTCCTGGCGATGTAGTCACTTTGCAGTCAGGGGATAAGGTGCCTGCAGACCTTCGCCTTATCCGGGTGAAGAACTTACGCATTGAGGAAGCTGCCCTGACTGGAGAATCCGTGCCGGTGGAAAAGGCGCTTGAACCTGTCGCTGAAAATGCGCCTTTGGGGGATCGGGCCAGCATGACCTATTCCGGAACACTAGTCACCTACGGGACGGCAGAAGGGGTGGTAGTGGCCACGGGGGATGATACCGAGATTGGGCGTATTAGTACTATGCTAGGGGAGGTACAAACCCTGACCACGCCTTTGCTGCGACAGATGGCTGTGTTTAGCCGCTGGCTGACGGTCGCTATCTTGGGGCTGGCGGCGGCGGTTTTTGCCTTTGGGGTAGGGGTCCAAGGGTATTCCCCCCAGGAGATGTTTCTCGCCGCCGTAGGCCTTACGGTGGCGGCCATTCCAGAAGGATTACCCGCCATTATGACCATTACCTTGGCCATTGGGGTCCAGCGTATGGCGCGTCGTAATGCCATTATTCGTCGTCTTCCGGCGGTGGAAACTTTAGGCGCCGTCAATGTGATCTGTTCTGATAAAACGGGCACCTTGACCCGGAATGAGATGACGGTGCGCACCATAACCACTGCGGACGAGGTATTCGAGGTCAGCGGGGTGGGATATAACCCTCATGGCGGGTTTAGTCGTCAGGGTCAGGTTATCCAAATGGAGGATTATCCTGAATTAGGGGAACTATGCCGTGCCGGTCTGCTTTGCAATGATGCAAATCTCCACAACGTGGAATCTCAATGGGTCATACAAGGGGATCCTACTGAAGCCTCCCTAGTCAGCCTGGCAATGAAGGCGAATTTGATACCAGAATTGGAGCGGGAGGAATGGCGCCGTGTGGATGTGATTCCCTTTGAATCAGAACATCGTTTCATGGCGACCCTGCATTGTGATCGGGTGGGCCATGCTTTCATCTATCTTAAAGGGGCTCCTGAGCGGGTTTTGGAAATGTGCCACCGTCAGCGCAGCCAGGGTGAAGATCAACCGTTGGATCTGCGCTATTGGCATGAACGTATTCAGGAGATGGCCAGCCAGGGTAAGCGGGTCTTAGCGGTAGCTTTTCAAGCTACAGATATTAACCATTGCAGTTTGCGCTTTGAGGATGTGCAAGGTGGACTGACCCTGTTGGGATTGCTTGGGATCATCGATCCCCCTCGGACGGAAGCCATCGCTGCGGTCAAGGAATGCCAGGAAGCAGGAATCCGCGTCAAGATGATTACCGGGGATCACCTCTTGACTGCCCAGGCCATCAGCCAGCAACTGGGTCTTAAACATAGCCATAAGGCTCTGGCCGGTGCGGAACTGGAGAACATGGATGAAGAGGCCCTGGGTAAAGAAGTGTTAGAGGTGGATGTTTTCGCGCGGGCTAGCCCAGAACATAAGCTCCGTCTGGTCAAGGCCTTGCAGGCCCAAGGACGGGTCGTGGCCATGACCGGTGATGGGGTTAACGATGCGCCTGCGTTGAAGCGGGCTGATGTAGGCATCGCCATGGGTCACAAGGGGACGGAGGTGGCTAAGGAAGCCGCCGAAGCCGTGCTCGCCGATGATAATTTTGCTTCTATTGCCCAGGCGGTGAAGGAAGGGCGTACCGTCTACGATAACCTAAAGAAGTCCATTCTCTTTATTTTGCCGACCAATGGGGGCGAGGCAGTGGCCTTGATCGCCGCCATTCTATTAGGCTATATGCTCCCCATTACTCCGGTGCAGATCCTATGGATTAATATGGTCACCGCAGTTACTCTTGCCTTGGCCCTTGCTTTTGAGCCCCCAGAAGGCAATGTCATGCGCCGCCGCCCTCGTGATCCTCGGAAGCCAATATTATCCGGTTTTTTTATTTGGCGCATTATCTTCGTCTCGGCCATTTTGGTGGCAGGCACGTTTGGGCTCTTTCTTTGGTACCGCGAACAGGGTGCTTCCATTGAATATGCCCGTACCATAGCCGTGAATACCTTGGTGATGTTTGAGATCTTTTATCTTCTCAACACCCGCTATATAACTAGCTCAGTCTTATCCCGCGAGGGTTTGTTAGGTAATCGCTATGTCTTGATAGCTATCGCCGTAGTAATAGGACTACAGTGGCTATTTACCTATACCGGGCCGATGCAGCAACTGTTTGCCAGCGTGGCTCTAGGCCTCCATGATTGGGGCTGGATTATGCTGGTCACTTCTTCTGTGTTTGTGCTCGTGGAACTGGAAAAATTCTTTTTGAGGCTAAGGGAAAAGAAGGCCCCGCCCCGGAGAGTTAAAGCGCCTGTGACAGCCTTTGAGCGGTTTAAGTTCTGGGGAGTGTGGCCAGCGGCGCTTATTCTTCTGCTGCTCGGCGTCGGGGTAGGCAGCTGGGTATGGGTTCAGCTTGAGGGAGAGAAAGAACAAGCGGTGGTGGTGGCAGAAGCCGAAAGACAGGCGCCCTCACCTGCCGAACCCCTGCCGGACACGCCGACTCCGAAAGTAAAAACACCTCCTGAGAGGACGCCGACGCCTGTTCCCCAGCCGCCTGAAGTGGCGCAGATACCGCGGCCGGAGGAAGAGCAGGAAGCACCGGCAAGGCCTGATGTGGCCCCTCAGCCCCCCATCCGGGAAGCGCCGGAACAGGCCGAAGTGTCTCCCGCCGTAAAGACAGTAGTTGTCCAGCCAGGCGACACCCTCTCCCAGATCGCGGCACGCGCCTACGGCGATCCCAACCAATGGCCGCTTATCTATGAAGCCAATCGGGACAAGATCAAAGACCCGAATGTCATCACCCCAGGCATGGAGCTGACTCTTCCCCCGGTGCCTGAAAATCAGGACTAATCTGGACAGGGGGGACTAAACGCCTGGTTACTAGCTAACCCAGGGTAATTTTGTTAGGCTGCAATTCAAATAGTAGCCATTTGAGTTTATGTTCCAAGAGCGGAGAAAGGGGAATGGGATCAAAACGAGAGATGGAAGAGCGGGAAGAGCATGAGGCCGGGGAAGAAGAAGACGAGGCCATGGATATGGTCGAAAGGGCCTATCCTCGGAAGAGCTTTACTTTGGTTGAAGTAATATTTTATGGCTTAATCATCCTATCGGTGGTAGGCGTTGCAATCACTCAGGCCTCTGTTGTTATGGGCCGTGTCTATTGGCTGGCTATGATACCGATTATTGCTGCCGCCACCTTTTATGTGGAGTGGGTAAGGGGCCGTGAAGAGGGAATTAAGTGGCGAGCGCTACTGCGAACCCAACTCTACCACTGGGGAGCGCTTTTGGTCGCCGTAGAGTTGGTGTATATGCTTTTCAATTTTGGCCGGCTCAGCAATGAAGGCGTGAGTCTGGTGGTTCTTCTTTTGCTGGCGCAGACGACATTTTTAGTAGGCGTGTACGTGGATTGGCGATTTTCCATAGTAGCTTTATTCCAAGCTTTTTCTCTCATCGTGCTGGCTTATTTGAAAGCTTATATATGGATAATCTTATTAATTGCTATAGGGATAATCGCCTTGGGATTTTATTTCCATAGAAAATTCCCAGAAAAATTTTCATTTCCCCACCGCCGTCGCTTTTAATCGTTAGAAAAACCTCCTGGCGTGTAAAAGTGGATATTGCCAGATTAAATCTTATGCTCTATAGGGTATTTGCTCGGTCTCCCTCACATATGATCGTTGGAGCTATCGGTGGCGGGCATCTTGCTCGCATGCTCACCCACTGCTGATGACTCAGCTTTTGTGCACGTTACTGGCAACGGCGTAACGCCTACTTCCTCATATGCGCTTTGTTCGTGATTGGTTTCAGCATCATTTTGCCAATCCTCAGGTAGCGGGCCTGGCCCTGTTACTTGTCAATTGTGGTCTTTATGGGGCGCCTATTGGCACCGGTGTTGGCTAGCCTGGTGATTGCCTATTTATTAGAGGGGATTGTGGGGTATCTGGAGCGACGCCGCTGCCCTCGCTGGCTAGCCGTGATTTTGGTGTTTACGGTGTTCTTGGTGGCCCTTTTTGGGACATTTTTGGATTAATTCCCTTGCTCTCTCAACAGGTCACTCAATTTTTCCAGCTAATGTGTTGGTTCCCTTCCTGTTTGCCGAAGTGGTGGATTTGCACCCGGTGGCGGTGATTGTGGCGATTGTGGTTTTTGGAGGAATTTGGGGTTTTTTGGGGGCTTTTTTTGCGATTCCGCTGGCCACGCTCATCCAGGCAGTGCTCAAGACTTGGCCTAAACTCCCCCCTGTAGAAGAACAGCGTCCGCTGCTCAAACATTGGGGTAATCGCTTTTTGCCGGGACGACAACGGTCCCGGTTAGGCAGGGTATGGTAGGCAGCAGCCGTGCTTTGCCGGCTGCTTATCGATAGAGCCCATGGGGGCAAGATCAAAGACCCTAACGTCATCGTCCCAGGCATGGGGCTGACTCTTCCCCCGGTGCCTGAAAATCAGGACTAATTTGCTTCCTGGATAGATGGCAACCCTTCACTCAATCTTGTGCGCCAGGAACATATTTGTAAGATAATGTCCGCCAAAAATAATCCTATTATCCGTACATCATAAATCCAATAAACCAAAATGAAGCGCACAAACATTTATATTCCTGAAGAACTCATCAAGAGACTTAAAGCCATTTCGCAAGGGCGGACGCTTGCGGCAATGGTTAGAGAAGCCATTATATTCTATCTTGAGCATCATGAGAAAACATGAGGTTATAGCCGACTTTCATAGATTACAGCTCACTGTGACCTACCCTCTCCTACGAGAAAATCAAGAAAGGCCGACGCTGTTAGACCTAAGCGTTTTCCTTCCAGGTGGACCGCGTGCCACATGCAGTGTATCGGGAAGCCTTGCACTGGAAGCACAATAATACGGCCGGTTTCTAGTTCTAGAGCAAGGCTGCTCGTGGACAATACCGAAACGCCTAGCCCGGCCATGACACCTTGTTTGATGGCTTCGCTCGACCCCAGCTCCATATAGGGCTTTACCAGCAGTCCATGCTCAGTGAACAGGCGCTCAGTGATGGCCCGAGTACCGGAACCCGCTTCTCGCATCAGGAAGCGCTCACTGGAAAAGCGTTGTAGAGGGATCGTGCTTTCCTTGACCAGGGGATGATCCGGGTGCGCGATCGGCACTAGACGGTTCTCCATGAACGGCTGTGCATTTTGTACCAGATGTTCTGGAATTTGACCCATAACCACGAAATCATCCTGATTAGCGGCGAGGCGTTCAAGCACCCGCGCTCGGTTAGTCACCGTGAGTTGGGGTTGTACCTCGGGGTGCTCGCGGAGGAAGCGGCCTAGAAAATGGGGCATAAAGAATTTGGCCGAGGTTACAACCGCGATTTGCAAGGGACCTGCCACCATGCCTTTCATGTCTGTCACAGCACCCGCCAGATACTTAAGCCGAGCAACCACCTCGCTAGCTGCCGCGTATACCTCCTCCCCAGCGCGAGTCAGAAAAAGTTTTTTCCCCACCTGTTCGAACAGCGGTAGCCCAATGCTCCCTTCCAGCCGTTTGAGCTGGATGGAAACAGCCGGTTGGCTGAGGTGTAGCTCCTCAGCGGCGCGGGTATAACTGCGGTGCCGTGCGACTGCCTCAAAAAGGCGCAATTGCTGTAGTGTCCAACGATGTATCATATACCATAGTAAATGGTTTTCATTTTTTAAATTTACTGTTATTTATCCCTATTTCTGTCGTAAAATCAATATTACGTTAGTTGCGCGCCAGTTCGCTGCCTGCCGCAACCGCCAAAACCACTTTGATCGCGGAGAATTGAAATCATGCCGCTCGTCAACATGAAAGACCTGCTCGTTCACGCCTACGACAACGGCTATGCCGTGGGCGCTTTTGACCTAGTGAGCCTGGATTTCTTGGAAGCCATTGTTACTGCGGCCGAACGCGCCCGCGCGCCAGTGATTCTCAGCCTGGCCGAGTCCCACTTCAGCCATTTCGACTTCGAGCTCGCGATGCCGGCGGTAGAAGCCGCAGCTCAACGCAGTGCCGTGCCGGTCGCCATTCACCTCGATCACGGGGCTAGTATGGAATCGGCAGTCAAGGCGATCCGGCTGGGCGCCAACGGCGTCATGGTCGATGCTTCCCACTTACCGCTTGGAGAGAATATCGCCGCAACCCGCGAGGTAGTGGAAATGGCCCATGCCTGTGGCGTAGCTGTGGAAGGCGAGCTGGGTTATGTCCCCGGCGTTGAGGGAGAGGACGCCGAACGCCATCCGGGGTCACTTAGGTATACCAGCGCGGCCGAAGCCCGGCAATATGCAGAGAAGACTGGCGTGGACTGCTTGGCGGTCTCTATCGGGACAGTGCACGGACGTATGAAGGATAAACCCCGGCTCGATTGGGGCCGGCTCAAGGAGATCAACGCTGCCATCCGCTTACCCTTAGTTATTCACGGCGGCACTGGCCTCTCCGATGATGAGTTCCGCAAGCTTATCTCCTTGGGTGTGGTTAAGATCAACTACTATACCGCGCTGGCCGATATTGCCGGTGAGGTCATCCGCACGGCCGCGAAGAGGGGAGCCAGGGGTTATACTGCACTGGTTGCTGGAATCCGCGAAGCTGTTGCGAGTGAGGTGGAACGTTGCATAGGAGTGTGGGGGTCTGCTGACCGTGCCGCAGAGGTTTTGGACCGTTGCCGACCCTGGCTCAATGTAGAACACGTGGTGGTCTACAACGCCCCCGAGCTTGACGAGAAGGAACTGCGTGCTATGATGGAGGAAGGCCAGCGGGTGCTTGCCGCCATCGCCGGTGTGCGCGAGGTGAGGGTGGGCAGCCTGGTGTCAAAAGGCGCTCGCTATCATTATTGTTGGTTCATTCGCTTCGCCTCGTCGGCAGTGATTGACAGTTACCAGCACCACCCCGCTCATGTTGTCTTCGCCGAGCGCTTATTCCGCCCAGCGGCGCCTGACCGCATCACTGCCGATTACTGCATGGCTAATGTCCATACTGGTGTCGCCGCTTTGCCGCTATCGGCCGCTCCGTCCCAGCGTCAATCCACGTGAAGGTCTGAGAGTGCGTGTGATGGAGTTTAAGGTGCTGCTTTTTGACGGGGATAGGACGCTGTGGCCAAAGGTGACCAGATCGGGGAGGAACTCATGAAGGTTGGCATCATGGGCGGCGGTCAGCTCGCTCGCATGTTGGCGTTGGCGGGGCACCGGTTAGGTGTGCACTGCCTAGCCCTCGATCCCCAGCCTGATGCTTGCGCCGCGCCCGTTGCGCAACACATAATCGCCGCTTACGACGACCGTAATGCGCTCACGCGGCTTTCCCAAGCGTCGGATTGCGTGACCTTTGAGTTCGAAAACGTACCGCATGGATCCTTGCAGTTCGTGGCCGCGCAGGCTGCGGTTTATCCGCCACTCTCAGCGCTAGCAGCCGCTCAGGATAGATTGCACGAGAAAAATCTGTTTCGTGCACTTGGTATTCCAACGCCGCCCTTCATTGCGGTGGACAACTGCGCCAGCCTCGCCCAAGCGGTGGCCGAAATCGGATTACCAGCAGTGCTCAAGAGGCGCACGCAGGGCTACGATGGCAAGGGCCAAATAGTACTGCGCGCGGCATCTGAAATCGAGGCGGCTTGGCTGCGGCTCGGCGCGGTTCCAATGATTGTGGAACGTTTCGTGCCTTTCGAGCGTGAGCTGTCCTTGGTGGTGGTGCGGGGTCGTGATCTGGAGACTGCGTTCTACCCGCTTACGGAAAACCTCCACCATGACGGCATCTTGCGCGTGTCCTGGAGCCGCCCAGGTGATGCATTACAGGAATTTGCCGAGGACTACGTGCGGCGTTTATTGGACGAACTGAAATACGTGGGCGTAATGGCCGTGGAGTTCTTTCAGGTCAGCGGAGGGCTGTTAGCAAACGAGTTCGCCCCGCGGGTTCACAACTCCGGGCATTGGACTATCGAGGGCGCCGAGACCTGTCAGTTCGAAAACCATATGCGGGCGATCCTGGGCTTGCCGCTTGGATCCACGGCTTCCGTCGGATGCGCTGCCATGGTCAATTTTATCGGCACGCTGCCCGAGATCGGACAGGTGCTCGCTATACCGCAGACGCATCTGCATATTTACGGCAAGGAAGCATATCCAGGACGCAAGCTCGGTCATGTGACGCTTTGGACCCATGACAGGCGCGCCTTGCCGACCAGACTCAACCAGCTACGGGCGCTTAAGGGGGGTGATAGGGCAAGGGCTTTCCGAGCATTAATTTCCTAAGTCGTGTTGGAGACATGCAGTGAGTGAAAAACAAGACACACAGCCACTAGTGGGAGTCATCATGGGATCGGCATCGGACTGGGAGACTATGAACCATACGTCAGCAACACTGGCTCAGCTCGGAGTTCCCCATGAGGTGGAGGTGGTTTCCGCACATCGCACACCGGACAAGCTATTCCAGTATGCTGAATCGGCGGAGGTACGAGGATTGGAAGTGATTATCGCAGGTGCCGGTGGGGCTGCTCACTTACCAGGAATGGTGGCCGCCAAAACTATTGTGCCGGTGCTCGGCGTTCCGGTCCAGTCTAAGGCGATGAATGGTTTGGATTCTCTGTTGTCCATTGTGCAGATGCCGGCCGGTGTGCCGGTGGGGACACTCGCGATTGGTCGGGCAGGGGCCATTAATGCAGCGCTACTTGCTGCTGCTATTCTCGCTAATAAGTTTCCCTGGATACACCAGGCATTAATAGAGTATCGGCATCAACAAACTGAGAGGGTACTTGTTCATTCTGTCCCACGAGAACGGGAGCCTGGGGCATAAGTGGATGCCGTTGTGTTAGTTTTTGGCAAGCGGGATTGGGCCGCTGCACCTTGCACCAGTGCGTCTTGCGCTTGGTTCGTAAAACTCTTTAGTCTATATGATTAAGAAGCAGTTTGAGTTTATCTTCTAAGAGCGGAGAGGGGCTGGTGAATACAAGACAAGAGGCAGATTCTGAAACGGGGGCAAGAAAAGTGAACATCCCGGAAGTGCAGGAGGGGGAAGAAGTTATCTTAGTAGAAGATGCTCATTCCCGGAAGGGCTTTACCTTCGCTGAGGTGATATTTTATGGCTTAATCATCCTGTCGGTGGTCGGCGCTGCAATCACCCAGGCTTCTGTTGTTGTGGGCCGTCTTTATTGGTTGGCCATGATACCGATTATTGCTGCCGCTACTCTCTATGTAGAGTGGGTAAGGGGCCGCGAAACAGGCACTAGATGGCGAGCGCTACTGCGAGCCCAACTTTTCCACTGGGGAGCACTTTTGGTTTCCGTAGAGGTGGTGTATTTGCTATTTAATTTTGGCCGGCTCAGCAATGAAGGTGTGAGCTTAGTGATTCTTCTTTTGCTGGCGCAGACGACATTTCTGGTAGGCGTCTATGTGGATTGGCGATTTTCCATAGTAGCCTTATTCCAGGCTTTTTCTCTCATCATGTTGGCTTATTTGCAAGCTTATATATGGTTAATATTATTAATTGCTATCGGAATAATCGCCTTGGGGATTTATTTCCATAGAAAATTTCCAGGAAAACTTCCACCCTCCAGCCACAGCCGCATTTAGTCGTTTGAAAAACGTCCCAGCGGGCAAAAGGTGGCATTTAACATTGCCAGATTGAATCTTATGTTCTACAGAGTACTTGTTTGGTCTGCTCCGCGGTAGTCTGGGGCATGAACGTTGGAGTTCTCAGTAGCGGGCATTCTGGCCGAATGCTTATTCTCTTTCTCTGCTGATGAGTCAGCTTTTGTACACGTTACTGGCAACGGCGTAACGCCTACTTTCTCATATGCGCTTTGTTCGTGATTGGTTTCAGCGTCATTTTGCCAATCCTCAGGTAGCGGGCCTGGCCCTGTTACTTGTCGTTGGTTTTGCCATTGTAGTCTTTATGGGGCGCCTATTAGCACCGGTGTTGGCTAGTCTGGTGATCGCCTATTTGCTAGAGGCAATCGTGGGATATCTGGAGCGACGCCGCTGCCCTCGCTGGCTAGCCGTGATTTTGGTGTTTATGGTGTTCTTGGTGGCCCTTTTTGGGGACATTTTTGGGTTAATTCCCTTGCTTTCTCAACAAGCCGCTCAATTTTTCCAGCTCTTGCCTACTATGATTGCTCGGGGGCATGAACTTTTATTGAGTTTGCCCGAGCACTATCCCGATTTATTTTCCGAGGCGCAGGTCAATCATCTGGTGAGCGCTATCCACGTTGAGGTGGCCCAATCAGGGCAAGAGGTGTTTTCCTGGTCCGTGGCGTCAGTAAGGAATCTCTTTATGCTGGCGATGTACTTTGTGCTGGTACCATTGTTGGTATTTTTCTTTCTCAAGGACAAAGAGCAGCTGATTGAGTGGTGTAAGTCCTATCTTCCGCGGGAGCGAAAGTTGATAGTGCAAGTCTGGCGTGAAGTGGATTTTCAGATAGGGAACTATGTTCGGGGTAAATGCATCGAGATTCTGATTGTCTGGGTGGTGAGTTTTCTCACCTTTTCCATCCTAGGTTTGCAGTTTCCTATCCTGCTGGGGCTGCTCATGGGCTTGTCGGTTCTTATTCCCTATATTGGGGCGATGGCCATCACTTTACTGGTGGCGTTTGTGGCTTATTTTCAATGGGGTTTTAGCGCCGAGTTTGTGGAAGTGTTGGGTGCTGCGGTGATCATTCAGTTTTTGGACGGCAATGTGTTGGTTCCCTTCTTGTTTGCCGAAGTGGTGGATTTGCACCCGGTAGCGGTAATTGTGGCGATTGTGGTTTTTGGAGGAATTTGGGGTTTTTGGGGGCTTTTTTTTGCGATTCCGCTGGCCACGCTCATCCAGGCAGTGCTCAAGGCTTGGCCTAAACTCCCCCCTGTAGAAGAACAGCGTCCGCTGCTAAAACGTTGGGGTATTCGCTTCTTGCCGGGACGACAACGGTCCCGGTGAGGCAGAGTATTGTAGGCCACAGCCGTGCCCGCCGGTTGCTTATCGATAGAGCCCATGAAGGCAAGATAAGTCTCTCAGTGGTGGTATCTGCCACCATGACCTTTTGCTCGAGGCTATTTCCGCATAGTGAGGAGAAGCCGTAGATGGTGCCGTTTGAAAATGTTTTTTATGAGATTGGTGCTCTGCTGGGGGTAGCTGCCGCGGGCGGCGTTTTGGCAATCCTTCTGCGCCAGCCGCTGATCGTCTCTTTTATTGCCGTTGGCATTATAGTAGGACCCACGGGTTTTGGATGGGTGGTTGCCAGTGATCAAGTGGATTTGCTTGCCAAGCTGGGGATCGCCCTGTTGCTGTTCGTAGTCGGACTAAAGCTTGATCCGCATATCATCCGGACAATGGGGCCGGTAGCGCTGGCAACGGGACTTGGCCAGGTTGTATTCACTTCGGTAGTGGGCTATCTCATCGCCCTCGCTTTGGGGATGGCGCCGGTGTCTGCGCTCTATGTGGCCGTGGCGCTCACTTTCTCCAGTACCATTATCATCGTCAAATTGTTATCGGATAAGCGGGAGGTGGACTCTCTGCATGGTCGGATCGCTATCGGCTTTCTTATCGTGCAGGATATCGTGGTGGTGCTGGTGATGATTGGCTTGACGGCTTTTGGTCAGGCGAGTGATGCGCTCAGCCTGGGCCGGGAGGCATTGCTAGTGTTCGCCAAGGGAGCGGCAATGCTGGCAGTCATCGGCTTGCTGATGCGCTATGTTTTGCCACTGTCCTTGCCCCGGTTGGCGCGTTCATCAGAGCTACTCGTGCTTTTCTCCATCGCCTGGGCAATACTGGGAGCGTCAGCGGGGGATACCCTAGGCTTTAGCAAAGAGGTTGGGGCCTTTCTGGCCGGGGTATCGATCGCCTCTACTCCATACCGCGAACTGGTTGCCGCGCGTCTTGTCAGCTTGCGAGATTTCCTGCTGCTGTTTTTTTTTATCGACCTTGGTGCGAGCCTGAATATGAGCACTTTGGGAGCCCACTTGGAGGCGTCCGCGGTGTTCTCGTTTTTTGTACTGATCGGCAACCCCTTCATTGTTATGGCCATCATGGGAGCGATGGGCTATCGCAAACGCACCGGTTTTCTCGCGGGTCTCACCGTGGCCCAGATCAGTGAATTCTCGCTGATCCTGGGCGCTTTGGGGCTCAAACTGGGTCATATCGACCAGGAGACGATGGGGCTTATCACCCTGGTGGGTTTGATCACCATCAGTCTCTCTACTTATATGATTCTTTATTCTCACCCCCTGTACGAACGATTGGCTCCTTGGTTAGGAATATTTGAGCGTAAAGTGGCTCACCGCGAAGAGGATGCGGGAGGGACAGCAATCCATGGCAATACGTACGCGCTGCTCTTTGGCTTGGGACGTTTTGGCGCGGGGATTGCCCAGATCCTGCAGCAGCGCGGCTGCCGAGTGCTTGCGGTGGATTTCGACCCCGATTTGGTGCGCCGGCATGCTGGCGAAGGGTATATGACTCGGTATGGGGATGCCGAAGACCCCGAATTCGTCGCCTCCCTGCCCCTTGAGCGGGTGCCCTGGGTTGTCAGCACCGTGCGGGAGAAGAGCGTGAACCGGACCCTATTGCACACGCTACGCCAGCAAGGTTTTCGGGGCCGAGTGGCAGTGGCTGCCAATGGCCAGCACGAAGCTGAGATGTTTCGGCGCGAGGGCGCGGATCTCGTCCTCGTGCCCTATTTCGAGGCGGCCAGAGAGGCTGCTGACCACCTGCTGGAGTCTGGCACCGTAGGAAGCCACCCAGACGACAGCACAAAGAACTCGATGGGTGCGTGACTCTCTTCATGAATTTGAGTTCTTGGGGAGGAGGGGAAGAGTCAGCTCCATGCCTGGGGTGATGACATTCGGGTTTTTGATCTTGTCCCGATTGGCTTCATAGATAAGCGGCCATTGGTTGGGATCGCCGTAGGCGCGTGCCGCGATCTGGGAGAGGGTATCGCCTGGCTGGACAACCACAGTCTTTGCCGCGGGGGACACTTCGGCCTGTTCCGGCGCTTCCCGGGTGGGGGGCTGAGGGGCCACATCAGGCCTTTCCGGTGCTTCCTGCTCTTCCTCCGGCCGCGGTATTTGCGCCGTTTCAGGCGGCTGGGGAGCAGGCGTCGGCGTCCTCTCAGAAGGTGTTTTTACTTTCGGAGACGGCATGTCCGGCAGGGGTTCGGCAGGTAAGGGCGTCTGTCTTTCAGCTTCTGCCACCACCCTGGCTTGTTCTTTCTCTCCCTCGCGTTGAACCCATACCCAACTGCCTACCCCGACGCCGAGCAGCAGAACAATAAGCGCCGCTGGCCACACTCCCCAGGACTTAAACCGCTCAAAGGCTGGCACAGGCGCTTTAACTCTCCGGGGCGGGGCCTTTTCTTCCCTTCGCTTTAACTGCATGAAGAACTTGCGTGCTTCTTCCAAAAGCAAAACACTCGCCGCTATGGCGAAAGCTAAGCCCCAATCTTGGAGGGACAGGTCGGTGGTGTGAAATATGGCCTGGGCAGGCTCCCAGTGTACCACCACCCCTTGGAGAACTATTACCGCCAGCAACGCTAACCAGAGCTTACTGTTTCTGAAGAACTGCCGGGTGAAGGCGGAGCCCACTTCCACACGGGCATTAAAAACATTAAAAAATTGAAATAGCACGAAGGTGGTAAAGGCCAGCGTTAGCGCGTATTCTGATCCCTCTGGCAAGCTATAATAAAACATGCCCAGTGTTCCGATGGCCATGATGGCGCCATAAAAGAGTAACCGCCGCAATCGCCCCAGGGTCAATATGGGCATGCCCCGGCGGCGGGGTGCCTCGTCCATGAGATTAGGCCGGGGAGGCTCGACGCCCAGACTCATGGCTGGAGGACCGTCCATGATGATATTGATCCAAAGGATCTGGATAGCCGTAAAGGGAGTCGGTAGGCCCAGTAGCGGGGCACTGGCTACCGTGAGGATGGCACCGATATTGGTTGAGAGCTGAAAGCGCACGAATTTAACAATATTGTCGTAGATGGTGCGCCCTTCCTTGACCGCCCCCACGATGGTGGCGAAATTGTCATCCGTCAGTACCATGGTCGCTGCCTCTTTGGTCACCTCAGTGCCGGTGACACCCATGGCCACGCCGATGTCGGCGTTCTTCAGTGCGGGGGCATCGTTTACTCCATCGCCGGTCATGGCCACCACGTGGCCATGAGCCTTGAGTGCCTGGATGATTTTGACTTTGTGCTCGGGAGCCACGCGGGCAAAGACCGCCACCTGTTTAATGCGCTCAGCGAGTTGCCCCACATCAATCTGATCCAGCTCAGTGCCCGTGATTACCTCACCGCTAAGATTTAACTCTTGGGCAATAGCGCCTGCAGTGGCTTTGTGATCGCCGGTAATCATCTTCACCGTAATCCCCGCCCGGTGGCATAGCTGAATGGCATCACGGGCCTCGGGACGAGGCGGGTCGATGATACCGACCAGACCGATGAAGGTGAGGTCCTGGACATAGGTCATCAGATCTTGGCCTGGCGCAAAGTCCTGCATTGGCAGGCGGCGGGAAGCGATGGCTAGCACCCGCATGGCCTGGGCGGCTAAAGCCTCATTTTCTGCGTTTAGCTGATTGCGCGTGTTTTCGGTTAGTGGCGTCTCGCCTTCTACTTTTAACCAGCGGGCGGAGCGCTCGAGCAGCACATCTGGAGCCCCTTTGACCAACAGATGCACCTGATTGCCTTCCTGATGGAAGGTGGCCATCAGCTTGGTGGCCGAATCGAAGGGGATTTCGGCGATGCGCGGCAGGCGTCTTGTCAGGGTTTCTGCCTCAATGCCGCCTTTGGCAGCTAGCACCAGCAGCGCCCCCTCGGTGGGATCACCAATGAGCTGATCTGCCTGTAGCCGACTATCGTTGCAGAGGGCGGCAGGTATCAGCAGGGGGGTTAAATCAAGCAGAGATTGGGAATCGCGCGCGGCGATTTGGCCGGCGGTGGAATAGCCTTCGCCACTGACGGTAAAAGACTGTCCCTGGAAGAACACCGCACGTGCCGTCATCTGATTGAGGGTGAGGGTCCCCGTTTTATCCGAGCAGATCACCGTCGTGGAGCCCAAAGTCTCCACTGCTGCCAGCCGCTTGATAATGGCGCGGTGCTTGGCCATGCGATGCATCCCCAGGGCCAGCGTCACGGTCACCACCGCCGGCAATCCCTCAGGGATTGCCGCCACCGCCAGGGCGATAGAAGTCATGATGGTGTCTACCAGGGGTTGATCGCGCAGCAGGCCAAGCACAAAGATCAGGCTTACTACGCCGCCGGCAATAATGGCAAGCCGCCGACCGAGCTGATCAAGCTGTATCTGTAAGGGGGTGGGGTTTTCCTCGGCCTCCTCCAACATCCCGGTGAGCCGCCCCATCTCGGTGGCCATGCCGGTAGCGGTCACCAATAGTTCCAATCGCCCACGGGTCACCACGGTGTTCATATACGCCATGTTGATCCGTTCCGCCAAGGGGATATCGGCGGGCGCAAGGGCCTCTGCGGTCTTGGCCACGGTCTGAGACTCTCCAGTCAGGGTGGCTTCATTGATTTCTAAGCTATGGGCGGCCATGATCCGTCCATCGGCGGGAACACGGTCGCCGGCTTCGAGGAGTACCCTGTCGCCGGGCACCAACTCCTCGGCAGGGATCTCTTGGATCTGATTATTACGCCGTACCCGCGCGGTCTGGGCCAGCATTTTCTTCAAGGCGGCCAGGGTGGCTTCGGCGCGGTGTTCTTGATAAAAGCCAAGTAAAGCATTGAAGAGCACTACGACCAGAATAACCACCGCATCCTTAAGATCGCCAACCGCCCCTGCTAGCCCCGCAGCGCCCAGTAGCACCATCACCAGCAGACTCTTGAACTGCTCCTGAAACAACCTCCAGGCTGAACGCCCCGGCTTTTCCCGGAGGCGATTGGGGCCATATTGTTCCAGGCGCGCCGCTACAGCGGCACTGCTAAGCCCGGCTTTGGGGTCAACCTGCAGATGCTTTGCCGCCTCGCTGGCCGATAGGGTATGCCAAGGCAAATCGCCTGGGTCATCCTGCGAGCGGTCCATTCCCCCAAGAGGCTGGGTCATCATTCTTAATCCTTTCGTGCCAATAGGAGTTTTATCCTGGACGCCCATCTACCCTCGGTCGCCATAAAATAGCGGTATAGCGGAATAGAAAAAGCCCAAAAGCGGCAATCCAGAGACCGCCGGAAAGCAGCAAAACAGCCATTATATGGGCGGGCAGCAGTAGCGGACCCCCGATCCGGACAATAGCCCCTAGCGTAAGCAATAAATAAGCCCAGGTCATCCCTGGGGGCAATTCCAGCCGCCGTCCCGTATGACCGAGGGCAACACGGGACATCATCCCTAGAATAAGGGTGCCCATGGCGCCGACCGTCAACAGATGGATAACAATGCTACGGTAGTTCCCCGGCAGGTAGGCATCCAACCCTTTGGCTATTAGTCCGGCGCAGATCCATAAATACCCCAGGTGGAGTACCCAGAGAAGAGGCCGTGATAAGGTTTTGTGCCCGCCCCAGCCGAGCAGGCGCGCCAGGTTGAGTCCCCCTGCTGCCAGGGCGATGACGCCGGTCAGTGCGCCTATGCCAGTGAGCGCTTCTATAATTAAAAGTACGGCGACAGAGCCGATAGCCAGGCGATCGAGCCAGGAAAATTGACGGATATGGGTTTGAGGAAGGGCATTGCGAGTGAAAAAAGGAATCACCCGACCGCCAATGATTACCATTAATAGGGTAATGACATTGACTGTGGCTTGCAGGGCCGGTGCTAGGGCTGAGGGAAAATAACCTGCACCGCCTAGGTGAACGAGTAAATTGCAACTTGCCAAAATTCCCAATATTCCAATGAGGGGAATACTGCGGGTATTCCCCGCAGCGATGATAGGTCGGGCGATAAAAAACATCAGGCAGGGAATGAAGGCCATATCCATGGTGATGACGGCGAGGGGAGGCAACGTATTTCCCAAAAGCATGGCGGCCCGTCCTACTAACCATAATAGGACAAGAAGAAGTAAAGAAGGCCCAGTAGCCGTGGGGTGCCCGGTCCAGTTCTGGACTGCAGTCAAAAGAAATCCCGCAATAATGGCGGAGACAAAGCCAAATAACATCTCATGGGCATGCCAATAGGGAAGGGGAAAGTACCCATTGAGGTGCCACTGGCCCTCTAATAGCAATAACCATAAAAGCATCCAGATACTACTCATCAAAGCTCCAAGCCAGAAAAAGGGCCGGAATCCGGTACCTAGAAAACTCCACCGGGGGCGTCGAAAAACAATATTAGTCATAGGAGTGGATGAAGACATAAACTTTTAGCTCCTGCAAATAACAGGCGAAATAAGAACTATTCTTTATTCTATTTAACTGGTTGTAATAAAAAGAAAAATTGACAATTCCTTAGTATTTCGCTAGGGTATTTTTCAGGCCATCATACAACACCAGCAAGGAGTATGCATCATGAAGGGCGATAAAAAGGTCATAAGCTATCTCAACAAGGTGCTGACCAATGAGTTAACGGCTATCAACCAGTACTTTCTCCATGCCCGCATGTATAAAAATTGGGGTCTTGGAAAACTCAATGAATATGAGTACGAGGCCTCCATTGATGAAATGAAACATGCCGATCAGCTGATTGAGCGAATCTTATTTCTTGAAGGGCTCCCTAATCTTCAGGAGCTAGGCAAACTTTTGATTGGGGAGGCCCCCAAAGAGATGCTGGAATGCGATCTCAAGCTGGAGAAGGAAATGTTGCCGTTGCTCAGGGAGGCCATTGCCTATTGTGAAAAGCAGAGCGACTATGTTTCCCGGGAACTGTTTGGAGAGATCCTAGACAGCGAAGAAGAGCATATTGATTGGTTGGAGACTCAGCTAGAGCTTATGGAGAAAGTGGGATTGCAAAATTACCTACAATCTCAGATGTAGATCTCCTCGAAATTTTTCCGAAAATCACCCATCCCGGTAATGCTGGGATGGGTGACCCTCCACTTCAATGCCTAGAAGGTTGGGGGGGAGAATCGTGGGTTTTTTATGCCGAGTATTAGAATCACAACGGCGATAAATCCCGGTATCACCGCTACCCAAAACTCCAGCCGAATGTCGCCTGCGAAGAGCACCATGGGCATTATTGCCAGCAGGGGGCCGGTAAATGCCCCCACCGTAGCAAGAGATTGTCGCAACCCGTAGCTCGCTCCCCGGAGGCGCAAAGGTGCAATTTCTCCTATTAAGGCGTCCCGAGGGGCTCCTCGAATACCTTTCCCTACTCGGTCAATAAAGCGGGTGGTGAATACCCAGCCTACGGATCCGGCGAGCGGGAACAAGATTTTAGAAAAGGCAGCTAGACTATAACCCATGACGGTCAGCGGCTTCCGCTTGCCCAGATAATCACTTAGGGCTCCCGAGAATACTGGGGTGGTGGAAGCTGTGGCTTCGGCGATACCTTCGATGATACCCACTGACACTGCGCTTGCCCCCAGCACTGAAACCAAAAAAATACGGGCAGCAGGCTATGAATAAGCTCTGAGGAGGTGTCCATAAACAGGCTGACCAGCCCCAGTGCCCAAATGCTTCTGGGAAGGGCGGCTAGACCAGAAGGAGGGGAAGGCTCTATTGGGGGGGATTGGTTGCCCCTGTTTGAAGATGAAAAGTTCTAAACTCAGAGGGCTATTTAAATAACTAAAGAATAGTAAAAATATAGTCGCGGCATTAATCCTGGAGAACACTTCTTGGGAAGATTATGCAATTGGAAATCTCGCATTTTGGCAGGTGGGGCTGGTGATGAGGGATAAAAATTATAAAGGGCAGTATTTTCGTATCACGGTGCCGCAAATTTTTATGGTAGTCGGGATTACTGCCGCTGTTGCCGGCACGCTACTTTTTTTGTGGTACGCGATACCTGTCCTACTACTTGTCTTTGCGGGTATTTTATTGGCAATTTTTTTACAGGGTTTGAGTGGTTGGATCGCCCGACATACTTTTCTTTCCTATGGTTGGTCATTGACCTTCGTAGTGCTTGATCTGGCGACTATTTTTTTAGTGAGTCTATCGTTGATCGCTCCTGAGGTTGCCGATCAAGCGTATCATCTCTCACAACAACTGCCTGAAGCATTACAGCGTCTTAAGCAATATTTCGCACAGTATACCTGGGGCCAAGAACTCCTTGCGCTGATAGGCAAGGATTTAATGCCTAGCAGAGAATTTATGTTGACTCAGGCGAGTAATATTTTTTCCTCTACATTAGATGTCCTGTTCAGTTTTATTATCATTTTGTTTATCGGTCTTTATGGCGCTGCGCAGCCACGCTTGTATGTGGATGGCATTATCCGACTTATTCCTATTCGGAAGCGGCAACGGGCTCGTATGGTTTTGCATCAAGTGGGGCAGACCCTCTTATGGTGGCTTTTTGGAAGAATGATTTCGATGACCGTTGTGGGGATGTTGACTGTGCCCGGGTTGTGGTTGCTTGGCATTCCCAATATTTTAACGCTTGGCCTACTTGCAGGTCTTTTGACTTTTATTCCTTATGTTGGTCCTGTGCTCTCGGTTGTGCCTGCTGCACTTCTTGCTTTGTTACAGAGTCCAATACAGGTTATTAATGTTTTATTGCTTTATCTTTTTTTACAATCCTTCGAGGGTTACCTACTCACTCCACTGGTACAAAAGCGCACAGTGGCAATGCCGCCAATACTTACCATTTCGGTACAAGTGTTATTCGGTACCTTGCTTGGGTTCTTTGGTCTGATGCTGGCAACCCCCCTGGTCGCGGCTTTGATGGTTTTGATACGGATGCTTTATGTCGAGGATATATTGGGTAATTCGGGCAAAAATAAATTGTAAAAATTAGGTTTTTTCTTAATTAGGCACAACCAGTCAGGTTTTTTGTCCCTTCCTTGACAAAAGTTTAGCCCCCTGTCGGTATCAATTTTTTATGCGCTAGGGTGACATCCCTTACATGAAAAAAGGGCGATGATGATTTTTGTTTTTGCCCTATCGATTGCGTGAAATGCCTGATTTGAATTTATTCTGACAGGCGCATTTTATGTTAACAATTTGTTTTAATTGATAAAATTTATTTGGCATGAATTGTGATTACTTTATAAACTGTACTTATCCTCTCTCCCTTTAATTTGTTATGGAAAACAATTTTTAATTCTTGCTGCGGCACAAGGAAGTGCCGCTGTTTTTTCTGTCCATCTAGAATAAAAAACTGACCAATGGTGGATGCGCTGCGCTTATCCACCCTACCCCTGTTATTGCAAAGGAGTAGTCCGGATTAAGCCTCCCGTATTCGGCGGCACAATCTTTCGTTATCTATCAACGAGGTGTTTCCTCTCGCCAGTCCGCAGCGAATCAGCGTGATGGCTTACTATCCCGGTGCCGGCTCCGAGGAATTCGAGGAACGGCTGTGTAGCTATCTCAGTGAAAGTTTTGAAGTATTCCTGGAGCGAGTCGACAGCGTGGAGCCAGGGGACAGGGAAGTTCCCATAAACCTTTTTTTCAGGGAGGAAAAACGGGTTTGCGGAACACCACCAGCTCGCTCCTAAAATACCTCATAGATAAAGAAATTATTAAAAAGGTGCACATACTGACAGCCAAAAACGCAACCTCCATCAGTCGGATGATTGGCGACGAGTTCACCGCCAAAATCGTTCAGGAAGAACGGTATCAACAAGCGCACCGACAGGCGCTGGCCGATCTGAACGCAGGCTTTCATTTCGGCGGTAAGGGTATTCAATCGAGAAACGCGCTACTAGATCGTATCCATCGCAATGAAGCCACCGAGGAGCATCGATTACCCGCCTTGTTGCAGGCCGGGCAAGTGCGCTTTCGGCCCATTCTGCTGACCACCTTGACCACTTTCCTGGGACTGATGCCGATTTTGTGGGAACAAGGGGCGGAAGCCGAGCGGGTGATCCCCCTGGCGGTGACCTTGGCCTTTGGCGTTTTGTTTTCGACTCTGGTGACCTTAATGCTGGTGCCGGTGGGCTATTTAATCTTCGCGGATATCCAAAGGGGGATAAGGCGCTGGGGCAAAATGGGGTTGCCCTTGATTTTATGAGTGGGATGGAAAATTGTCATTTTAATTGGTAATGGTCAGAGTATCCTGGATACCGTAATAGGCAATTCCCCCATCTCATCGGCTATCCTTACAGCTTTATCCGAGGGACCTAACCCTTGTTGCAATGCTCGGATGGGAGGTAGTCATCGCTGTGGGGAAATTTTTAAAACGTCTTCTTTGGTTGCTTCTCTTAGGTTTGCTTCTGCTACCTGTTGTCGCGCTTTTTTGGGTGATTGAAGATCAGCCTGTCAGCCGTCAAGTGTCGCCGCTCAGGGTAGCGGATGCGCATCAAGTGCACGCTTTAGCCCACCAGTTCAGTCATGCCTTATCAGCGCAGAGGGCCACGACTATCACAGCGAATGAACACGAGTTGAATAGCCTCATGGCATGGTTAGCACGGGGTATTCCCCGTTTATCCGGGCAAGCAAACATCACCCCTGCCGGACTCAATGCTGTTTTGACCCTATCGCTGCCCTCTAACTTCTTGGGTAATTACGTGAATCTGCGTGGCGGTCTGAAACCCTCGGCAACAGGGCTACAATTTACCCGAATTGCTCTAGGTCAGTTGGAGCTTAGCGGCGATATCACCTTATTCCTCCTTCGCTCCATACTCAATGTCGTCCTGGGTGATGGGCAAGGCGCTACTTTGTTGGGGGCAGTGCGAGGGGTAGTCTTCAGAGAGAAAGAAATGACCCTGTATCTCCGCTCGACGCCGGAGGTAAAGGCCCAATTGGCCCAACTCGCCGGCAGGCTAAAACAGATCCGTGACAGGGTAGCGCTGTTTGGTGATCCGGACATTATCCGGATTTACTACGCTAAATTGGCTGAAATCCAACAAAGGAATCCGGTCCGCGAGCCGGTTTCATTGGCCCAGTATATAGGAGCACTGTTTCAGCTTGCCCGTGAGCGTTCTCGGATTGGAGAGGCCGCAGCAGAGAATCAAGCCGCCATCTTGGCACTTGCCATCTACTTTGGCGATGCCCGCTTAGAGCGGCTAACCGGTCCGGTGCGAACCGGAGTGCTTCGTACCTATCTTCCCCAAAGGGGGCGGGTGCACTTGGCGAACCGTCGCGATTTAATGTTGCATTTTATTCTTTCGGCTGCCCTGAAGATCGCTGCCGATAAGGGGATGGCAATGGCCATTGGGGAACTCAAAGAGTTGCTAGATGCTGCTTCAGGAGGGAGCGGTTATAGTTTTGTGGATTTGGCTGCCGATCGGGCTGGGATTCGCTTTGCCGAACAGGCCACTGATCCTTCGGGAGGGGCCGAGCAGTTGCAGAAACAGTTAGCTGGAAACACGGATGAAGGGGTTTTTTTTCCGAAAATAGCTGGATTGCCTGAGGGATTGACTAAACAGCAATTTACGGACCAGTTCCCTACTGTGGAAAGTCCAGCCTACCAAGCGATGGTTGAAGAGATTGATCGTCGCATTGGGAGTTTACCTGCCTATGCCAATAGAGAGAGACAGAAAAATACTTAATTATTGAGAAAACTAAGTTATCCAACGATTGGACCCTTTCTAGGGTCTATGTCAGACTAAAAGTGTTCACTTTTTTTACGGTGAAAATGGTGGAGCAAGGCAAAGGTAGGAAAAACACTCAAACGGCACAGCAACCCCCTGAAACCGATATGATGGCCCAGTATCGTGGGATCAAAGCGCACTACCAGGACGCATTGCTGTTCTTTCGTTTTGGTGATTTCTACGAGATGTTTTATGAGGATGCAGCGCTGGCTTCGCGGGAGTTGGATATCGTCCTGACCTCGCGGCCCCAGGCCAAAAATAGCGAACGGGTCCCCATGTGTGGGGTACCTTGCCACCGTTTGGAAACCTATGTGGCCCGCTTGATCGGAAAGGGCCATAAAGTCGCCATCTGTGAGCAGCTAGAGGGAGTCAGCAAAGGCAAGGGATTGATTCAACGGGAAGTGATCCGAGTGGTAACGCCAGGCACCTTCTTTGAGGCCGAGCGCCAGGAAGGGGCCTTGGCGGCGCTGCGCTTTGAAGGGGAGCAGATAGGGATGGCTTTGTTGCAGCTTGCCACGGGTGAGTTTCTCCTATTGGAGGTCAGCCGGGAAGAGTTGCCGGGGGTGTTGAGCCGGTTTCGACCCCAGGAAATTCTTCTCCAACAGGGAGAGAAGCTAGAATTCGTGACCCATTATCAGCCCTTTATTGCCGAGCGACCTGCCGAAGCCTTTATTCCAGAACAGGCACTGACCCTTTTAGTCGACCATTTTGGCCGTGAAGCCATTGATTCTCTAGGGCCTACTGCACAACAGGGGCTGGTGGCAGCGGGGGTGTTGCTGGATTATGTAAAAGCAACTCAAATGGGTTTCTTGCCCCATTTGCAAGTCCCCAAATTGGAGAGCCGGGATCAGTTTGTCTTTTTGGATGCCCAAACCCAAAGAAATTTGGAATTGGTGGAGAACATCTACCAAGGCACGGAGGAAGGCACCCTGTTGGCTATTCTGGATCGTACCCGGACCAGCATGGGGCGGCGTCGCCTCAAACGGTGGCTTCTCCACCCCTTGCGGGCAGTGACTCCTATTCAGGAGCGCCAAGGGGCTGTGGCTGAGTTGGTGTTAAAGTCTCCCTTGCGGACCAGACTGCAGAAAGCCTTATCCCAAGTCCTGGATTTGGAACGGCTGACTTCACGCATTACCTCGGCAGTGGCCAATCCCCGGGATCTAGCCGCTCTGAGAACCTCATTGGCACCATTGCCTCTCATCTATGATCTGCTAAGCGCTACTCCCATCCCGTTACTTTACCGGCTGGGTGGCAAGCTAGATATGTTGGAGGATATTCACGCCGAGATCCAACGGGTCCTGGTGGACGAGCCCAAGGTGACGGTGAAAGAGGGCGGACTGATTCGCCCTGGGGTGTGTGCCGAGTTGGACGAGTTCCATGCCTTGGGGCATGAGGGAACGGGCTGGCTGGCTAATTATGAGCAACAGGAGCGGGAGCGCACCCAAATCGGGAACCTTAAAGTGGGGTTCAATAAAGTCTTTGGCTACTATATTGAAATCACCAAGTCCAATCTAGGAGCGGTTCCTCCGGATTATCAGCGCCGCCAGACCTTAGCCAATGCAGAGCGCTTTATTACCGACCCACTTAAGTCATTTGAACAGCAAACCTTACTGGCCCTGGAGCGGGCCAAAGAATTAGAATACCAGCGCTTTGTGGAACTGCGGGATCAAGTGGCCAGCCAGGCCGCCCGCCTACGTCAAACCGCTGAAGTTTTAGGCACCTTGGATGGATTAGCTTCCTTAGGAGAGGTGGCCGCCAGCCAAGGCTGGGTGAAACCGGAAGTGAGCGAAGGCCATCACCTGATGATTACGGAAGGCCGTCATCCGGTGGTGGAGTCCTTGAGAGGCGAATTTGTGCCCAATGATCTCCATTTGGGCCAAGACACCTCTTTTCTCATCTTAACTGGCCCCAATGCGGCCGGTAAGAGCACCTATGCCCGCCAGGCGGCTATTTTGGTGTTGTTAGCCCAAATAGGGAGCTTTGTCCCGGCGGAAACTGCCCGCATTGGCGTGGTGGACCGTATCTTCACCCGGGTCGGGGCAGCGGACTTCCTTGCTCGGGGGTTGTCCACTTTTATGATGGAGATGATGGAAACCGCCAATATTCTCCGCTACGCCACCCCTAACAGTCTGGTGATCCTGGATGAAGTGGGGCGGGGTACGGGTACCTCCGATGGGCAAGCGATTGCCCAGGCGGTGGCGGAAATATTGGCTCAGGAAATCAAAGCCAGAACCTTATTTACTACCCATTATCATCAATTGGCAGCGTTGGCGGATCGCATTCCCAGCATGGCCAATGCCCGTCTGGCAGTCCGGGAAGAGCAAGAGGAAGTTTCTTTTCTCTACAAAGTGGTTCCTGGAGCGGCCCCGAAGAGTTATGGCATTTATGTGGCCAAGTTGGCAGGCTTGCCCCCTGCTGTGGTCCAGCGGGCAAGCGAACTATTGACCCAACTGGAGCAGGAAAAAACCGTTTCTCTCGCCGGCAACGCCAGTGCGGAGGTCAGGGAAGTTCCCCGCCCTTCCGGCTGGCCTAGACAGGAGGCTTTAGTGATCCGCTTGTTGGAGCTTGACCCTCTGCGCACGACCCCTTTGGAGGCCCTGGAACTGCTGACGGAACTCAAGCATTTAGCCCAGTTCACTTCCCGCTCAGAAGGGGTGGAAGCTGCCCCGGTAATGCCCTTTTCTAAGCAGTCCGGTAAAGGATGACTATCCGCCTTCTTTCGCCCCAAGTCCAACAGTGCATCGCCGCAGGCGAGGTGGTGGCGCGCCCCGCCAGTGTGTTGAAAGAGCTCATGGAAAATGCCCTAGATGCAGGGGCTGAAACGGTGCGGGTCAAGGTGCAGGAGGGGGGGCGGCGTCTCATTCAGGTAATCGACGATGGTTCAGGCCTGGCAGCCACTGACGTACCCCTGGCTTTTGAACGTTTTGCCACCAGCAAAATCGTTCAAGTGGAAGATTTAGCAGCGGTGCGATCCTTTGGTTTTCGCGGTGAGGCCCTGGGGAGTATTGCCTCAGTGTCCCGGCTACGTTTTCTGAGCCGGAAAAAGGGAACATTGTTGGGCACTGAGGCGCGCTTGGAAAGCGGGCGGATGCTCTCTTTGCAGGAAATGGGGGCGCCGGTGGGAACACGGGTAGAAGTATGGGATCTATTTTATAATACCCCTGCCCGGCAAAAATTCCTCCGTAGTCTGCGGACCGAATACGGCCATATCCTCAACGCCTTTACCCGCTTTGCTTTGGCTTTTCCCGAGAAGCACTTTACGCTTACGATGGATGGCCGAGAGCTGCACGTCCTGCCTCCGGCTACTCGGGTAGACCGGATCACGACGCTATTGGGTCAACAGGCCGCTGCCCACCTAGAGGAATTCCATGCCACAGGTTCCTGGGGGCGGCTAGGGGGCTTTGTGATCGCTACTGAAACCCGGGTGCGAAGTCCCCTTTATCTCTTTGTTAACTGCCGCCCGGTGCGTAATGTCGCCCTTTATCGTGCTATTCGGGATGGACTTCAGGAAGCGGGCAGCACCGTACTCTTGTTTCTTGACATTCATCCTTCCCAAGTAGATGTCAACGTGCATCCGGCCAAAGCTGAGGTGCGCTTCCGTGATGAGCAAGCCCTTTATGAACAGCTTCGATTCGCCCTCAAGCAACGAACTTTACCGTGGCAAACACAAAATGAACGGGTGGCGGAAGAGGAATCAGCCTATGGAACATCCCAGGGCTTTCGTCTCTTGGGGCAGGTGGAGAATACTTTTCTGGTCACCCTGGCCGAAGGCCAGATCTACCTTTTGGATCAGCATGCAGCCGAAGAACGGGTTCTTTATGAACGGCTGCAACAGGGAAAAGTTCAACGCCGTGAGCTGGTTGCCCCCCAGGTGGTCACCCTTTCTCTGGAAGAACGAGCCTTTGTAGAGGACCACCGGGAAGCCCTTGAGTCCTGTGGATTTATCGTCGAGCCTCTAGGTCCCCAAGCCTTGGCCCTGCGGGCTATTCCTGATTTTCTTTCGCCCCCCCAATCGGGCCTTATTTTCTCTCGCCTTTTACCCCGGGTGCGCAGTCAGAGGGAAGATTTCCAGCAAGCCTTATCCTGTCTGGGGGCCATTAAGGCCGGAGAATCTCTTGCTCCTGAAGCTCAGGAGCGGTTGCTGAATGCCTGGATCCAGACCGAACATCCCCATGCCTGTGCCCATAATCGGCCCGTGTATTTTCGCCTTTCCTTAGATGAAGTTCGGCGCAAAGTAGGCAGGACGGGCTTGAGCTGCGAGTTCGACACCCCTTCCGGATAAAGAGTAATCTCCCTATTTTTCCCTGCCGGGAGGTGGTGTTCCGCAACCCCGTTTTTCTTCCCTGAAAAAGGGTTTGATGCGCGCCCTCCCTGGCGCGCCCCCTGAGGGGCCTCCTCCGGATGTCCCGATTCGCTCCCGGCAAATCGGTGTGGGGGCTTTCCTGTCCCCTAGCTCCACGTCACCGGCTCGCTCCAAGAATACTTCAAAACTTTCACTGAGATACGTATGGCAGTATCCCTGCAACTTTAGGAGGGGTTGTCTAGGCAAGGAAACGACTATGATTAATAGTGGAGGATACCCCCATTCGTATTTGTAAAGAATAGCAAAAATGGCAATCTCTGCTCAAAGTTCTGATATTTAATAGCCGCTGCTTGGGTCCTATTTCTCAAGGGGCGGAAACATCAAATCTTCTGTGGAGAAAGGAGTAAACTCATGAATACCTATATGATCCGTCGCCGAAGCGCCTGGAAGACGCCCCAGGAACTAGAAGAAGCAGCTAGCCGCTCAAAGCAAGTTGGGAATGAAGAAATGCCCGACCAGGTGCGCTGGATCCGATCCTATGTGGTAGAGGAAGAGGATGGTCAGCTCGGTACGGTATGTATCTATCAGGCCACCGACCCTGAAGCGATCCGGGAGCATGCCAAGCGTGCTAGCTTGCAGGCCGATGAAATTACCCCTATTGCTGAGACCGTAGTGGTCCGGGAAGATCCAGCATAAGGGATCAAGACCTTATAGGGGGCCTGATCCCTCTTGCTTGAGCTACTCAGGGGCGCTTCGCGCCTCTGAGGTAGGCTCCACGTTTAGCTTTTTTTCTCCTTTTCTTTTCGCAGCATCCTTGGCAGAAAGCTTAGAAACAGGAGGTAGACAAATAGAAACCACACAATAGTATGAAGCGGAATCCAGGGGATCTGCCACGTTTCAATCATTGCTCTTGCGGCTTCCAATTCATCTTTTTTTATAAATTCACTAAGCGCTATGAGCGCTCTCATCATAGCCGTATTCCAGATGCTCAGGCTGATGTAGGTTATGAAAATAAAAATGGAGAGTGGATTAAACAACCGCTCATATTTCTCAGGGCGCTTGTAGGCAAAATAGGTGAGACCTACAATTACGATCGCTATCAATATATAAATGAATATGTCCATATTTTATAAAACCTATGATATGGTTATGGTTTTTTGTCAAAGAGGGCGAAGATTTAACGTTTAATCATCCCTTTTCTCAGTTTGTTTATCAGCTCTCAAGCGATTGGCACCGATTTTCTTTGAGTTCGGCGATTTTAAAGCAGCATTACCCTGAGCGTCGAGAGATCGCAGCAATATTTTTATCATAGGCTAAAAAAGTGATTACTATTCATCACCTTAATTGCGGGACAATGTGCCCCTTTGGGGGCCGTTTCATTGATGGCTTTAGCTGGGGGTTGACGGCAAAATTAGTTTGCCACTGCTTAGTCATTGAGACTAATGTGGGTCTCGTGCTTGTTGATACCGGTTTTGGCCTTCAAGACATCAGGGTAACTCATCATCGGTTAGATCGAATCTTTTTAAAACTCATTGGGATTCAACTCCAAGAGGAGCAGACAGCTTTACGCCAGATTGAAAAACTCGGCTTTAAGCGCCAGGACGTACGGCATATTATTTTGACTCACTTGGATTTTGACCACGCTGGAGGCATCACAGATTTTCCTGAAGCCCAAATTCATGTGCTGGGTTCAGAGCTTGAAGCTGCCCGCCACCCTCATAATTTCCTGGCTAGGCAGCGGTATCGTTCTCAACAGTGGAGCTTAGAAAAAAACTGGGTTACTTATTCTTTCAGTGGAGAAAAATGGTTTGGCTTTGAGAGTGTGAGAAACCTTAAATCTCTTCCTCCTGAAATTCTGCTTGTTCCTCTTGCAGGACATACGAGGGGACATACGGGAGTGGCTATCAAAGCCAAAGATGGGTGGGTATTACATGCTGGAGATGCTTACTTTTTTAGAGGTGAGATGGACCCCGAAAAGTACCACTGTACGTTTGGGCTTCGCCTTTTTCAGAGAATAATGGAAGTCGATAGAAAATTACGTTTGGAAAATCAAGAACGTCTTCGTCAATTAATTCATGATCGCCAAGAAGTTCAGATTTTTTCTGCTCACGATGCTATTGAGTTGGAAAAGCTTAAGCTATAATGATAAAGATTTTTTCCTTAGTATAATGAATTACCATTAGGATTCCTAAAATCTTCTTCGAGACTGACATAACAACTAGTTTGAAAGGGGGGAGAGCACACAGCATAAAAGATAAGGTCAATTTGACCTGTGTTGGTGATTCGCTGGGTTGTATCTGCTGGGATTCGGACGACATCACCCTCGATGGCATCAGTTGGAGCTAAGTCACTTATTTCTACACGTCCTTGTCCAGAAATGATGATGTAACGTTCAGTTATTCCTTTTAATTTGTGCCAAGCTGTAGTTACGCCAGGCTCGACTCTTGCCCGTGAAATAGAAACATATTCATCCCCGGAATCATTTGCTGTTTCTGCAATATAGCACCGCTCCTCCGTCTTGAATTCTGTAGATAAATTGCTTTTTTTTACTTCCGGTCGCATGGTTGCCTCCCTTTAATTGCAGCTCACCTGGAGTAGATCCCCTAGATGGGATTTTATATTAGAGGCGATTCTAATAAATATCCTTTGCGATTTCTCTGAATGAAAACCTTATCTCTAGAGGATAATCTGTGAGTTCTGTGGCCCCAATCACATTATTTTTTTCCATAGTGTGGCATAAAAAACCTGCCATATAACATGGTGTTACTTCAATTTTTCATTGATGACTCCACAGCCACTAAGTAGAGATACTTGGTGGCTTTTTTTATTATAAATTTGGTAGTCGATTGATAAATATTGACTTCGAAAACTTGCCGATGAAAGCAGCTTTCTCCCCTATAAAGATAATCTTGGGCCTACAGATAACTCAACAGCCAATATCACCATAGCGCCTCCCAAGGTCCAGATAACGGCTAACCCCATCTCCCCGTAAGAAAAATTAAAAGTCCAGGCAAAACCTACCAAGGTTATTTCAAGCAGTATCAACCATAAACCCCGGGTAAAAAGATAAAAAGCCACCTCAAATTAATGTATTTGTACCCATGTAATCTCTATAGTAAAATCAACCACTTATGCAGCGCTGGAGGAAGATGGGTCCGAAGTATTGAAATAATTAAGCTTGTAAGAAAAAAATTTTTAAGTAGGGAGACTTACAAGGCTAAGAGTTTCGACGGTCTGTTGAGTTTCTGAAGCACCTAATAAAAGGAATATTTCAGCCGACTATTTATAAATAAAATAAAAAACTGCATTTTTTATAATTTTGAATAAATTGACTAGTAGGGGCAATAAGGTTTTTCTTGCTCATGTGCGTGAGACCCAGGCGGGGCACTGGGAAGAGCACGCCCTTGAAGAACACCTGCAAACTGCGGCACAGTTGGCCGATCGGTTTGCGACCCCGTTTGGAAGCGGTGATTGGGCTTATCTTGCAGGCTTGTGGCATGATCTAGGGAAATACCGCCTGGCTTTCCAACATTATATCAGAAGTGCTTCTGGCTATGATCCGGATGCGCATATCGAAGCACCCGGCAGGGTGGATCATTCCACTGTAGGAGCTCTCTATGCTTGCAAGCAGCTTGGTCCGGGTCCGGAAGGACGGATATTGGCTTACCTCATTGCCGGGCATCATGCCGGCTTGCCAGACTGGCAGAGTGTGGAAGCTGGGAGGAAAGCTTTGGCTCATCGACTTAGGCCTGAACAGCAGTCACTTCTAGATGAAACTCTTAGCCAACCGATTCCCGAGGCTATCCTGCAAGCGGATTCTCCTACTAGCCAGCCTAGGGGAAGAGATCTTGCCTTGTGGATCCGAATGCTGTTTTCCTGTTTGGTAGATGCCGATTTCCTAGACACCGAGTCGTTCATGGATGGGGATAAGACCGCTGCGCGCAGCGGTTATCCGAGCTTGAGCAAACTTTTGTTTTCCTTTGAATGCTATATAGAGGGGCTGCAAAAAGGTGCAAGCAGCACGCCCGTCAATCGATTACGGGCTGAGATTCTAAATCGTTGTCGAGGGCAGGCAATTCAGCCACCAGGGCTGTTTTCTCTAACCGTGCCTACCGGTGGAGGCAAGACTCTATCTTCTCTGGCTTTTGCTCTTCATCATGCACGGGCCTATGGCAAGCGTCGGATCATCTATGTGATCCCCTACACCAGCATTATCGAGCAGACAGCCAACGTATTTCGTCAGATCTTTGACGATGCCGTGCTGGAACATCACAGCAATTTGGACTCAGATCATGAGGATGCCCGCAGCCGACTGGCCTGCGAGAATTGGGATGCACCCATTGTCGTTACCACTTCTGTACAATTTTTGAATCCCTATTTGCCGCCCGGACCAGCCGCGTACGCAAACTGCACAATATCGTTAACAGCGTGGTGGTGCTGGATGAAGTTCAGTTGTTACCACCAGACTTTTTAAGGCCCATCCTTCATGCTATTAGGGAATTGGCTAAAAATTACCAAGCCAGCTTTATGCTTTGTACCGCCACCCAACCAGCCTTTGAGTCGCGCCAGGGATTCGATAGTTCCTTTGAAGGTTTGGAAGGGGTGCGGGAGATCATGGATGGCCCCCAGGCGCTGCATGAAGCCCTGCGCCGGGTCGAGGTGACGGTTCCCGATGATCTGCATGACAGCACTGCCTGGGAGGAATTGGCTGAAGAGCTGCAAGGTTATGATTCCGTACTGTGCATTGTGGATCGCCGGGATGACTGCCGCACATTATACTATTTAATGCCCAAAGGCACCTTCCATTTGTCTGGTCTGATGTGCGGACAACATCGATCTGAAGTGATCGCTGAGATCAAGCAGCGACTGAAGGCGGGAGAACCCGTCAGGGTAGTTAGTACCCAGTTAGTGGAGGCGGGAGTCGATGTGGATTTCCCAGTAGTTTACCGTGCTCTGGCAGGACTGGATTCCATCGCTCAGGCGGCCGGACGCTGTAATCGAGAAGGTTTATTGGAGGGCAAGGGCAAGGTAGTGGTGTTTATTCCACCGAAGCAAGCTCCCATTGGGCATCTGCGCCAAGCTCAGGACTGTGGACGGCAGATATTACAACAGCGCCCTACTGATCCCCTAGCGCCTGAGCATTTTGTCACTTATTTCCAGCAGTTGTATTGGAAAAAAGGGACAGAGGGTTTGGATCGCGAGGGTATTCTTAAGGATCTTAAACACGACGGGCAATTGCGCTTTCTTTTCAGCAGCGCCGCCGTCAAGTTCCGGCTAATCGATGAGACTCAACAAGCTCCAGTGATCGTACGTTATGGGAAGGGAGTAGATTTGATTGAACAGCTACGTCACCTTGGGCCGAAGCGTGGGCTACTGCGCAAGCTCCAGCGCTATGTGGTCAACCTGCCTCGCTACCGACACCAACAATTGCTGAATCAGTGCGATATTCAGGAAATCCATCCAGGATTGTTCTTTCAGGCTCATGATGGCTTGTACCACCAAGATCTAGGACTGCTCGGGGATGATCCTGCCTATTACGATCCTGATCAGTTAATTGTTTGAGGGATTATTGCTGATTTTTGTGTCGCTTAGACTTTCAAGATAAAGAGATCCATTTAATGAACGATGCCAGAAAAAACGCCGTTTGCCTGCGGGTCTGGGGTGACAATGCTTGTTTTACCCGCCCGGAAATGAAGGTGGAGCGAGTCTCTTATGATGTGATGACCCCTTCCGCTGCTCGAGGAATCCTTGAAGCCATTCTCTGGAAGCCCGCCATTCGGTGGCAAGTAACCCGTATTGATGTGCTCAAACCCATTCGCTGGGAATCGGTGCGACGTAATGAAGTGGAGACAGTGGTTTCCACCCGCAATGTTACGACGGCGATGAGTAGTGGCAGAGGGGAGCTTGGCCTCTATATAGAAGAGGCCCGCCAGCAACGAGCGGGGTTATTCTTGCGGGACGTGGATTATTTGATTCACGCTTGTTTTGAGCTAACCGATAAAGCTGGCCATGAGGACAATCACATAAAATTTGCCCAAATGTTCCGTCGCCGTGCAGAAAAAGGTCAATGTTTCAATCAGCCTTACTTGGGCTGCCGGGAATTTTCTGCCGCCTTCGAGCCTGTTGAGCAGGAGGAGGAATTGCCGGTGCCTATCTCTGAAAGCCGCGATTTGGGCTGGATGCTTTACGATTTGGATCATCTAAAAGCTGAGCCTAGGCCGTATTTTTTTCGGGCAATGATGGAACAGGGAACTATCCGGGTGCCCGCCTGGGATAGCTCTGAGGTGATGGGATGATCTTGCAGGCGCTCAGCGAATATTACCAGCGCAAAACCCGTGAGGGTAGTAATGAACTGCCTCCGATAGGGTTCGAGAAGAAGGAGATTCCCTTCCTAATTGTATTGGATGAAGAGGGATATTTCGTAGATTTAGAAGATACCCGAACGGGGAAGGGAAAAAAGAAAACTGGGCGGATATTTATTGTTCCTCAGGGGGAGAAGAGAACTTCAGGGATTCTGCCTAATTTATTATGGGATACTCTCGATTATGTGTTAGGCACGGTTAGTGCTGTAAAAGCTGAAAGACTTGAGGCTAACAAGCGGGAAAAGGAGCAACAACGGGCAAAGGAAAAACGGGCGGCATTTATCCAACGTATTAAAGATACCTTTCCCGAGGTGGGTGCCGATAAGGGGATAAAGGCTGTATTGGCCTTTCTGGAAAAGGGCGATTTTCAATCTTTATATAATCACTCTCTTTGGGATGAAATTAATAGGAGCACGGGTAACCTCTCCTTTCGCCTGCAAAATAGTACAGAACTTATCTGCCAACGAAATGCTGTGCGGCGGGCTATCGCCGAGTGGGTGACAGAGCGCAAGAAACAACGCCAGCGTTGTCTGGTTAGCGGTGAGGTGGACACCATCGCTCGAGTTCACCCTCCCATCAGAGGCGTTCGGGGGGCACAACCTTCGGGTGCGGATATCGTTTCTTTCAATCGGGATGCTTTCACGTCCTACGGTAAGCACCAAGGAATTAATGCACCGGTGGGCGAACGGGTTACCTTTGCCTACACTACCGCTTTGAATCATCTACTGCGCAAAGGATCGCGCCAGCGAATTCAGGTAGGGGATGCTTCCACTGTCTTTTGGGCGGCAAAGGATCATCCTTCAGAGGAGCAATTTGTAGCTTGGCTGGATCCCGACCCAGATGATCCAGATCGGGGCACAGAGGCTATTCGTGCTCTTTATGCCGCCCCTAAAAGCGGGGCCAAGCCGATTGATGAAGATGATACCCCTTTTTATGTGCTGGGCCTAGCCCCCAACGCCGCACGTATCGCCGTCCGCTTCTGGTATCCGGGCACCGTGGGCGAAGTAGCCCGGCATATACGCCAGCATTTCGATGATACCCATATCATCCATGCACCCCAGGAGCCGGAATTTCTGCCGTTATTCCGCTTGCTGAAGGCAAGCGCTTTACAGGGCAAAGTTGAAAATGTTCCTCCTAATTTGGCTGGCGATTTCATGAAGGCGATTCTGGTGGGTATGCCTTATCCGCGAACCTTGCTAGCGGCTGCTCTTCGCCGGGTTAGGGCGGAGCACCATATTACTTATCCTCGAGTTGCTTTGATTAAGGCAGTGTTAACCCGTAATGCCCGGTTATTTAATCATCCCCAACAGGAGGTCAATGTGGCTTTGGATTTGAAAAATTTGAACATCGGTTATCGGCTAGGACGATTGTTCGCCGTGCTAGAACGAGTCCAGAATCTCGCTCTCCCCAACGTTGAAGCCACTATCCGGGATCGTTTTTACAGTGCCGCTTCCTCAACGCCTAGGACGGCTTTTCCTCATCTGTTAAAGCTTAAGAACTACCACCTCGATAAGTTGGAAGAGGGACAAATCATTTGGTTGGAAAAATTGATGGGTGAAATCATGGACGGCATTGAATATTTTCCTGCCCATTTGAGTTTGGACGATCAAGGCCGCTTTACTGTGGGCTATTATCACCAACGCCAAGCATTTTTCAATAAAAAGAATTTAGATAACTAACAGGGAGAGTAATCATGAGTAATCCTATCCAGAATCGCTATGAATTTGTTTTGCTATTCGATGTACAGGACGGCAATCCCAATGGCGACCCGGATGCAGGCAATTTGCCCCGTGTGGATCCGGAAACTGGTAATGGTTTGGTGACGGATGTGTGCCTGAAGCGGAAAATTAGAAATTATGTGGCCTTTGCAAAGGGTTATGAACGCCCCTTTGATATTTATGTGAAAGAAAAGGCAGTCCTTGGTCGATCCCACTTGGAGGCTTTCAAACACTTGGATATTCAACTGGGAGAAGAGAGCAAGCTTGCTGTAAAAAAAGAATTAGAGGAAAAAATTAGAGAAGTAGAGCTTCCTGGTGGCCTTTCTTTAGTGGAAAATCAGGATGAGCTATTGGATTTGGTAGTTGCCGCTGGTATCGATAAGAAAGAAATAAAAGATTGGCTGAAAAATGCAGAATTAGATAGCGCAGTGAAAACTTTCATAAATTCTGCGGTTAAAAATTCGAAGTCACGCAAGCCCACTGGAGAGGAAGTTCAGCAGGGACGGGAGAAAATGTGCGAGTGGTTTTTTGATATTCGCACTTTCGGAGCCGTTATGAGTCTGAAGTCAGCTCCGAACTGCGGTCAGGTCCGTGGCCCGGTGCAAATGAGCTTTGCCCGTAGTGTTAGCCCTGTAGTGCCGTTGGAGCACAGCATCACCCGCATGGCGGTAGCTACTGAAGCCGAAGCGGAGAAGCAGGGTGGGGATAACCGCACTATGGGGCGCAAGTTCACCATTCCCTATGCCCTCTATCGAGGGCATGGTTATATCTCTGCCCATCTGGCCAGGCAAACGGGGTTTTCCGAAGAGGATCTGGCGCTTCTATGGGAGGCGCTGACCAATATGTTCGAGCATGATCATTCTGCCGCTCGTGGGCAAATGTCGGTGCGGGGATTGTATGTCTTTAAACATGATAACGCCCTTGGCCATGCGCCTGCGCATATGCTATTCGATGGCATCACAGTACAGCCTAGGGAAGGCGTGAATGTGCCGAGGGAATTCTCTGATTATCAAGTGACAGTGAACGATACTGGGCTTCCCCAGGGGGTAACTCTCATGCGTCAAGTGGGCTGAGCTATGGACCAGTCTGGCGATGATCTGGATGATGCGGTTCCCATCTCTGCCTTACAACACTACAGTTATTGTCCGCGGCAATGCGCCCTGATTCATATGGAGCAGACCTTTGACGAGAACCTCTATACGCTCCGAGGTCGGGCTGTGCATGAACAGGTGGATATGTCGGAAAGTCGGTTGGAAGAGGGCATGCGCATTGAACGTGCTCTGCCTCTTTATTCCCGGTGCGTGGGGTTGGTGGGGAAGGCGGATGTGGTGGAATTTGCTGTCGATGGTACACCTTATCCGGTGGAATATAAGCACGGCCCGCGTCGGTCGAGTGAACATGACGATATCCAATTGGCGGCCCAGGCTCTGTGCCTGGAGGAAATGACCGGCCGGGAAGTGTCTGTCGGGGCTATCTATCACCATAGCTCCCGTCGGCGGCGTGAAGTCGCAATTACCCCCGCCCTGCGCGATAGGGTGAAATCGATGGTGCCAAAAATCCGGGATATGCTGCGGACTGGTCAATTACCTCCTCCGGTTGCCGACGAGCGCTGTCGGCATTGCTCTCTCAAGGATTCCTGTCAGCCCCACACGGTAGCGGCAAAACAACGTTTGCATCGGTTGCATAGGGCTTTGTTCACACCGGAGGATGAATGCGCCAGCTCTTAAATACCTTGTTTGTCACTACCCCCAACGCCTATTTGCGTTTGGAAGGGGAAACACTGTGCGTGGAAGTGGAGCGGGAAAAGCGCCTGCAAGTGCCTCTCCATCATATTGGCAGTGTGGTGGCGTTCGGCGATGTCATGCTAACTCCCGCCGTCCTACGCCGCTGCGCCCAGGATGGACGAGGCGTGGTGTTGTTGGATCGGAATGGAGAGTTCAGTGCCCGGATAGAGGGACCTGTCAGCGGCAATATCCTGCTGCGTCAGGCCCAGCATGATGCCGCCGGTAATGCACTCACTGCATTGGGTATTGCCCGCGCCTGTGTTGTCGGCAAGTTGCGGAACGCCCGCCAAGTCCTGCTGAGGGGGGCTCGAGAAGCCAAAAATACTGAGGATACCCAGAGCCTGCAGCAGGCATCCCGGCTGTTAGCCAATCAGATCCGCAAGTTGCCGGAAGTAGTGGATCTAGATCTTGTACGCGGTTTGGAAGGGGATGGCGCCCGAATTTATTTCGCGGCTATTCCTTTACTGATTCGCGCTAATCAGCGTAAGGTGTTCAATTTTGAGCGCCGCAGTCGGCGGCCACCGTTAGACCGCTTCAATGCTTTGATTTCCTTTCTATATACACTTTTGGTAAATGATTGCCGTTCTGCCTTGGAAGGTGTAGGTCTAGATCCTCAACTGGGTTTTCTTCATGCAGTGCGCCCTGGCCGCCCTGCTTTGGCCTTGGATTTGATGGAAGAATTTCGCCCTATTATGGTGGACCGATTGGCGCTTACCCTTATTAATCGGGGCCAGTTGACAGAACAGAATTTCGAATCACGGGTTGGGGGAGCCGTTTATCTCAGTGAACAAGGCCGTAAGGTTGTACTTACCGCTTATCAGCAACGTAAGCAGGAAGAATTAACCCACCCCTTGTTAGAACAAACCGTAGCAATTGGTTTACTGCCCCATGTTCAGGCGCGCTTATTGGCACGCACATTAAGGGGGGAAATGGAGGGCTACCTACCTTTTCTAACCCGTTAAGGAAAATACAAGCTGTGTTAATTCTCGTGACTTATGACGTTTCCACAGAAACCCCTGCCGGCCGTCGGCGATTACGGCAAGTGGCCAAAGCCTGCTTGAATTATGGGCAAAGGGTACAAAAATCGGTATTTGAATGTAAGGTTGATCAGGCTGGTTTAGAGGCGCTACAGCGTTATTTGTTGAAAATTATTTGCGAAGAGGAAGATAGCCTTCGCATTTATCGTTTAACTGAACCACTGGAACGCAATGTCCAAGAGTTCGGTAAATTTCGTGCAGTAGATTTTGAGGCTCCGCTGATCGTATAACGCGAACCCTAAGTGGGCAATGAAAGGCTAGGAGGTTCGCGTATTATGTATGTCATTGAAATGCAATGGATGAATGTATCTATAGTTGCACATTTATGGGGTAAAGTGGATCAAAAAAGACCAGATCGCGCTATGCGTTTTGTGGAACCTGCAATATCATTATCTTGCGGCAATGCTGCATCACCCGTCCTTCGGGACGGGTGTGGATTGAAACTTTCATGCTCATCGCGCTAACTCCTCTGTTGTTTGCATCACCCGTCCTTCGGGACGGGTGTGGATTGAAACCGCCATGTCAAGCGCGAGCAATCCCCGGTGGATTCGCATCACCCGTCCTTCGGGACGGGTGTGGATTGAAACCATTTGGAGCCGTTCTTTTGATACCAATTCTCGAGGCATCACCCGTCCTTCGGGACGGGTGTGGATTGAAACCTCCTCCAGGCGGGCCACGCGCCCCAAGGCCCCGGCATCACCCGTCCTTCGGGACGGGTGTGGATTGAAACTTGAACCTGCTCCTCATAGCCTGGCCAGCGGTTGGCATCACCCGTCCTTCGGGACGGGTGTGGATTGAAACAAGTCTAACCGAGCGGGGATCGAGGGGGCGAAAGGCATCACCCGTCCTTCGGGACGGGTGTGGATTGAAACCAATCAGTTCATCAACCCAAGGCAAAGGATTATCGCATCACCCGTCCTTCGGGACGGGTGTGGATTGAAACTATGATGGCATTCCCATTACCACTTCAGGTAGTGGCATCACCCGTCCTTCGGGACGGGTGTGGATTGAAACCTATTGTGTTGTTGGCTTACCCGCCAAACGCTCGCCGCATCACCCGTCCTTCGGGACGGGTGTGGATTGAAACGCTGATAACATCAGCAAGACGCTGCAAACCTAAACGCATCACCCGTCCTTCGGGACGGGTGTGGGTCGAAAAATTAAAGGACACCCATTTAATTTGTTTGCGGATGTTTACAGTTACGAATCCCTATAAAGCTTAAGGCTGAAAGAGGCATTTCTTTTGAGGAGATCGTCTTCTATATAGAGCGGGGTGATGAAGTGGATATCTTAGAGCACCCCAACCAGGAGAAATATCCAGGTCAAAAGATTTCTGTGGTGGTGGTTGAGGAATACGCATACCTTGTTCCTTATGTAGAAACGGAGGAGACGGTGAATGCTTGAACCTGCCTCTGCCGGCCTGTTGAAGGGAATGAACCCGCGGGTGACGTTTCTTGGATAACCCTGTTGTTTGCTGGGGGCACCGGGGTCGGGATCCTTTTCTGGGCGGTCGCTCAAGTCCTCCTTCAACCGGGATACTGCCGGATTGTACCCGGCGCTCTTTTCCCCTGCGTAAGAGGGGGGCGGCAGCCAAAGTAAGTCAAAACGGCCTGCGCGAATCCAGTCGGCTTGTGCCCGGACGATCTCGTACCACCGCTTTTCGCCGAATTCCGGGAACCTTTCAGGATCCCCGTGACGGTGGGATTCCCAGTAGAATCCCTGAAGCATAACCCGACCATCTTCAAAACCTGCCTGCGCATAGGCCTCGGCAGAGCTTACCAGTGCTGCGGCTAAGAATAGCCACACTTTAAACCCCCCGAATCGTATCTTTTCCATGGTTATTCCTCCTGTTGTGGAGTCTCCTAGGCGCGAGGCGAAATATTCTAGAAATAATAGCCGGTCTTTCCTCAGGGTAAAAAAGGTCTGACAAAACCTCGACACCACAAAACAATCCTTCTAAGCTCCTATAAAAAGGCTTCTTGGAAATGCTTTTGTTGGTTTAAGCTCTCCAGGGGACTTATGCACGGGTGATATTTTGCGTGATACCCAACCACCGCAAGGATCTAATACCCCTCTTGTCGTCCTATTGTTGCTTATAGCGACGGCTGGTGGATTCTATTTTTATAAACCCTTTGAGACCTCGCGTCCTGGTGGCGAACCTACCTCCAGGGTTTCGACGCTCGGCCCCGAAGAGGTGCCAGCGCGGATGTGGCAGGATCCCTTCACTGCCGTTGATAAACACCCAACCACGGATAGTGCTATCTCTAAGGCGATACTTAGTGCGCTTTCTGGGAATAATAAGAATAGCAACAAGGATAATAATAAGTTTAGGGATTTAGCAAAGCAGATCATTAAATTCGGGATTGAAGAAGAAATCATTGTTATGCCCATCATGGTTTATGGCGGGCCTTATGCAGAGAGTGTCGAAACGCGCCGTCGGAGACGATATGCCGCATTGTCGGCGTTAGCCGTGTCTGACTATATGCCCTTGGACTCTCAACACCTCGGTTATTTTCAAATTCCTTGGGCTTCCAAGCTAGAATTTAGACATTCTCAAGAGAGCCCCAAAGGTAATTCTGACAAATTGTCTTGTCCAATCCAGCTAACAGAGATGACTTCGGGCGGTGAAAAGACATTGAAGGTTCCTTATGAATGGCTTGAGTGGAATGAGATTAAATATGAACCTTCTTCATCCCAACCTCCAGTGCTTGTCCTATGGTTAAACGATTATCTCTTTGCGGACTGCCCACTTGCACGATTAGCACAACTTTTCCAAGAGATAGAAGATAAAGTAGGGGAAGTTCAACCGGAAGAGGCCAATGCTCCCAGTCTGAGGTTCAAGGTAATGGGTCCTGCAGGCTCAACTACTTTACGCCGCATGGTGGAAGAAGCGTATCAGTTAAAAAAAGATAAAGAAAAAATTTCTTTCTTCCAAAAATGGGAAGTAGAAATCTATTCAGCGACCGCCACGGCAAGCGCGAAGTTGCTGCGAGCGGGTTTAGAAGAGAATTCCTTGGAGATCTCCAATAAGAATTCGAGAGAGAATTTAGCAAAAGAAGCGGAAGATAACTCAGAGCCCTGTGGAGGTGGCGGATTTAAATCCTTAAATAAGATCAGAGAAGCTCTCAAGGGTATCGGTATCTCCTTTTATCGCACCATCCCTTCAGATAGGCAATTAGCGCGGGTGGTGTGTAAGGAATTGGCTCTTCGTGGAGTTAATATTAATGATCCGCAGCATGTGATTGCCTTGGTTTCAGAATGGGATACCCATTATGGCCGGGCTTTGCCCGAGACTTTTGCTGATCTTTTTATAACAGAGACAAAAAGAAAAAATAGCATAAATGAAGCAAGCAGTCGCTGTCAAGGAGGCATCTGCCGCTACAGTTATCTCCGGGGGCTTGACGGTGAATTACCCCCTAATGGAAAGCAGGAATTACGTTCTCAGGAACAAGAGAATGGAAAGCAATGGGGTGAAATGGGAGATGCGAAATCCATAGAGCGATCCGTAGGTGTTAATCAATTCGATTACCTCCGTCGTTTCTCCCGACGTTTAGAACGTGAACTTGACTATCAGATTGAAGGCCAACGAGAGCTGAAGGCGATTGGTGTTTTAGGCAGCGATGTATATGACAAGTTCTTGGTATTACAAGCATTGCGCGATCGTTTTCCAACCGTTTTGTTTTTTTCCCATGATCTGGATGCGCGTTATGCTCATCCTGCAGAATCAAAGTGGGCAAGGAATTTGATTGTAGCTTCTGGCTTTGGCTTACAGCTTCAACCGGAGTTGCAAAAGGAAATACCTCCTTTTCGCGATAATTATCAAACTTCACTCTTTTTTGCCGTGCAACTCGCCCTTTGTCGTTCTCAAGAGAATAAGGGTAAATGCATACTTCAAAAAATTTTCCCCCTAATTGACCAAGAAGAATGTTGCGATCTTCAGCCGCTACTAAATTACCTGTTTTTAAAACCTCAACTCTTTGAAATAGGCAGGTTCGAACCGGTGGCGCTTCCTGTTAAGGCCAATAAGGAGGAGCAATGCTATTTTAATCCGAATTGCTCACCTCTTCATCCAAAGACAGAGTATTGGCCTTATTGGCAGGTTAAAAAAAATGTTGACACTATTGCTGCGGCCGTAGCTGCGATGGTAATTTTAATTTTGCTTTATCTTCTTTTAGTCAGCTTACTTTACCGGGCCTTTACGAAGTTTTGGGTAGCGATAGTTATTGGGCTTATTGTGGTAATGTTCCCTATTGTGATAATAGGGGTACTCGTCGCCTATGAAGGAATGGAGGGAGAACCTTTTGCACTTACTTCGGGAGTCAGCGTCTGGCCAACGGAAACGCTTCGTCTACTAGCTATAATTTTAATAGGAATACTTACTTACCGAGCCCACCATTTACTGCGTAAAAGCGACCGTGATCTCACCCAGCGCTATCATCTGCACGGAGAGGGCGAAATGTCAGCAACCCAGGTACAGGAATTATGGACCCACTATCTTGCGCAGCATACGGGGTGGCGTTTATTCGGGTATGCTTTCCTATCGCTTATGCTATTGTTATTGGGTGTATTTGTATGGATATTCTTTAATCTTAATGATGTTTTTAAATTTCTTTATGCTCGGTATATTTATCGAGGTGAGATTGCTTATGAGGCAGGCCGAATTATCTTAATAAGCGCCTTCATAGCTTTTACTTTTTTGTTATTTTACATTATGGGAATCACGAGCTTATGCCGGAAATTTATTACCGAATTGAGTGAGAAACCGGTTGATTGGCCGCAGCAAACCCTTAAAGAATTTTCTGAGAGACGAGGAATAAGCACTTGGAATGATTTGAATGATTGGTTAACTATTCAATTAATTGCCGAGCGGACACGTAGTGTAGAAGGCCTGAGTTCCTATCCTTTTTTTATTCTCTTTCTCTTAGCTATTTCACACAGCACTTTCTTTGATCGCTGGCTTTGGATGCCCGGACTTATTATATTTCTTTTGGTGATAATAGCTGCCCCAGTGATTGGCACAGTGCTGCTTAGGAATGCAGCGAAGAAAGCCCGCCAAAATATTCTTGACAGGATGAATCAAAGACTATCCCAAGCGATGAGAGATAAAGCTCAAGCACGGGTCGAGCAAATCCAGCTGATGATAGAAGAAATGAGGTCAAACCGCGAAGGTGCTTTTCGCTCCCTGGCGCAGCAATTAAAGATAATTTTGCTTCCCTTTGGGGGGGTCGGAGGAGCCGCATTGCTGGAATATATATTAAAGATCTATTCGTAGATTTTCGGTATTTTTCTCACCTAAGTGCTACAAACATGCATAGTGTAGCACAGGGAAGCAATATTGATGCCATATCTGGTGAGCTATCCTCGATCTAGTCGTTAAGACGTCAGTTCGACATAAGCGGGGGGCTGTTTTCATAGTCCTGGGTAGGAGATAGGATGTGCCTGTTCAGAGGGTTATTCAAAGAAGCAGGTGAGGGTCATGATAGATTTAGAGCGGGTTTTTTGTGAGGTCGATGATTTCTGCCAAGCGTTTGAACCCCAGTGGCATCAGCAGCTTCTACACTCAGGCGAGAGAAAGCGGCGAAAAACCTCAAGCCTGTCACTGAGTGAGGTGATGACGATTATCATTGCTTTCCATCGCTCGAACTATCGCACCTTTAAGCACTATTACACCGGCTATGTGGCGAAATACTGGCGGGGAGCCTTTCCTATGCTGGTCAGTTATCCCCGCTTTGTGGAACTGATGAGCTCGGCGTTGATTCCCTTGTGCAGTTATCTGCACACCCGTAAAGGCCAGGTCAGCGGTATTGGTTTTATTGATTCTACGCCCATTATCGTCTGCCATCGCCAACGGGCTCCTACCCATCAACTCTTTAGAAAAAAGTCCCACTGGGGCAAGAATTCCATGGGATGGTTTTATGGATTTAAGCTGCATTTGATCATCAACGATGAAGGGGAACTGCTCGCCTTCAAGCTGACCCCGGCCAATGTCGATGACCGCCAACCCGTTCCCGAGATGACCCGAGGGATGTTTGGAAAGCTCTTCGGGGATAAGGGGTATATTTCTCAGCCCCTCTTCGACCTCTTGTTTGAGCGGGACTTACAACTTATCACCAAGCTCAAGAAAAACATGAAAAACAAACTTCTTCCCTTGTTTGATAAGATCCTCACCCGAAAACGGGCCCTCATTGAAACGGTCAACGATCAGCTCAAAAATATCTCCCAAATTGAGCACACCCGCCATCGCAGCATCGCTAATTTTATGGTCAATCTAGTGGCCGCCCTGATTGCCTACACCTATCAGGACAAAAAACCCTCTCTTCACCTTCGCTTTCACCCCGATCAATCCTTACCCATCGGGATCTAGCTTATGTCGAACTGACGTCGTTAAGATTTTTGCCTATTAACCTGCACCCAGTATATCAGGTGAAGGTGATGTGCAATTGTCGGCCAGAATCAGGTGCGTTAACGGGGCTCCTGTGGGTTGGGCCTTATACTACCGTAATCTTGGACTAGAATAGAGCATTTTGCTAACGTTGATGGAATAGCTTCACATCGGAGCGTTTGAATAAAGGCAGCAGAACCATACCGGCCACAAACCCGCCAGCATGGGCGGCAAAAGCTATCCCGGCTTGATCACTGGGAGTCACTACGGATTGCAGTAGCTGGAATAGGAACCAGATGCCTAGCATCAGCCAGGCGGGTACCCAAACGAAGAAGAGGATGAAATAGGGTACCAACATTTTAATCTGAGCAAAGGGATGCAAGAGCAAATAAGCACCGAGGATGCCTGAGATGGCGCCGCTGGCTCCTACCATGGGGATAGTGGAAGAAGGGGCTATTAAGATCTGGGCTAGCGCCGCGGCTACGCCGCAGAGCAAGTAAAAGACGATAAAGCGGCCGTGCCCCATGGAGTCTTCTACGTTGTTACCAAATACATGAAGGTAGAGCATATTACCTAGCAGGTGCATGAAGCTGCCGTGTAAAAACATGGAAGTAAACAGGCTGAGTACAGGAGGAATCAGCAATTGAGGGTGGCCTAGAGGGGCATCAACCAAAGCCCGAGGGATGACCCCAAATAGGAAAACTGAGGCCTGAAAGCCCTCTTGGGGTAGGCTTAACTGCCAGAAGAAAACCAGCACGCAGGTCGTAATAAGAATCCAGTTAATCAGGGGGGCACGCTGGACGGGATAGTTATCACTGACTGGAATCATGTTTGTTTCCTTTTCTCGAACCATTACTTAGACTCTATTCTACCGGCTTAACAGTAATCCCTACAGGTTCTTAATAGATATATGAAGGAGATAGAAATGCCTGCTGTGGAAGTCGAACGCGTGAATTTTTCCGGTCACCAGGGTGATGAATTGGCGGCTCGGTTGGATCGGCCCCATGAGACGCCTTTAGGCTATGCATTGTTTGCCCATTGTTTTACCTGCTCTAAGGACTTCTTTGCAGTGACCCGGATTAGCAACACTTTGGCGGAGCGGGGGATAGCCGTTTTAAGATTTGACTTCACGGGCTTGGGCAGTAGCGGGGGGGATTTTGCCAATACTAACTTTTCTTCCAATATTGCGGATCTGGTGCAAGCGGCTTCTTTCATGGGAGAGCACTACCAAGCCCCTCAGTTACTTATTGGACATAGCTTAGGTGGAGCGGCGGTATTGGCTGCTGCAGGCGAAATTCCTAAAACCCTGGCCGTGGCCACGATCAGCGCTCCTAGCGATCCAGCCCATGTTAGCCAACTATTTGCCAAATCGATATCTGAACTCGAAGACCAGAGTGAAATTGAAGTTCAACTAGCGGGGCGTTCTTTCCAAATTCAAAAACAGTTTTTGGACGATATTGGCGAGCATAATCTACTTCAGAAAGTAAAGTCGCTTCGGAAAGCGTTGATGATCTTCCATGGGCCCAAAGATACGATAGTTGGCATTGAGCATGCCCGGCATATTTTCGAGGCTGCGAAACATCCCAAGAGCTTTGTGTCGTTGGATGACGCCGATCATTTACTGTCTCGAAGAAAAGATGCCATTTTTGTCGCTAATGTATTGGCGGCTTGGGCAGAGCGGTATTTGACTTAACCACGAGATTACGGAAACAGGCCCTAACCGTTTCACCGGTATCATCACTGTCGGTCATTATGGCCACTGAATGGACCGGTGGGGGATCGGCTTTGAAGGCTTGCTGGTACCCCTGCAGAATATTGACTTCCTGCCGAACCCATTCTCCGGCCCGGTTATTTCCCCTTTGAAGTGCTACCATTTGGGCATGTTCTGTGTAAGGGCTGGAAACAATTTTTCCGATCTCAAGTTGATTCGCCCAAATGAAATTTAATGTTTGTCCTGGGATATCCTGGCCATAGAAGGTTTCAAACACCGCTGCTTTGGTTCGTTCCCACCAACTTAGCCGGACATCCCGTTCAAAATTAATGTATATCCGGGCCGCGTAATCGTCTCCTTCCTTCTTCCGAGTATCCCCTTTTTCAAGCACGCGGTCGATTTTCCATTCCCAGCTTAACAGTGGGTATTCTTCCAGCGTGCCGGGGAACTCAATAGCCATCCCCGAAGCTGAGTCCTCAGCCAAAGCACAAACAGCCTGGATTTCTTCCTTGAAGATATACTGGGTTTCTGCTGTTCGGGGGAAAGTTATTTTTTTCCATTGTTTCCATGCGGCAGCATCCTGAAATCCAAGCTGGACATCTTCAGCCTGTACAGGAGTGATTCCTGCTGTTAGTCCCCATAAAGCGGCAAAAGCCGTCCTTAACAAACGCTCTTTATTCCTAAACAATAATTCAGCGAACATGGTGGGTGACCTTTCTTGCCTTTCGTTTTTTGTTGTTTGGAAGAGTGGATTGTTACAACAGGTTTGGTCTTAGAGGGCAATTTTTTCGAAAAATAGTTATCCAATCGGCTTCGTACATGTGTAACAATAGCCGTACTGCGGCGTCAATATCACCATACCCCTTATATTGAGGCGCTATACGATGGTTTAGAATGTCTCACTCAACATAGCAGGAACAAGTGGATGGGAATGTTTTCGATGAAGCGCCTAGGGCTTATCGTTCTAATTTTAATTCTAGTCAGCGCCTTCTTTTACTTTGAGGGACCTCAATATCTTGATCTTGATGTTTTAAAAGCGCAGCAAGAACGGCTTCAGCAAACTATTGCAGGAGCGCCGGTGGTTTCGGTGACGGTGTTCTTCATCGCTTATGTTTTGGTCACTGCCCTCTCTTTGCCGGGGGCAGCGGTGATGACCATTGCGGGAGGGGCCTTATTTGGCTTGCTAGCCGGTACTCTCATCGTTTCCTTTGCGTCCACATTGGGTGCGACATTGGCTTTTTGGTCTTCCCGCTTTCTGTTTCGAGAATCGCTCCGCCAACGGTATGACAAAACTGTCCAACGGGTAGATGAGCGAATGGCCGTCGATGGTCCCTTTTATCTGGCTAGCCTGCGGCTAGTGCCGGTTTTTCCCTTTTTTGTGATCAACCTTGTCATGGGGCTGACCGGAATTCGCACCTGGACTTTTTATTGGGTGAGTCAGTTGGCCATGCTCCCCGGCACGATCGTTTATGTGAATGCGGGTACTCAGTTGGCGGCGATCAAGCAGGTAGGCGATATTTTGTCGCCCCCGTTGCTGTTTTCCTTTTTACTGTTGGCGTTGTTTCCTCTTATTGCCAAGTTTCTACTGGCGCTTCTCAAACGCGCTCGCCTTTATAGGAAGTTCACTAAGCCTAAGCGCTTTGACTACAATTTGGTGGTGATCGGCGCCGGTTCGGCGGGTTTGGTATCGGCTTATATTGGCGCCGCAGTGAAAGCTAAAGTCGCTTTGATTGAGCGGGATAAGATGGGCGGCGATTGCCTCAATACCGGCTGCGTTCCTTCCAAAGCGCTGATTAAATCGTCGCGGATGGCCGAGGCCATGCGCCAGGCGGACCATTACGGCTTGCCCGTGGTCAGTCCACAGATCCCTTTTGCGCCGGTGATGGAACGCATTCAAAAGGTGATCAAGCAAGTCGAGCCCCATGATTCGGTGGAGCGCTATACCCGCCTGGGGGTGGATTGCATCCAAGGGGAGGCGACTCTCATTTCCCCCTGGGAAGTGGAAGTAAAAGAGACCGAGGGTTCCACTCGCCGTGTCACCGCCAAGGCCACCATCATTGCCACAGGCGGTCGCCCCTTTGTGCCGCCCATCGAAGGTATCGACCAAGTTGAGCCGCTGACTTCCGATACCATTTGGCAACTGAGAAAACTTCCCCAACGGCTGCTGGTGCTGGGGGGCGGTCCTATCGGTTGTGAGTTAGCCCAGGCCTTTGCTCGGTTAGGCGCGCGGGTCACCCAAGTGGAAATGGGTGAGCGATTGCTATCCAAGGAGGATCCGGATACCAGTGCCGAGATTCTGAGACATTTTGGTGAGGAAGGCATTGAAGTGAAGTTGCAGTATAAGGCCGCTCGGTTTGCCATTGAGGAAGGTGAGAAAGTGGCCTACTGTGAGCACCCGCAGGGGGAGTTGCGGATTCCCTTCGATCAGGTCTTGGTGGCTGTAGGCCGCAGGGCCAATACCGAGAATCTAGGCTTAGAAAACCTGGGCCTCAAAACCAGCCAGGGGGGTACTTTGCCGGTGGAGGAAGACATGAGCGTTTGCTATCCAAATCTATTTGCCTGTGGTGACGTCGCCGGCCCTTATCAGTTTACCCATGTGGCGGCTCACCAGGCCTGGTTTGCGGCGGTCAACGCCCTGTTCGGCAACTTCAAGCGCTTTAGGGTGGATTACTCAGTGATTCCCTGGGTCACCTTTACTTCCCCTGAAGTGGGTCGGGTCGGCCTCAATGAAACGGAGGCCAAAGAGCAAGGTGTGGAATACGAAGTGACCCACTATGATCTTGAGGATCTGGATAGGGCCATTGCTGAAAGCGAAGCCTACGGTTATATCAAAGTGCTGACGCCGCCGGGCAAAGATCGCATTCTGGGCGCGACGATTGTCGGTCCTCATGGGGCTGAGTTGTTGATGGAATTCATTCTTGCTATGAAGCACAAGATTGGCCTCAATAAGCTTCTGGGGACCATTCATCCCTATCCCACCTGGAATGAAGCGGTTAAGTTTACGGCGGGGGAGTGGAAGAAAGCCCATGCCCCTGAGAAATTATTGCGCTGGTTAGAGCGCTTTCATCACTGGCGCATTGGCTAGGGATGAATCGCCATGAGGTGTTCCAATTTTTATAGGGCCTCAAGGGTTTCGGTGGGGCTTATTTCACTCCTTTTTTAAAAGAGATCGGATAGATCCAAGTTGATCGTCGGCAGTAGTTTCAGCGAGAGGGCGCTTAAAGAGGGAGGAGATATGGCTTCTCGATAATCATGGCCACGGGGTGAGCGGAACAGGGTCAGTGCCTTGTTCACCAAATCCACCAGCCACACCTCGGGAATGCCGTGCTCAGCGTATAGGGGAATCTTGATATGGCGGTCGTACTGGAGGGAAGTATCCGCTACCTCAATGATCAGCAAAACATCTTCAGGTCGTGGATGGGAAGATTTATAGAAATCATCTCGGGGTTGTAAAAGCATGATATCAGGTTCAGGTTCTGAATATTTATCGAGGATTATCGGGTCCTGAGTGGAGACGATAGCAGTTTGGCCGATTGCTAAATGAAGCAATCGACTTAACTGTTTTACCGTCCCAGCATGTTGGCTGCCGATCGGTGCCATATCGAGCAGTTCCCCTTCAATCAACTCTATCCTGGAATCCTCATGCAGGATACCGGCTTCACCCATGCGGTGGTAATCGCTGATGGTCAGCCGATGTCTTTGAAGCAGATCTTGAGCGGTGCCTGACATAATAAATCACCTACTATTTTGTCCCGGCCTATAGGGATGCTCTCATCTTCTGCGATTCTATAACGGAAGCCAAATATCAGCCAACAGATTAAATAAAAACTCGAAACCGAGCAGCTCCTGCCTCAGTCCCATGGGAAGTGTTGCCAGGATAAGGATCCTATATTTTTTAAGTAAATCGATAATATTCTGTAGCCCTAAAAGCCTATATTTATTGAGTAAATTTTCGGGATTCCAGGCGAAGAGAATACCTGCATCTGCGTTATGGAGGCGCTCCTGTAAAAGTTGGATTAGGCCTAGGCGCCAGGGCATTCAATCCCAGTTTCCGAGCAAAGCTTACGGGCTAGAGAGCGGAGGAGTTCCGCATAGGTAGGATGATACCAGGTCATGTGCACAATATCTTGTAGGGTCCCTCGGTAATAGAGAATGGGGGCGAGAAGTTGGATCAGCTCCGGTGCGGAAGAAGGACCCAAAATTTGGGATCCCAGGACACGGCCCTTTGCCCGATCAGCTACCAATTTCCAAAGGCCCCAAGGAAGATCCTCAAGAATACCCACGCCGAGGGAGGATAAATCCTGGGTCGCTGAAATGACATCGTACCCTTGTGTTTTGGCCTCTTTCTCCGTCAAGCCGATCAGGGCCGAAGGGTATTCGTCGAAGGTAACCGCTAAGGTATTCTTCTGATAATCCATGGCCATTGCGGGTTCGCTGCGGGCCGCATTGATACCGGCCACCCGGCCCATCTCTGCTGCATAATGCAGTATCTGGTGGTGATGGACCACATCACCTGCGACATAGATTTGGGGATTGCTGGTTTGGAGGTGCTCATCATGCCATATGGTTGAGTTTTCTACCCGCACATGGGCGTTTTCCAGGGCCAGGGTCTCAATATTCGGTTTTCGGCCAGTAGCAATTAATAGCCTATCAGCATAGCGTTCAAGCAGCGTGTCCTTATGGGCAATGCGGCATAACACCCCGTTCGCTGTATCTGTCACCGACTGGAGTTCTCCAGGTACCAGGCCATCCATGTGAGGTGTGGCCTGCAGAGCGCGAAGCCGCGCTTGGCCAAACTCCGGATCAAAGGGCTCTAAGAGGCCGTTGATATCAATCACAAGCACTTCCGTTCCCACCCGTGCAAAAAAAGTGGCCAGTTCTAAGCCAATAGGTCCGCCGCCAAGTACTAGTAGACGTTTGGGCGCCTCGCCCAGGAGAGTCTCTGTGCCTACAATATCGTCGCTGACGAGCACGCGCCCGGAAGGCAAGCGCTCAAGCCCCTCTATGGGAGGAACCCAGGCGTGCGCCCCGGTGGCGACCACATAGTTTCTAGCGCACAGATGCCGCACTTTTCCCTTGTGGGTGACCTCCACTCCTTCAGGACCTGGCAAAAACCGCGCGCTTCCTTTAATGAGGGTATAGGGCGCCTGTTGCATCTTTCCTTTGAGGGCGCGAGCAAGGCGAGTAAGATGTACGTCTTTGCGGTATATCGCTTCTGAGAATAGATGCCCCTGAGCAGATGAAGCCAGCACGCTCTTCGAAGGCATACACCCTTCTTGCACACAGGTATTGAACATATCAGGGGTATAAATCATCCCCACCCGGGAGGCCCCTGCTTCGCAAGCCGCCTGGGCCGCGTTGGTTCCGGCTGTACCCCCACCGAGCACAAGCACATCAAAGCGATCTTTGGTTGAGACAGAGACGGGTGGCATGGGGTATTTCCTCCTTTTTTTGCTGCTTGGCTTAGCAGCCTGTGCTGCACTTTATCTATTACAGGATCTGGATAGGAAATTTGGAGTCCATAAAAAATAATTTCTGCTGGGACTCAATTTTCAAATTAAACTGTAACAACCCCTTCCTGATATGAGTCTAGAATAATAGACAATTTGGAAGATATCTAATAAAAATGTGAACTAATCTAGAGTTACGTAGTTTGTCATTTCCGCCTATGGGGGAATGACGACTCCGGCCTTTCGCGTATGATCTTCTGGGCGTGAAAAATAGGTCTTAAGGTTGTCGATCTGCTTATTGATAGCTTCCTCATAAATTCCGGGTTTAGACATTTTTTAAAGGCTATGGTCACCGCACGGAGCTGCCGTAGATAACGGCGGCAATGATGGCAGAGAAGAAGATGCAAGCGTATACCGAGGCGTTGCCGATAGGGCGGTGTGTTTTCCAGATAGTCGCTTGCTTTTTCGGTCACTTCCCGGCAGCTTAGCATCTTTTTCCCTTTTCGGAATTTTCGACGACTTACAGTGAAAAGAACCACAACTCATCGAGCTCCAGCCCTTTTTAAACACTATCCATTTTAGCCTTCGCAGGTATTTTACCTGCCAAAGGAATAGTTAATACTAGTTTCACCTAGGAATTGAGAATGAGAAGGGGAGAAATACGCTTATTCCTGGGGTGATGTAAACTCTTGGATAGATTCTTCTATGAGGTGAGTCTCAAAGGCACTGAACTCAGAGCGGTCGATTTTCTGGTCACTATTCTTATCCACTTGGTCAAATTTATCATTCAGTGTCTGCCAACTTTTGGCTTCGGCTTTGCCAAGATAGCTATCTTGGTCTTTATCTAGTTCTGAAAAGGTGGGTTGCCGCGAAATCCAGTGCTCTTGTTCCGTATTTTGTTGTGGTAGGTTCTGTTCTGCATGGGGAGGCATTCCTGGGAGAAGCCATAAGCTAATAGCAGATATAAAAAAAATTTTTTTATTTATTAATCTAATAGGAGAAGTGAATTTATTCATAGTGCTTATCTTCCTTACGATACACTCCGCTAGAAACAAAAAGATTGTAGTATAATTAACCGAATTTTATATATTTTATTGGTTGCGATCCCAAGGATTTTTACTTTAATTAACTTTATGAATTATATACCAGGAGGTGCTATATTCCTATGTGGTCGCAGCTAGTAGGGGTTGTGGGTATTGCCTCTGGACAGAGACAACCTTTGCTTTACGCTTCTTTCAAAAAATATTTGTAACCTTTTCTAAACGCTGGCCCGTTTCCTCTATCGCTTGGTCAATTTTTTCATCGGCGCGTTCAGCCGATCCTTGTTGCTCACCGTTGACTAATCAGGTGTTGCATGCTACCGCAGGGGTGGTGAAAATAGGAGGAACTTCTATGAAGACATTAACACGTAATGAATTAAACGCCATGTTGGAACAACATGAAGATTTTTTATTGATTAATGTGTTATCCGAAGATGCCTTCCGGCAGGCCCATATTCCAGGTTCTTATAATATTCCAGCTGCAGACAAAAATTTTATTCATAAAGTTGAGCAGAAAGCGGGTAGCAAGGATAAGAAAATCGTTGTTTACTGTGCAAGTTTTGATTGTTCTGCTTCGCCTTCGGCTGCTAAGCAACTAGAGCAAGCAAGTTTTACTCAAGTGTATGATTATGAAGGTGGTACCAAAGATTGGAAAGAGGGGGGATATCCCGTAAAGGGCGAGGGTTAACCCTTCAATTTTCTTAACCGGGACTGCTATAGCAGCTCCCATTGAGATGGAACTTCATTGGCTTTGGGGTCACGCTGACCCCAAGCGCCCTAGGACTCATTATTTACTCAGTTAGGGATGGCACACGGCATTCAAGGTAAAGATTCATTAGGCGTTTAAATGTATCGTGGGTGGGCTCTTAGCCTACTTCCTTTTTTAAATAGGCTTATTTTGCAATACATTTTTCAAATAAAAAAACTTCTGAAGCTCAAGGGCTAGAATCTATTCTGCCTTTCTTAAACCTACTCCCGGTTTTTTTGATTGCGTGTCTTTATCTATAAAGTGTCGTGTGGTAGCGACATAATTTCTGATATTTTTTACTCTAATTTTTCATAAGTTATTGTTTTAATTATAAATATAAATATGGCTTTTATTTTGCATATGAATAGATAATTTTGTTTTAGGTAGGCATTCTTGGGGAATGCTATCCCAAAAAATCTATATAAATTTAGTAGGAGGTGGGTATGGGTATGAAGGATCAATGCCTAGAAAATGCTATCACTGATTCCAACACGCTACTGCAATACGGGCTTAACGTAAGGCAGTACGATAACCAAGCGGGAAGCATCTTTATTATCCATAGCGATAAAAAGGAGCGGCATGCATTGCATCAGATGTGTGCTTCGGGGGGATGGGAGATTAAAAATTTTTCTTCAGCGGAAGCTTTTTTGGATGAATTTGACCCTGTGCGTCCAGGTTGTCTGCTACTCGACATCCATGTACCCAAGATGGGGGGGTTGTCGCTCCAGAGACAATTACGAGAGCGGAATAGTTTGTTGCCTATTTTGTTTATCTCCTCCCATGGAACAGTCCCTGAGGCGGTGGAGGCGATCCACGGGGGCGCCGTCGACTTTTTTACGAATCCTTTGCAGAAAACGGTGCTATTAAAACGTCTTTGGACCTGTATGGATATGGACCGAGCTGCTCGGGAAAAACAACGAAAGCGGGAAGAAATTACTGCGCGGATAGCTCAGCTTACTCAACGGGAACAGGAAGTTATGGAACTGGTGGTAAAGGGGCGATTGAACAAATTGATTGCCTCTGATTTGGGGATTAGCATCAAAACAGTTGAAACTCACCGAGCACAGGTGATGAAAAAACTCCAAGTAAGGACCCAGGCTGATCTGATCCACTTGTTTTTGTTATATTCTGACAAGATGGAGCATTAAAGTATCCGTTATTCTCCAGATTAAGTTCCGGTTAAACCGGAACTTAATCTGGAGAATAGAAAATTCGATATTCTGCATAGCAACGTCTTACTAGATGTCAAGGATTATATTAGCTGTCCAACCATTTTCATCTTGCTCCAAGCTAAAGCGGTGCAGGGTCACTGCCTTAACGTCAACTCCTTGTTCATGGCGGTGGGGATTGAGCTTTTCTCCTACTGCGTCGGTTTGCAGGTAATAGGTCCCCTGTTCTTCCCGAATGGCCACCTTGGGCGCACGTAGCAATAACTGTTCTGAATCTTTGTAATAAATTAGCTCTTGCAGAAAATCGAAAAGCAGCATATCGGCAGTCTCGTTCTCTAAAGTGATCGAGCAGTGTTGTTTAGGTTTAATGGAATTTAAGTCCTCGATCATCACGTTCATGGTGGCGTCGGCTGCAGAACTGAAAACTTCGCCAAGATCTGGTCCCCAAGCCCGAAACTCCACATCGGCTATCGCGACTTCATCGAGAAATTGGTAAGGCATTGGATTGAATGCTCCTTCTTTAGCTGGCAGCGTTAGTAAAGGGGCTCGGCGCCACTTGCGAGATCTCGCAGGCTCGTAATGATTCCCTAATTTGAGCTTCCTTCGGTTTGATGTTTGAGCCAATAAACACCAGAAGTCCGGTTTCTTCTTCGGATAAAGGTTCCAGTGTCCATCGTCTATTGACATAATTAAAAAGATAGCTTCTGTCTGGAAAAGGCACGAATCCTTTAGCTCGGTAAATTTCAGGCCCAAGTTCTTTGACAAGGCGCTCAAAGCAGCTTCGCTGCAGGGGGCCTGTTGGACGATAGCTGAAAGATTCGTATTCAGGCTGGTGGGAGTATTCCGCAGGTTGCACTTTCTGATGATGAACAAGCCCAAACAGCAGTTCAGGATCCACCTGACAATAAGTAGTGGGAATAATCGGTGCGCTTGAATTGAGGGTGCGTAACCTAGTTTGGAGCGATTGCTGCTGGTGGGGGGACACCAGGTCGGACTTGTTCAGCAGCAGTAAATCAGCTGCTTTGATTTGGACTTGGATCGTGTGCCCCACATCTGGAAATGCCACCATCGCATCGGCATCCATGATAGTGATGACGCCGTCCATCCGGATTTGAGGAATCAGGTCCGAGACATCAAAAACCAGGGCATCAGGTTCAGCGACACCGGTGGCTTCCACTACAATGGCCTCCGGCGTCGCGGTTTCAATAATTTCTTCGAGGGCGGCCTCAAATTCTCCCATCAGCGAACAACATACGCACCCCCCCTCCAGCTCGATAATTTGTAAGTTCTTGCCTTTGACTAGCTTGCCATCAATACCGAATTCTCCAAATTCATTGATGAGGAGAGCAAGGCGCAGGGCAGAAGACTGGACCATGTGCTGCAGCAGTGTGGTTTTGCCGGAACCTAAAGGTCCAGTGAGGAGAATGAGAGGAGTTTGGATGGGCATGATTATCCTTTGATGTTGCCAATGGGGATAAAGCGCACTACCGGTTTACTGAGACCGGCAAGATCCGTGGCTGTTACCACCTCATCAATATCCTTGTAAGCGCCACCTGCTTCTTCAGCCACCCCTCGTTTGGAGACGCTACGAATATAAATGCCCCGTTCTTCCAGTTGACTGAGTAAGGCCTCGCCCTGCCATTGTTTTCGTGCTTTGCGGCGGCTCATGGTGCGGCCACTGCCGTGGGCGGTACTAAAGAAGGTTTGGGCGCCGTCCGGAGTGCCAATCAGCAAATAAGAGCCGGTTTCCATGCTGCCCCCAATGATGACAGGCTGGCCCACTTGGCGATAGATTTCCGGAAGTTCGGATCTGCCAGGGCCAAAGGCCCGGGTGGCTCCTTTACGATGGACCAATAACGTTCGCTGTTTGCCGTTGACTTGATGGGGTTCTAATTTTGCTGTGTTATGGGCGACATCATAAATCATGTGCATGCCGAGATCTTCTGTCGAGCGTCCCAAAACTTCTGCAAAGACCTCCCGAACTCGATGCAGAATAACTTGTCGATTGGCGAATGACATATTGAGGGCGCATTTCATCGCTGCAAAATAGTCCTGGCCTTCCGGTGAATGAAAGGGGGCGCAGGCAAGTTCCCGGTCCCGGATTTCTAAGCCGTATTTGCTGGTCATCACTTTGAGGAACCGTTGCAGATAATCGGTCGCGACCTGATGGCCAAAACCTCGGCTACCACAATGGAACATGATCACCACCTGTTCCGGCAGATCCAGTCCAAAGAAACGGGCAAGTGTTGGATCATAGATATTTTCTGGATGGACGACCTGGATCTCAAGGTAATGATTGCCTGAGCCTAGCGTCCCTAGTTGGTTGAGTCCCCGATCAATGGCCCGTTCGCTGATCTTGGCCGGCTCCGCACCGCCAATAACTCCCCCTTCTTCGGTGCGTTCTAGATCCTCTTCCCATCCCAAGCCTTGTTGTACGCACCAGCGGGCACCCTGTTGGCATACCTGGCGGAATTCAGACCGGGAAACCTTGAGTAGACCGCTGCTTCCCACTCCCGCGGGTATTTGTTTGAAAAGCCGATCTACCAGGGTTTTCAAATGGGGTTTAACTTCTTTATAGCTGAGATGGGTTTTTATGAGGCGCATGCCGCAGTTAATGTCAAAACCAATCCCCCCGGGTGAGATAACACCATCGTTATCCACATCCATGGCAGCCACCCCGCCAATGGGGAACCCATAGCCGAAATGCCCATCAGGCATACAGAAGGCGTATTGGGTGATGCCCGGAAGACAGGCCACATTGCTGATTTGGTCATAAACGGTCTCATCCATGGCGCGGATAATCTTTTCTGTGCCATAGATTCGCGCCGGGACCCGCATTCCCGCTTTGAAGGAACGGGGGAGTTCCCAAATGGTCTCTGTGACTCGCTCTAGCTGATTGAGAGTTGCCATAAGATCAAATCACCGAATTTGTTTGCCATATGATGAATCTATATAGATCAATTTTGCAGATAACGCTTGAGATCGACAGCGTTCTGGATAGCATAGCCTTGTTGGTCATTGTTGAAGTAGGCGTAGACATCCAGGCCTTCTTGGAGATAGGTGTGAATACGGCGGGCTTCGGTGGTGAGAAACTGGGGAGAGTAGCTGCCTTGGGAATGATTGCCATGAAAGCGGAGATAAATCCAGTGGCTAGTGATACGGCGTGGGTGTTCCGGAAGCATGTCGTGGATGCAAAGGGCTACCCTGTGGTGCTCCAGTAGTTGAAAAACTTCCTCGCACAACCAACTCGGATGGCGGAACTCCATGGCCCAGCGGTAAGGGGTCGGCAGGGCTTTTAAAAAGGCGGTCAAACGGGGGAGGTTCCGGTTCCAGCGGGGGGGCAATTGAACCAGGATGGGGCCAAGAAAGGAGTGGAGATGATCAGCCCGCTCCAGGAAGTGGAGAACGGTGTCTTGAGGATCTTTAAGCCGCTTAAGATGGCTGCCATAGCGGCTAAATTTTAGAGCATAGCAGAAATTGGAGGGGGCTTGTTCTCGCCAGGAATCAAAGACTTCTGCTTCGGGGAGGCGGTAAAAAGTATTATTAATTTCAACAGTATCGAAATGTTTGGCATATTCTCCAAACCAATGTCGTTTGGGCAACGTTTCAGGATAAAAAATCCCTTGCCAATGATCATACTGATACCCTGAAGTGCCAATATAGGGTTTTCCCCGAGCCTTGCCCATGAAGGTGACCTCCTTCATTAGTCGATAAGTTTCAGCGCTGGCGGCAGGGAATCCCCAAAAACTCGGCGTTCATCAGCCTCATCCAGTTCTACCACTTCTCGAACCATCCCTGCCCAAGCGGGGGGAGCCTTTACCCCTATGAGCTGCTCAATGATCCGGGTCCGAAGTTTTAGCTCCAGGTCCCTTTCCCGGTCCCCGCTCCTGCGAGCCATTAAGGCCGCGGCAAAAGGTGCCGGGGTAACCGCTTTCCAATCGACCTCCAAGAGCTGCTGCAACCACTGTGCAACCACTTCCTTGGGAACCACGTTATGGGCGCTGCCATAAAAGGGTACCCGTGCCCCAATACGGCCTACGGCCCACCAGGAGTGGGGATTTTCGCTAGGCTTGCGCAACCGCTCTAGCAGCCATTCACCGACTTCTATCTTGTGGGATACGGAAAGGCGTTCTAAAGAACCGGCGAGACGGACCATATCGTCATAGCCTTGCTTCTTGGGCCCGGCAGGTCGCTTTCCTTGTTGCTTGCCGGGTGGCTGCAGATAGAAAGCGATGTCCTCAAAAATATGCGTTTGAGCGGCTTCCTCTAAACCGCCGGCGATGCGCCGCCAGAGGGTCCACCATTCGGCCCAGACTTGGGTGACAGGCACAAATTGAATGCCTTGCTCAAAGAGAGTCCATACTTGTTGGACTCGCCAATCATCAAGAGGATAGCCGAAACCCGGCCGCAAACAATAGCCGGTGAGGTTGAACCATACCCGTTCATGGTCTGCTGAGCGCCGTCGCCGCCGCGCCCGCTCCCAAAGGAGACCGAATAATTCCCGCAACAAGGCGGTATCCCAGTGGTCACGAGGTCCTAGGCGCTTCTCCAAGTCGCTGCGCAGCCGTTTAGTTTCCTTGGGGGATACGGCTTGGGAACGGCTCCCGTAAATGCGGTCAAGCTGTTGAGCGGCTTCGCCAAATCGAGGATGGAGTGAGGTGAGAGGCTCAGGGGTTGGCTGGGGTTCCGCCGTTTCGGCGCGCAGTTGGAACTCTAATTTCCAGCGTCCCCCCCCTTTCTCAACGCTGACACAGTGCATTTCCAGGGTTCCCACCTCAGTGAGGATGGTGGCCAGTTGTACTGGAATTTCCGGTACTGAGGTTTGGGAGGTGGGCTTAATCACCGTGGCGATAGGGGGAAGAGAGGTAAAGTGGGGAATTTGGATGGCTGCCAACTCTCCAGGTTGGTAAGTCGTATCGGCAGTGGAAGAAACCAGATGAAAGCGGACCGGTTGACCGAGGCGCAGGGAGAAGGTGCGTTCTTTGAGTTGGATCTCCCGCCCTTCTTCGGTTCCTCGGGGGAGCACGCAAACGCCGCGGTGGGTCTCTTTTTCCTCTTCTAGCATCAAAAAATAGCTGCGTGCCGAGCCACCGCCAATCCGGGGCGCAGTCCCTGAACGGGCTAAGCCATAGGCGACAGCACCTCGCGCGACTGCCACCTCAGGATTTTCGTTGTGGAGCACTTTCAGGGGCGCCTGGCGCCATTGAGCTAACACCTCAAGCAGCCGTTCGGCCAGCAGTTGGCTACGGAATACCCCGCCATTAAGAAGCACGGCATCGGGGATGGGCAGGGTCTCATTGGAAGGGGCACGGTCGCCCAGGGCTTCCCGAGAGACTTGGGCATGCTGGGCTAAAAACGCTGCCACATGGCGGGTAATGGCCGGATCGGCCACATAAGGTAGTCCAAATTCGACAATACCGCCGCGTACCCGCTGGGGCCGCTCCTCGGGCCCTACCCGGGGAAAAAAGCCGTCGAGGACCATGCGGTTGACTTCATCCCGGGTGAGCTCGGTGGAGCGGGCACCGCCAATCAATTGGGTGCCTGCCCCAAGGAGGGTCACGGTTACCGCCTCGGGGGCCTGGGGGGTTAGCAAGCGTTCCTTGGCGACGCGGCATTGCTGAGTTAGTTGGGACAGGCGGGCAGTCCCGAGCGGAGTCCCGGAGGCCGCGAGGCGTCCTTCCGCCACGTGGGCTAACCCCAAATCCATATTATCCCCCCCCAGCATGAGATGGTCGCCGACGCCTACCCGCGTCAGTTCTGGTTCTGCTTGGTCCGGCGCTATCCGGATCAAGGTCAGGTCCGTGGTTCCCCCACCCACGTCGCAGACCAATGCTAAACGGATATCCTGGAGTGCGGGGTCAAGCTCATCTTGGTGCCGAAAAAGCCAGTCATAGAAAGCCGCTTGAGGTTCTTCCAGCAAGCGGATGTGGTTGAGGCCGGCGGCGTTAGCCGCCTGGACAGTAAGGGCTCGGGCCGCCTCATCAAAGGAAGCCGGTACAGTGAGCACCACTTCCTGCTGTTCCAGGGGCGCTTTGGGGAAACGCCAATTCCAGGCCGCTCGTATATGGGCCAGGTAGCTGGCGCTGGCATTGAGGGGGGAGATCTTGGGCACCTCGGGCACCGCTCCCCAAGGCAGAATGGGCGCAGTGCGGTCCACGCCGTGATGGGAAAGCCAGCTTTTAGCGCTGGCCACGAACCGGCCCGGGACTTGGGTACCCAGATCCTGGGCCAAACTTCCCACTACTGCTTGGGGGATGTCGACCACATCAGCTCGAGGCCAGGGGAGCTGGATATCTGCCTCATTCAATTCCCCTGGGGCCGGGTGATAACGTACCGACGGCAGCGCCGGCCGAGCGGCGACCTCCCCCAAAGCCACCAATTGCTCGATTTCAAATAGCTGAATGAGGGGCACCTGCCCCTGATCGTTCTTTTCCCCATAGGCGACGACGGTATGGGTAGTACCTAAATCAATACCAACCAAATAATGGGACACCTCAAGCCTTCCTAGTCCTTTTCACCACGGGCATCAAATTCTACTTTCCAACGTTCGTCACCTTCACGAGTCAACGCTTCCAATCTTAAAATGCCGGTTTCTGTATAGGCAGAGCGGAGGCGGACGGGCACAATTTCACCCGGTGGGCGTCCGTCTGCCGGTAGTGTCGCTTCGATATCCCCCAGTTCTTGGAGTTCCTCCGGTGACCATTGTTCCAGTACCACCCCTACCGTATCATGGCGCCGTACTGAAGAGCTGAAGAAGCGAAATCGAACCGGTTCACCGACCACTAAACCAAACTCATGGGGCGGCAAATCCCCTTCCGTGCCCTCTTCCATGCCAAAGGGGGCCACGCACAAGGCCTGAATAGGAGGTTCTAAACCGGGCACCGCAGGCATGGCGGACTCTACCCCCACATAGTAGGCGCAAGCGGTTCCTCCCCGGATACGGACGCCACCGCCATGGCGGACATAACCGTAATAAGCGGCTCCACGGGCCACAGAGAGATCCAGATCAGAGCCCTCTAGCAAGCGGGCCGGGGGAGCGCCTTCAGCGGCCAGCCAGGCGTTCAGGGTCCCCATGGTGCGTTCTACCAATAAGGAAGACTTGAAGACGCCGCCATTGAACAACACGGCGGTGGGATGAAGAAAGGTGGCGCCTTCCGGAAGAGCTTTGGCAAAACCCTCCAGGTCACTGATGGCTTGGGTCTGGCGGCCGAGAAAGGCAGCTAGATGACGGGTAATGGCCGCATCCTGGGCATAGGGTAATCCCAATTGAGTCAAGGCGGCGCGCGCTCGGCTGGCGGGACGGTGAGAGGCTTCCACTTGGGGAAAAAAGCCTTCTAAGAGGGTTTCTGTCACCTCGGAGCGGGTCAATTCAGTGCGGATTGAGCCCCCGATCAGATTGGAACCTCGGCTTGGAACTACGATGGGGACGGTCTCTTGATCCGCCTGGTGGAGGAGAATTTCTTTGCCGACCCGGCAGCCATGGGTGAGTGCCCGTAATTGCCAGGGGTCTAGCTGAGTGCCCTGAGCAGCAAGCTTTCTGGCAATGAGATGGGCGAGGGCCAAATCCATATTGTCTCCCCCCAGCAGAATGTGATCGCCCACGGCGATGCGGTGGGGTTCCAACCATCCTTCCCGCTCGATGACGGCCACTAGGGAGAGGTCGGCAGTGCCTCCTCCCACATCCACTACTAAAATGATGTCTCCCATCTGGACTTGACTACGCCAACCGCCGGCACTGCTTTGAATCCAGCTATAGAGGGCGGCTTGGGGCTCTTCAAGTAAGGTGGGTTGCTGGTAACCGGCCGCTTCCGCTGCCTCTAAGGTGAGTTCCCGGGCTGCCGGGTCGAAGGAAGCAGGAATGGTGACAGTGACCTCCTGCTGCTGAAGGGGGAATTCAGGATAAGCAAAATTCCAGGCATCCCGGACATGTTCCAGGTAACGGGTTGAGGCTTCAAGAGGAGAGACCCGGGGGACTTCAGCCGGGGCATCTAGTGGCAAAAGAGCGGCACGGCGATCGACCCCTGGATGGCAGAGCCAACTTTTGGCACTGGAGACTAAGCGAATCGGGGTTTGTGCCCCTAATTCTCGAGCTAGCTCTCCTATCACAAAGGGTTGTTGATCAGTCCAGGGTAAGGTCAAATCCCCGGGTGCCATTTCATCGGGATGAGGTAAATAAAGAAAAGAGGGGAGTAGCACGTGCTCCTCGATTTCTCCCGGTCCCCTGAGTTGTGGTAATAACATTACTTGTTGGTTGATCTGTTCCCCCTCACTGGTGTGGAGATCCACATAGGATAAGGCGCAATGGGTGGTTCCCAGGTCAATACCAATGGCGTAGCGGGGCGTGGTCATAGTTCTACCTCTGCGGGTGCCAACACTTCAACCTTATGGTCAGCAGCGATCTTGGGTAGTCTGATATCCTGTGCTTGCCACCCGGGATGAGTCAATCGCCCATTGAAGGGAGGTTCTCCCACCACATTGCCAGTGAGCCGGATGGTGGAGGCATCAAATCCTCGATTTAGGGTAATCCGCGTTCCCTCAGTTTCAGTGCGTACTGGAACAATGCTAAAGTGCTCATGGAGTACTTTGCGACAGCCTCTATGAACGATACGTGCAGCTGCACCTATTTCGGCATCGGAATAGCGGTCCATCTCTTCTTCAAGAAAATCAATGAATCGACCTTCCCTTTGCAGTAACCCTAGAAGCTGGAGGGCGGCATCTGGGCTGGCTTCTTTCAACGCTGGCGGCTCAGGGGGAATCTCGATGGGCTCGGCCGAGGGGGAAATTTCGCCATGGCGAAAGCGGAGCATGGCGGCGGCGAATTCCTTGTTTAGCAGGATGCTCCAGAAAGTACTAAAAGCAAGGAATAGCCGGCTAAAAAATGAGGGCTTTGACTCTGTCATTGGATGTTACTCCTTTCGTCCCGTTGACTGAACAGGCAATATTCTAACCTGAGGGTTGTGCTGACAATTGCTGGCTGGAATAGATAGCGTATATTGTTCTATAGGTATCCTGACTGTGAAGACATTTGATGTAATCGTAATAGGCGCCGGGCCTGGAGGTTCTGCCGCCGCCCATGCGCTTACCGCCTTGGGTCTCAAAGTGGCCTTAGTCGAGAAAAAGACTTTTCCCCGTGAAAAGCTCTGTGGCGGCCTGTTAAGTGCCCGTGCTCGAAGGGAGTTTGCCCAGATATTCGGAGAGAACAAATGGCAGACCATCGTGGAAAGGACCGCCCGGGGAGCCAGTTTTTATTACCAGGACCATTATCTCAATGGGGTCCATGACTATCAGCCTTTTTTTTTCACTTCCCGCACCCATTTTGATGCCTACCTGGCGACATTAGCCAAGGAGGCAGGGACTCATCTTATGGAAGGGACTTCCATGATCGCGTTGGCAGACGATGGCAAGACGGTTCGTCTTCACAATGGAAAGCTGCTTAAGGCGGATTTTATCGTGGGTGCGGACGGAGTTCGCAGCCGTGTCGCTGAAGCTATCTTACTGCACACCGCTGCTAAAAAGAACCTTGCCTTGGGGTTAGAAATTGAAGTACCCCTCGAGCAAGCCACCAGGGTGGTTACGGATCCCGAAATTTACCTCGGTGTAGTGAAGTGGGGTTACGGCTGGATATTTCCTAAAAAAGAAACTCAGACGGTGGGTGTTGGGGGATTGTTGAGTAAGAACCCCGATCTAAAAAGCGCCTTCGGTGCGTTTCTTCGCCAGCACTATGATCCTCTCCCCCATATCCGCTGTAAGGGATATCATCTTCCCTTTGGGAGCTATAAACGAAAGCCAGGACGGGGCAATATCCTTTTGGTAGGAGATGCCGCCGGCCTGGTCGAGCCGGTGACGGGGGAAGGAATTGCTTTTGCGATGCAAAGTGGTCGATTAGCTGCTAGGGCCATTGCCGCAGCGGCTAATTCCGGTCAGCCTGAAACTGCCTTGCAACATTATCTTTTAGAGTATCGGCAAATAGTTAGCTTGTTTTCCCAAGCGAGAATGATGCGGTACTTAGTTTTTCCCGAGCCGATGCAGCGATTATTTGTGAGCTTGATTCCCCATAGCAAGAGTATGGTAAGAAAATATCTCGATCTCTTAGCGGGTGAAATCGACTATAAAGATTATATACGCCTAATGATAAAAAAACTTGGAAAACGGGTCATATCCTCTCGTTAATCCGGATAGTATCGGCTTTATTGGAATATTGAATGACCATGAACTATGGTTGCCTAAAATAGGTTTTCTTTTTTTTGAATTAACTCTCTTGGAGTGGAAGCCTTATTTACTGCCACCCATCGGGAATTAAAGTTTCGTGTGATGCAGTTTCGCTTGTGATTGGAAAAAATACCGGAATGAACCGACGGTCCTCTTATTTGCAAATGCGCTGTAGAACTGCCAGTTGTCACAAAGGGGCGCACCGTGACTTAGAGGGGAGAGAAAATTCTGGGAAGTAATTAAGCAAGCGGGTTGAGAAGCTGTTGGAAAACCCCTTGGCTATAAGCGCTATATCTCCCAATGCTAGAGAGTGGTTAAAACAACCCTTTGAAAACCAGTAAGATATCAAATTCTTAAGGAGCAGGGACTTCCCTAAATAATTTATTGAAAAGGTTTTCCAACAGCTTCTGAGGGGATGGGATGTGGCAGTGCTTACCTTGTTGAACGGTCAATGAAGAGGAAGCGAGAGAGATGTCTAATACCTTGGTGCTTTTTGAGCATGGTCAGTCGCTATGGTTAGACTATGCAGGCCGGGACTTGCTAGTCAATGATAGCTTAAAGCAGCTAGTTACCGCAGGGGTGAGGGGAGCTACCCACAATTCGGCCCAGTGGGGTGACACTATCAATAATACCCATCATTACGATGACACCCTCCGTGATTTAGTGCAAGCGGACCATGAGATTGATGAGGCCAAGCTTTACCAGTGGCTGCTCATTCAGGATACCCAAATAGCGGCAGATATTCTGCATCCTGTTTATGACAGCAGCCAGGGGGAAGACGGCTTTGTGAGTATCGACGTCTCACCACAGTTTGCTTACGATACTCAAGGAACCCTTGAAGCAGCTCGCCATCTGTGGAAAGAGATTAATCGTCCTAACCTTATGATTGGCGTGCCGGGTACCCAGGAAGGGTTTCCTGCCATTGAGCGTTTACTGGCAGAAGGCATTAACGTCAATGTGACCTTGCTGTGTTCAGTGTCTGGTTATGAAGCGGCGGCGGCAGCTTATGCCCAGGGCGTTGCCATGAACTCAAACCCTGAAAGAGTAGCTTCCGTAGTCTCTTTCCTGATCAGTGCAGTGGATAGTAAGATAGAGTGGCAGTTGGAAAGAAGGGGAACTCCTGAAGCTCTTAGTCTCCAGGGTAAAATCGCCCTCGCCAATGCCCGGTTGACCTATCAGGGCTTTCAGCGATTCATTAAATCCGACTTTTTTCTTGAGCAACAACAGCGCGGCGCCCGGGTGCAGCGATTGCTTTGGCCGAATCCCCGCATGGAGCTGCCTGGCTATTCTGATTTGGGCTATGTAGAGGACTTAATTGGGCGGGATACCGTAGTGAGTATGAGTCCGGAAATGTTGGACGCCTTTGAGCACCATGGCGCGATCCGAATGACCTTGGATGACCCCTTTGGAGAGGCTGAGCGAGATTTTAAAGATTTGGAAGCGATGGGAGTGGGATTTGAGAGGTTGATGGAGGAATTACAAAAAGAAAGAATAGAAGCCAATCTTTATGCTTATGAGCAGTTGCTGCTGGTTTTAAAGGACAAGTGCCAGGCCGTTATGAAAGGGTATGCAGCCCCGTAGTTTTGCCTATTAAATGATATTAGTGGCTCGTCGGGCCTAGTGAAAGAGAATGGAAATGCTTTAAATGAGCCATAGTGATTTGTGTCTATTTGCCCTGAGCGGGAGTAATTCTTTTGGCCAAAAGGTGAGTGAAAGGCTGGGTGTAGCCTTATCTGAGCATGAAGAAAGGAATTTTGAAGACGGCGAGCATAAAACTCGTCCTTTGGTCAGCGTAAGGGAGAAAGATGTCTTTGTCATTCAGTCCTTTTATAGTGATCCTCAGCAGAGCGTTAATGATAAACTATGCCGTTTGCTGTTTTTCATAGGGGCCTTGAAAGATGCTTCGGCCAAACGGGTGACGGCTGTAATTCCCTATCTATGTTATGCTCGCAAGGATCGAAAAACCAAATCCCGCGATCCGGTGACAACCCGTTATGTGGCTAATTTATTAGAAGCGGTCCAGACGGACCGGGTGGTGACTATCGATGTCCACAACCTGGCTGCTTTCCAGAATGCCTTTAATTGTCGGACTGACCATTTGGAAGCAAAAAAACTGTTCACAGGCTATTTTTCGTCTTTGTCGGCTCTATCAGAAGAGAATAAGGTGGTCGTGATTTCACCGGATGTGGGGGGAGTAAAGCGGGCGGAGCAGTTCCGAGAGACTTTGAGTAAGGCGCTGGGAAAAGAAGTCACCACGGCTTTTATGGAGAAGCAACGTAGCGGCGGTGTGGTTAGTGGCGGAGCTATGGTTGGTGAGGTTAAGGATCGAGTTGCTATCATTATCGATGATTTGGTAAGTACCGGTACCACCTTGGCTCGGGCTGCCAAGGCTTGCCAGGAGCAGGGAGCAAACAAAATTTATGCTGCAGCCACTCACGGTTTGTTTGTGGGGCAGGCTAATCAAGTCCTCGCAGAGCCTGCTTTGGAAAAGATGATCATTACGAACACCATTCCCCCTTTTAGGTTGAATGAAGAGATCATTAGGGAGAAATTGCAGGTTGTGGATTCGGCAGGGCTATTCGCAGATGCCATTCAATGTCTTCACTCAGGGGGATCTATCGTTGAATTGTTAGACACTTAAATCTATGAAGGTCATTGAGGTTGCCAGCAGGAGGCTTGGTGGCGAAAACCCCGTCTGCGACGGGGTAGCATGGCGAGCTCGGAGTATGGGATCCCTTTACGTGGCTGTAAAAGCCGCCTCAAGTGCTGAAAATTTTATCAATTTGGCCTTTCTGACAGTAAAGCGACCCGCCATAGGCGTGGCACCAGTAGCGTTTCTCTCTATTCACGGCTAATCCTGAGGCTCCTTTTTTTGCAGAAATTTTCTGATGAGAAAATCCTCTTCCAGAGGAGAGAGATTATATTGCCGGCTAGCTTGTTCGATAGTTTTCCCTGTGATTTCACCCTGTTCCCATAGCCAGCGTAGGGCTTTACGTAGTTCCTCCCCCCGTGGCAAGAGTGGGTTTTCCGCGCTCATTGAGTGCTTTTTTCAAAGAGGGGTAAATATTCCCCATAACCTTCTTCCTGCAATTTTTCCACTGGAATAAACCGAAGCGCTGCAGAGTTGATACAGTAGCGCAGCCCTGTCGGAGGGGGGCCATCATTAAAAACATGGCCTAAATGAGAATCGGCATATTTTGATCTCACCTCAGTCCTTTTTATGAAAAAAGACCAATCTTCTTCGGTGATAATATATTTTTTATTAAGAGGTTTGGTAAAACTTGGCCAACCTGTTCCCGAGGAATATTTATCCGTTGAACTAAAAAGAGGTTCCCCGGAAATGATATCTACATAGATTCCAGGTTCTTTATTATCCCAATAGGCATTGTTAAAAGGTGGCTCTGTGCCATCTTCCTGGGTTACCTCATATTGCCGAGGGGTAAGCCTGGTGCTTATTTCTTGTGGATTGGGTTTAATAAAGGTCTTGGCATCAAACCCTTTTTTTTCATTGTCCTCGGCAAGAATCGACTTAGAAACCAGCAACGTCATAGCGAGAAGGAGAATATGTATTTTTTTCATGGCGGTTATCCTTGCTATCAAAAAACTAATATTTGCAACGATCTATTTTATTCAAAAAATTAGTTTTGGGCCGATACGATATGGAGGCACTAATGGTTTTTTTTTGAGCTCATTTCTAAAAGTTTAGATAATGTTTTTGTTAATAATTGCATTAAACTAGTATGATAATTTCATTTTTACGATTAAATCATCATAATAGCATTTAATTATTAGTCTATTATCGTTAAAATTAGCGGACCGATTTTAAAACTGAAATAGATCAAGAGGAATTTACATGGCCAGAGCAAGAAAATCTCCTGGGACTAAAAACCTTCAGGCACAGGCAGAAGATGCCGTAGCGATGTTTGAATCTGAATTTGATACGGTACGGCAAAAATTGCCTGCAGAATATGAAAAGGCAATCGCGGCAACAGAGCGGACATTGGCGTCCCGGCTTAAAAATCTAGAGACCTTAAAAGGTCGCCTTGCAAAGGCAATGGATCGGCTAGCGAAAGCACGTGAGCAGAAAAAAATTAAGACCACTGCGGCAGTCCAAACCCGGTTTGAGAAAGCTCAGCTAGCGGTAGCAGAACTAAAGGCAAATATTACTGAACTCCGTGCTGAGATTGCTGTATTGAGGAAAGAAGTTTCTGATCTAAAAAAACGTTCCCGGCAGTTTCAAACTATTGAGAAGGCGATCCAAAAGCTTGAGAAAAAAGCGGCCAAACCCCGTAAATATCGGCGCAGGAAGAAAACCAAGACTCCTGCTAGAGCAAAAGGGAGCGAGCCTCAATGGGAAAAATTTGCGGAAGGAAAAGCCACAACTTCAAACAAAAAGCCAGCATTTGTTGGTCAAGAGGAAGAAGCTGAAGTTTAATGCTATAACAGGGTTTATGGCGAATCGCCATGGAGGGCATTTTGGCATGTTGGCGTCGGGATGATGGATATGGAGAAGTTTTTTCCTGTTGGTAAGCTACCTGCCCCCTTGTTAGCACGTCTTTTGGCCAAGGCTCCAGTAGAGGATCCAGCGGTATTGCTGGGGCCTGGAATTGGGCTAGATTGTGCAGTGGTTGCCGTGGGGGAAACGCTCCTGGTCTATAAGTCTGATCCTATCACCTTCACGACGGATAAAATTGGTGATTATTTAGTTCAAGTTAATGTCAATGATATTGCTACCACCGGCGCAGTACCCCGTTGGTTCATGGTTACCCTGTTACTCCCTGAAGGGAGAACGACTGTTGATTCTGTGGAAACCATCATAGACCAGATTTACGCCGCATGCCGTCACATAAATGTGGCAGTGATTGGGGGGCATACTGAAATTACTCAGGGTCTAGAACGCCCTATTGGGGTGGGGACTATGATTGGCGAGGTCAGTCGAGATCATCTCATTACTCCCCGCGGCGCGGCCCCCCATGATCGGATTTTGCTGACTAAAGGAGTGCCTATTGAAGCCACTGCGATTCTGGCTCGGGAATTTCCTGGGATGCTGGAAGGTACATTGAGCAGAGTTGAGCTTGAGCAGGCGCAGAATTTTCTCCATGATCCGGGTATTTGTGTACTCCGTGATGCGCAAGTGGCTCTCCAGGCGGGAAGGGTTACTGCCATGCATGATCCCACTGAGGGAGGGGTGGCCACAGCTCTTTGGGAATTAGCCGAGGCAAGTGGTTGTTCACTTTATATTGATCCTGCAGTGGTGGTGGTGCCTCCTCTTGCCGCGCGGATATGCCAGGCTTTAGAGTTGGATCCTCTTGCTGCCATCGCTTCGGGGGCATTGCTATTGACGGTGCCGCCTGAAGAGGCCGCCGCTATTTGTTCTGCGTTAAAGGAGGAGGGTATCCCTTGCACTGAGATTGGCGAAGTCCAAGTAGGTGCTCCCTCGGTATGGTGCAAAACACCTACCGAGCGCGCACTGCTACCTCGTCCTAAGCAAGATGAGATTGCGCGTCAGCAGAATACCCGCTGCTATTTTTAAAGTAGCCTCATTATTCACGGTCGGGCTAAGCATCCCTCTTTAAGCTTCTAATTTCAGTTGGGGTCGGAACGGGCTATAATTCGCTCGCAACGACACTCTCCGGCGAGAGGGGGGCATGGATAAATGGGTCGTCCTGCTTGAGTATAGGAAACGCTAGATAAAAAATAATGAAAACCGCTCAGTCTCTTCCTTTGATTAGCGAAGATGATATGTTTGCGGCGTTGGAGGCTGGGGCACTCCTGCTGACTATTAATAACCGGCTAGCGCGGGAGTTTCAAGATCGCTATGATTTTGCCCAACAGTCGAAGGGGTTAGCTGTCTGGGAGACGCCGCGGATTTTTCCTTGGCTCGCTTGGTTACAGCATGGTTATCAGAGTCTGACCTTCACTGAACCCGATAACCGTAATCCTACTCTTCTTAGCCCGCTGCAGGAACAAAGTTTATGGGAGCGGGTGATCTATGATTCGTCTTATAGTGGAGCACTATTGCAAGTTCCTGCAACCGCCCGCACCGCCCAGGAGGCTTGGCAGCTTTGGCATGCCTGGTGCCTACCGCTGCAGGACCAGTCTCTTTTTGTTACGGAAGATACTCAAGCTTTCTTAGAGTGGGCCCAGGCCTTTGAACACCATTGCCAAGTAGGGCATTGGTTGGACCATGCTCGTTTGCCTGGAGTGGTGCTTCAAATGCTAGGAACTCGGCAGTTCCCCTTGCCGGCAACGGTCATCTTCGCAGGATTTGATGAATATACGCCCCAGCAGCAGGAATTCCTTGCTGCCCTTGCCAAGCAGGGGGTTATGCTACAAGCATTGGCTTCCCAGGGAAGGCCGGAACGAGTAATGCGCGTGGCGTTGGTTGATGGGGTAGAGGAAATCACATCGGCAGCCCATTGGGCTCGGGGGAGGCTGGAAGATTCACCCCGGGAGAAGATTGGAATCATTGTTCCCCAATTGGAATTTCTACGGGCCCAGGTGGTGCGCATTTTTGATGAAATCTTTCATCCTGAAGCCGTATTGCCAGGCCGGGAGGGGATAGAGCGGGCCTATAATATTTCTTTGGCTCAGCCTTTAGTGGATAATTCATTGGTTCATACGGCCCTATTGGTTTTAGAGCTTACCAAAGGTGAACTTTCCTTAGTGGAGATGGGAGCGCTTCTGAGATCACCTTTTTTGGGGGAAGCTGAGCGGGAATTTTCTCGTCGTGCCCTATTGGATGCTTATCTCCGCAAGACCCGGGAGGCCAGGGTATCTTTGGAGCGTTTATTCAGGGCCGCCGTTTCAGAAGGAATGGAGGGCGTTGTCCATCGCTGTCCGGCCTTGAGTGAGCGGCTCCAACAGTTTAAAGCCGAGCTGGCTCAGTTGCCGGCAAGGCAACCTCCGAGTGGTTGGGCCCGAAGCTTTGTCCGCTGGCTTCAATTGCTGGGCTGGCCAGGAGAACGCTCCCTCAATAGCGAAGAACAGCAGGCTGTTTCTGCCTGGCGCAAGGGGATACAGTCTTTTGCCAGTTTGGACGGCGTGGTGCCATCGTTGAAGCAATCGACGGCCATTAGAAAATTCCGGCGTTTCCTCGCCGATATTCTCTTTCAACCTGAAAGCTCTCCCGTACCGGTACAGGTAATGGGAATTCTGGAAGCAGCCGGTGAGCGGTTTGACGGGGTTTGGATACTAGGGCTCCATGACGGGGTTTGGCCTCCAGCGCCTCGCCCTAATCCGTTGTTACCGGTAGAGCTGCAACGTCACCATCGTTTGCCCCATGCCTCTGCCGAGCGGGAGTTGGCTTATGCCCGGATGGTAACGGCGCGCTTGCTTGCCTGCGCGCCTGTTGTGATTGTCAGCCATCCTTGCCGCGAGGGCGATAGTGATCTGCGGCTGAGCCCCCTAATTGCCGAGTTGCCTTCTATCCCCCCTGAAGCGCTGGAACTGGCTTTAGTTGAGTCCTATGGGCACCAGATCCAGCGTACGGCTATGGGGGAAACCCTGGCGGACAGTCAAGGGCCACCCCTGGCAAGGGGGACCCAGGTGGAAGGCGGTACTGCCTTATTGAAAGCCCAGGCGGCCTGTCCTTTCCGCGCCTTTGCCGAGTATCGTTTGGGCGCCAGAGGGCTTGAAGAACCCAGTGTAGGCCTAGCGGCCTTGGACCAGGGGATTTTGATCCACAGCGCTTTGCATTATCTCTGGGAACGCTTAGAAGACCAGCAAACACTGTTAACCTGTACTGCCGAGGAATTACAGACGCTGGTGGCGGAAGCGGCGAAACAAGCCATTGCCGCGCAAATGGCAGTTCGCCCCCAGACCTTTACCGAGCGGTTTACGGCCATAGAGCAGGAGCGTTTGGAGCAGTTATTGCTAGAGTGGCTGGAGCAAGATAAGCAGCGGGATTCTTTTACGGTACTGCATCAAGAAAAGTCTCAGCCCTTAAAGCTTGGCGGGATCGGTTTAATTACCCGGGCGGATCGCATTGATCGGTTGGAAAATGGTGAGCGGGTGATTATCGATTATAAAACCGGACGGCCTGATCCCCACCATTGGTTTGGTGAGCGCCCTGAGGAGCCCCAGCTTCCTTTATATTGTATCGCTCACAGGGAACCGGTGGCGGCAGTATTGTTTGCTCAAGTTCGTCGAGGGGAGGTGAAATATCTGGGCGTGACTAAAGCAGCGGAGAGTGTGCCGGAGGTTTCTGATTTTACTCGCGTTGTTGAAGGTCCAGAAACTTGGGAAGGGCTACTCGCCCAGTGGTCACAGGTCCTCCACGCCCTTGCCGAGGAAGTGATGGCAGGATATGCGGCTGTGGCGCCAAAGGACACTAAGAGTTGCGATTATTGTGCCTTGCCCGGCTTATGCCGGATTGGCGAGTTAGGGGGCAAAATCACTCATAATAAAAACAAGAATAGCGGTGATGGTCAACTCTAGTATTCCAGATACTGCCGCCCGTCGGCAGGCCCTAAATCCTCATCAATCCTTCATAGTCCAAGCGCCAGCGGGTTCAGGCAAGACAGAACTGCTGACTCAACGTTATTTGGTGCTACTAGCGCGGGTGGAGGCCCCGGAGGAAATCGTTGCTATCACCTTTACCCGCAAGGCCGCTGCGGAAATGCGTTACCGGATTGTGGAGGCTTTAATCAGCGCTCGGGAGAATCAACCGCCTCAGGCCGAACCTGCTAAAACTACTTGGGAGCTGGCCCGTGTCGTAGCCCGCCGTGACGCGGATAAGGGCTGGGAGCTGGAGCGCCACCCAAGCCGTTTGCGCATTCAGACCATTGATTCCCTCTGTGCCAGTTTGACTCGGCAGATGCCTCTATTGTCCCGGTTTGGTGCTCAACCGGGAATTACGGAAGAAGCGGAGAATCTCTACCGCCAGGCTGCCCGCGCCACCTTGACAGAGGTGGAAAGCGGTGCCGAGTGGTCTGCAAGTGTAGAGGTCTTGCTACGTCATTTGAATAATGATTGGGGCAAAATTGAAACGCTGCTCTCGGCGATGCTCACCCGTCGGGACCAATGGCTGCGGCATCTCACTGACGATAAACGGTTGCAGCGGGAGAGCTTGGAGGAGGTGTTGCAGGCCGCTATTCAGGCTGGATTGCAGAAGGTGAGTTGTTGTTGCCCTGAATCGGTGATGGAGGAGGGGTTGGGGTTTGCCCGTTTCGCCGCCGGCAATTTAGCCACCCTTGATCCCACTTCCCCCATCGGGATTTGCCGAGATCTTTGGGTCCGCCCTGGAGTCCAGGCTGAGGCATTGCCTCAATGGTTAGGACTGGCTCAGCTTTTATTGACCTGTGAGGGAGAATGGCGCAGGCAAGCAACCAAGGCGCTTGGGTTTCCTGCCCCCAGTGCCGCCCGCGATAAAGAAGAAAAGCAGTACCTCAAGGCACAAAAACAGTCTTTTTTAAATTTTCTTGAGCGCTTGGGGGGGCAAGAAGACCTTCGCCGGGCGCTGCATAGCTTGCGTTCTTTACCTCCCGCCCATTACATCGAGTCCCAATGGGTACTCATGGAGGCCCTGTTTCAGCTCTTACCCTTAGCCGTGGCCCAATTGCAATTGGTGTTTCAGGAGCGAGGCGAAGTGGATTTCACCGAGGTTGCCCAACGGGCAGTCGCTGCCCTGGGAGAGGCTGAGGCACCCACTGATTTGGCCTTGGTTTTGGATTACCAGATTCGCCATTTACTAATGGATGAGTTCCAAGATACCAGTCTCAGCCAGTATATTTTGCTGGAACGGTTAACGACGGGTTGGGAACCGGGCGATGGACGGACCTTATTGGTCGTTGGCGATCCCATGCAGTCCATTTATCGTTTTCGTGAGGCTGAAGTTGGGCTTTATTTGCAGGCCTGGCAGCAAGGTGTAGGGCAGTTGCCGCTGATCCCTTTAACTTTGTCGGTGAATTTTCGCTCCCAGCAGGGCATTGTGGACTGGGTCAATCACGCCTTCTGTCAGGTTTTGCCGGCGACCGAGGAGATTGCTACTGGTGCCGTTCCTTATAGTTCCTCCCATGCTTTCCATCCGCCTCGGGCGGAAAAGGCAGTGCAGATCCATCCCTTTTTTGGGAAAGGTTTGGCGGAGGAGGCTGAAGTGGTGGCCCGCTTGGTTGAGAAAACAAAACAGGTCGCGCCAGACTCTACTATCGCCATTCTAGTGCGTAGCCGGGGACATTTGGCCGAGATAGTGCCCTTGCTGAGGGAAGCGGGGTTGCGTTTCCGAGCCTTGGAGATTGAGCCCTTGGGTAATCGTCCGGTAGTACAAGATTTGCTGGCTTTGACCAAGGCCCTATTTCATTTGGGAGATCGCCTCAGTTGGCTGACAATACTGCGCGCTCCGTGGTGCGGTTTGACCTTGGCCGATCTTTATGTCCTGGCAGGTGAAGATCAACAAGCCGCGATTTGGGATCGAATCCAGGATGATAATTGTGTTCAGCGTCTGAGTGGAGAGGGTCAGCAACGCCTTGCTAGAATTCGCCGGGTGTTGGCCGAGGCCCTCAGGGAGCGGCGGCGGGTTTCGCCTCGCCGACGGGTGGAAGGGGTCTGGTTAGCTATCGGTGGACCCGCCTGTGTTCCTGAACCCACGGCACTTGAGGAAGCTTCTGTTTATTTGGATTTGCTAGAGCAAGAGGCGGTGGCGGATGAAGTTCTCGATTTTGCGGCCCTGGATGAGGGGGTAAGGAAGCTGTTTGCTCCGCCAGATAAGCTCGCCGATGAAACCCTCCAGATCATGACCATTCATCGGGCTAAGGGGTTGGAGTTCGATACGGTGATTGTGCCTGGTTTGGGGCATTCCCCCCGTTATGAAAGTCATCAACTGCTTCTTTGGGCGGAGCGTCCAGCCCCTGATCGCTCGTTAGGAAACGACAACCAGCTATTGTTGGCGCCCATCGCCGAGACGGGGCAGCAGCCTGATGCCATCTACCACTATATTAAAGGGCTCCATGAGGAAAAGGCCGGCTTTGAAAATGGTCGTTTGCTCTATGTGGCGGCAACCCGAGCTAAACACCAATTACATCTACTCGGGCAGGTACTGCTTGATAAAACAGATCAACCTAAAGCGCCTCCGAAGCGCTCCCTCCTTGCCTCCCTGTGGCCTGCAGTCCAAGAGGAATTTGAAGCTGCAGCCCTCTCTCTACGGCAAGCCTGCGTTCAGGGAGAAAGCGAAGATTCCCTGAATTTTTCAGACTCTGGACTCTTTTCCCGGCTAAGTATCCAGTGGCAATGCCCCGATCCGTTGCCGGGAGTAACGACAGACATCGGGAGCCTCCCTGAGGCGGCTTCTGCCTTGGAGCCCATTGAATTTGATTGGGCCGGAGAAACCGTCCGTTATATGGGTATAGTGGTTCACCGCTATCTGCAACTCATTGCTCAAGAAGGTCCCGAACACTGGAACCCGGCCCAGATCACTGCGCTTGCGCCTGCTCTTCGCCGAGCGCTTATGGGACAAGGAGTCGCCGCTGATGAGCTGGAAAGTGCGCTGGAGCGTACCCAGGAGGTACTCAAACAAACTCTTGAAGATCCCCAGGGGCGTTGGATTCTCTCCTCGAGTCATCGACAAGCGCTGAATGAATATCCTTTAAGTGGTATCCTAAACGGTCGGATCATCCGGGCTGTCATCGACCGCACCTTTGTCGATCAGGAGGGGGTTCGCTGGATTGTAGATTATAAAACCGGTAGCCATGAAGGGAGCGATAGGGAGGCATTTCTGGATAGGGAACAAGAACGCTATCGTCTCCAACTGGAGAGTTATGCGGCTCTGATGGCCTTGAAAGAGCCTGAGACCCAGAAGATACGATTGGGACTTTATTATCCTCAACTGTGTGGTTGGCGAGAGTGGATCTGGTCTAACCCGGAAAGTTCAAAAGATCATCACCAAGTTATGAAGAGCGTAAAGAAATGAAACAATTTGGCATACGTATTACCTTACAATCAAGTGATACCATGCGGGCGCCCCACTTGCTTGGCGAAGATTGGGAAGCTTATCGATGGTACCGGACAGCAGAAGAGCGAAATAAAGCGTTTGAAGCACTACAGCAGCGACCCCCCTACTATCAACGTGCAGATAATCCAAATCTCGTTTTGACAAAAGTCGAAAGTGAGTGCTTAAGTAAATAATATTAATCTCAATTAATTAAATTTTTTATTAATTCCCTCATTTTCACCCTTTTTTACAAGGAAAGAAGAAATAGAAGAGAGCGTTAGTTTCTGGGGTTAGTATAAGTACTGAGTTGATTTTTTCTATTAAGGAGGAAACGATGGTTCGAACTGAATCCATGATGTTGGACTTGGGTATCCAAGCGCCAGATTTTCAACTCCCTGAGCCGGCGACAGGACGTACTGTATCACTGGCGGACTTCAAAGATGCCCCTGGATTGCTGGTGATTTTCATGTGCAACCACTGTCCCTATGTGAAACATATCAATGATGGATTAGCCCAATTTGCCCGTGAATATCAGTCTAAAGGGCTTGCCATTGTGGCTATCAATGCCAATGATGTTGAGCACTACCCAGACGATAGCCCGGAGAAAATGGCGGAAGAGGTTAAGGCGCAGGGATATGTTTTTCCTTATCTTTACGATGACAGCCAGGAAGTCGCGAAGGCCTATAAGGCAGCCTGTACCCCGGATTTTTTTCTCTTCGATAAAGACTGTAAACTGGTTTACCGGGGACAATTTGATGATAGCCGGCCCCGTAATGATTTACCGGTGACTGGCAAAGATCTCCGGGCAGCAGTTGAGGCAGTGCTTAGCGGTCAACCCGCTCCCAGTGAGCAGCGGCCTAGCATGGGGTGCAATATTAAATGGAAGGCGGGGAATGAGCCGGATTATTTCGGTTAAAAGTGTTTCTACAGCCCCAAAGGAAGGCTGTTTCATATCAGCAGCGGCGCGAAGGAGAATTTTTCGGAGTCGTTTTTCATGGTAAATAAGGTGTTACTTTAAAAGATAGAGTTTGAAAAGATAAGTCTCCTTCGCGCCCGGCTCTGCCTCGCTAGCCATGACAACGATCCGATCGTTGGTACGGACAATGCCCTGCTCTTGAAGTTGCCTAAGGGCAGGGCCGATGAGATCTTCTAGCTTTTCCTCATGGGGCATGGTGATGAGAGAATGTCCCCAATGTAGGAGCAATTGCCGCAGAACCTGTTCTTCGACCACTATTCCATAGACGGGAACATTGCTGCGAGCTGCGGAAAGTGCTTTTAGGGTTGCGCCGGAAAGGGAGAAAGCAAGGATGCAGCGCGCCTTGGTATTACGGGCTAGGTTAACAGCTGAAGCGGCCATTTTGTCATGCATGTCTTGCCTGCCCCGCACCGGGATTTCACCTTTAAAATTTCGGAGTTCTTTTTCCGCCTCACGGCAAATACGATCCATTTCCCGAACCGCGTGGAGGGGGTAACGGCCTGAGGCCGTTTCCCCGGACAACATGACGGCATCGGAGCCACCGATGACGGCACTATAAACGTCATTGACTTCGGCCCGGGTAGGTTTGTCATGATAGATCATGCTCTCAAGCATTTGAGTGGCCGTGATTACGGGAACACCAAAGGTGTTGGCTTTTTGGATAATGGTTTTTTGGATACCGGGGACTTTCTCCCGCGGTAATGTCACTCCTAAATCACCTCGGGCGATGAGAACAGCATCAGCCACATGCAAGATCTCGTCGAGATTATCAATGCCTTTGCGATCTTCGATTTTAGCAACAATAAATGAATCCTTTTTGCCCCATGCGGCAAGGCGCAGGCGCATCTCGATAATCTCCGTCGCTGAGCGTACGAAGGACATGGCCACCATGTCTACATTAAGAGAGACGCCAAAGTGGGCATCTTTTTCATCCTTTTCATTGAGAAGAGGGAAGCTGAGGTGGGAGTCAGGAAAGATAACCCCTTTCCGACTATGAAGTTCGCCACCAAGATTGACTTGGCAATGAAGGTCATCTCCTTGAGTAGAGAGAACTTCCAATTCAATGGATCCATCATCGAGAAAGACATGCTGGCCGGGGGTGACAGAATGGCTAATGTCTTGATAATCAATACCGATCCGTTTATTGGAGACAGTTTCACCATGGCCCAAAAGAATTTCTTGCCCCTCATTTAGACAGATGGACGGTGGGTGCTGAACGTTGCCGACCCGGACTTTGTGTCCCTGAAGATCTTGGAGAATGGCAATTGGTTTCATGAGCCGTTGCGCGGTCTTGCGGATCTCATGGGCTATTTCCCCATGGCTTTTCTGGTTACCATGGGAAAAGTTTAGGCGGGCGACGTTCATCCCTGACAGCAGCATCTTCTCTAGAATGGTTGAGGATTGGCTAGACGGTCCGATGGTGCAAACAATGCGGCAGGCTCGTGGATTTTTCTCAAACCTGAAAGGAGAAAACAGGGTATTGCTAGCCCTTTTGGGATTCCCTGAAGTCACTGGACACCTCTTGCAAAATGACTCAATCGATTGTTATCGAAGGTGAACAAGATGTTAATAGGGAATTGAATGGGTCTTTATCTTTTTTGAAAGCCATTCGATAATCAGATTGTTGACCTGCTCCGGGGCCTCTTGCTGGACCCAGTGTGAAACCCCGGAAAGGTAATGCAAAGTGAGATCGTTTACATAATGTTCTGTTCCGTAAGTGGTTTCTTTTCCCAGGGCGAGATCTTCTTCACCCCAGATCATTAAGGTAGGAACTTCAATAGCAGATTCATAATCATGATGTTTCCGCCAGGGTGCTTTCCGGAACAGTGCCCGGTAGTAGTTCACCATTGCTCGGAGTGCGCCAGGCTGGACTCCATGATGACGATAGACATTGACGACATCATCGGGGAAGCGGTTTTTATTCACTGCCATGTAGCGTATAACTTTGCCTAGGAGCCAACCATTACCTCTACTTAGTAGCCATTCGGGAAGCCAAGGAATTTGGAAAAATAATATATACCAGGATTTCCTCAGTTGTCTCCAGGTTTTTAGGCATTTAAGGAAGGGGACAGGGTGAGGTACATTCATAATGATAAGGCCTTCAAGGGGACGGACTTTACCAATGGCGAATAGCCAAGCAAGCGCAGCTCCCCAATCATGGCCAATAAGTAGAACCGATTGGCAGTGGGAAGCCTCTATGAGAGCGGCAATATCCGCAAGGAGGAGGTCGGTGTGGTAATCGGCTACTTTTGAAGGACGTGAGCTACGCCCATAGCCGCGCAAATTGGGTGCCCAAACTCGATAACCTCGCTCTGCGAGTAGCGGCATCTGATAGCGCCATGAATAGCTACATTCAGGGAAACCGTGTAGGCAAAGAGCAAGCCGGTCACCACTGCCGCATTGATCAACTTCAAAGCAAAGACCATTAGCGGAGACGAAATGAGTTTCTATGGGTGCCATGAATTAGGGATCTGTGGGGGCTCGTTTTTCGAGCAGTAAGTAGATAGCTCGATACATTCGCCAGAGATCCGGTAGCTCGCGACTCCAAAAAGCAGGGGTAAAGAAGCTCCGAAACTTAAAGTCTACATGGCTAAGCGCCTGTTCTATGATATAAAGCTGAGTTTGTTTAGGAGACAGAGCATTAGCCAAGGTGATGCTTTCAGTATAGGGAATAAGAGGATCATCTTTGCCATGGACGAGAATGATCTGTGCTTGGAGCAGGGTCAAATTTTGGTTGCTTAGACTTAAGTTTTCAATAAGTCGTTGTAGTCCCTGGGGTAAGGCCTGGATGAGTGTAGAGACCTGGGCCGGGTCAGTGTTATTCAAAAGGGAATAGACTGCCTTCCCCTGGGGGCCTAGACGGGAAGCGAGAAAAGTAATATCTGCATCTGGGTTGCGGATTTTAATGTGTATCATTTCCCTGAGTACGGCATGATCTGTTGGATTGGTAAGGTACTTGAGGCTGGTAGCAGCAAAGACCAGTTTCCCATATTGGCTGGGTTCTAGGTAATGTTCATCTTCTAAAAGATATCCTGTCGTAAAAAAACGGATAGCTGTTTCCAGATCATAATAGCCGCCTACCCCGAAAATAAACTGTACTTTGGTGCGGATATCCTCTTCTAGGGAAGCAATGACTGCTAGACCTACAGAAAAACTAAAGGCGCCAATCCCTAGGTGATCGGGAGGTACAAGGTCGGGGCGCTTCGCAAGATAGGCGAGGGCATCGGCGATGACCCGAGGATGTCGGGGTCTGACTTGGAGATGCTTAAATTCTTTTAACGCTGGTGTAAGTACGGCAAAGCGAGCCCGTGCCAGGGTGTTGGCAAAGGCGACTAGGCGGGGATCATCTTTGCCAAGGGGGACTATGCCAGGGACTAATACGATTCCAGCTTGGGGTGGTGCAGCGGTAGGTAGATAGAGCGTTCCCCGGTGGGTACGGCCAGCAACTGTATAAGTGACTACTGCTTGGCTTGGGGTAGGGGTGGTTGATTTCCAGCGTGAAGGGGCTTCCCTGGCTGCAGTGTCGGCAAGTATGAGTGCTGCTTCATAGCTGCGCTGGGGGGCACAACCATTAAGTAAAAGTATCAAACCTATGCAGAGCCATAAATATTTTTTATCAACTTTTTCGGGGTATGAAATTAGTGTAATACCCACTGGCTTAAACTAGAAATCATTAAAAAATCCAGCTCTCGAACTTTGATGGAAGTAGAAGTACTGGAATCTTCATGCCCATGAATGGGCATACTTGCCAAAAAATTGGCTTAAGCGTTGCTATAAATTAAGGCCTCCATAGGATTCGGATTATCAACCCGGTATGAGTGCTCTAGAAATCCAGGAGTTACTGCCTCGTCCATGGGCATAGTGTTGTTTTCCTAGTCACTCATACCGGGGTAGGCGCTCATCTGAGAGAAGATATAGACTTATGAAGCAGTTATTTCCGTATTGACATCCTTTAAGGTCTCTGGTTTGCTCTCCTGAGCACGTGTTTTTCCTCTGCGTTGGGTGCGCTTGGTCGTTTTCCTTGCACGCTGTTTGCGCTCCCACTCCCGTTCCCATTTTTTTTCGAAAGCAGCCATAGCGCGGGCTTTAGCGGCTGCCTTTTTTTCTACGAGCCGTTTTTCTCGCTCCTCAAGCTTGATGCGATCACGTTCTGCTTTGACCGCAGCTTTGAGGTCTATCTTTGCTTGGCGCAATGCGGCTGCGGCTTCTCGCTTGTCTTCTTTTGCCTTAGCTAAGGTCTCACGAGCTCGTTCAGCCGCCGCTATAGTGGTAGCGCGTTTGGTTTCTTTAGCTTTAGCAGTTGCTTGCGCTACACGCTCTTTTGCCTTATCGACCCGTTGTGCTACTCTTTCCAAATTTTTCTCAGCCACAGTGATTGATTTCTCGGCGCGGGTAACTGATCCGCTCACTATGGGTGTTTGCTTACGTGTATTTTTGACTGTTTTCTTTTTCGTCGTTCGTTTTGCCATAATCTTAAAATTTAAAATTTGGGTGGAACATATAGCAAGGATAGCGTAGAGAATAAGCAACTGCCAAACAAAATGGGTGTTAAATCAGATAAAAATACTTCAATTGTTCTTATAGAGATTGGTCCTTGACATTAATACGGGATTTTACAAAATGTGTTGCCGTACTTATAAAAAAATGGGTAGAAATAACTGATGGCCGTCAAGGATATCCTGCTTCCTTATTTTGATTTACTATTGGCGCAACTGGAGCAAGGCAATGCTAAACTAGAACTTGCCTTTGGACGCCACGTTCACTGGGGTTATTGGCCCCAAGCGCCTCAAGGAGTAGTTTCACCAGAGGATTTTTCCCAGGCGGCTGAGAATCTCACTAGAGAGGTTTATGATGCGGCTGGTATTGAAAATGGCCAGCGGATTTTGGATGTGGGGTGTGGTTTCGGTGGCACTATCGCTAGCCTGAATGAAAATTTTTCTGGAGTAGAACTGATCGGATTGAATATCGATACCCGGCAGTTAGTCCGGGCACAAGAAAAAATAAAGGCTTGCTCAGGTAATCTCATTTGCTTTACAAAGGGAAATGCTTGTTGGCTGCCTTTCCCCGACCAGTCCTTTGATGTAGTTTTGGCAGTGGAGTGCATTTTTCACTTCCCTCAGCGGCGCCAATTTTTTGAAGAGGCCTTTCGGATACTTAAACCAGGGGGGCGCCTTGCCCTATCCGACTTTGTTCCCCGAGCTTTTCTTTTACCCCTGACGGCTTTGAGTATGAAATGGCCTTTTTCAAGGGGTTTTTTTGGCCGCTGCAATCTGCAATGCACCCTAGCTCAATATAAATCCCTGGCCGAAAATACGGGTTTTAAACCGCGAGTGGAGAAGGATATTACGAAAAATACGCTTCCAACCTATTCTTTTCTCCGTGCTATGGGGGAGGAACTTAAAATAAAGGATCCTTCTGCAAAGTTTGAAACCTGGATAGTGGAGTGGGCAAGTCGTCTAAGGTTATTGCGTTATCTGGTGCTCTCTTTTGAGAGAATAAAGTGAAAATTTTTCAGCAAGAGAGCCTATTCTTCTACCCTTTCAGTCGATTTTTTCTGAGAGCTTAAATTTGACTGTTAGCTAATCGAGCTGAAAGATGGGTGAGGCGAACAGTTGAATTGACTCTTTTGACGGCAATGGCAAGGGCTTTAGGTTGCCCCACAATCACCACCAGCTGTTTGCCCCGGGTAATGCCGGTGTAAAGCAGATTTCTTTGTAATAGGGTATAATGTTGAATGGCGAGGGGGATGATAACTGCTGGATATTCCGAGCCTTGGCTCTTGTGCACCGAGGTGGCGTAGGCCAAAGCAATTTCGTCAAGCTCGCCTAATTCGTATTCTATTTCTCGGCCATCAAAGTCGATATACACTAGACCTTCTTCAAGCACTATCTTGGTTATCCTCCCAATATCCCCATTAAAAACCTCTTTATCATAGTTATTGACAGTTTGAATGATTTTATCGCCTGGGGCAAAGCTCCAACCAAACCGATTGATCTTGGGGTGAGCTTGTCCATTGAGTTGTTGTTGCAAGAGCCCATTCAGTGTTTGTGCACCAAGACTGCCCCGGTTCATGGGGGTAAGGACTTGAATGTCGTGAATAGAATCAAACCCGAAGCGTTTGGGAATACGGGTAGCTATCAATTCCAGCACCCTATCCTGGATGGCTTCTGGGGATTCGGTAGAAATGAAATAGAAGTCGCTAAGTGGGGTCGCTTCATCGGGTTTCTCTGGCATTCTTCCTTGATTGATTCGGTGTGCATTGACGATGATCTTAGAACTGGCTGCCTGGCGGAAGACTTCGGTAAGGTGGACGGTAGTGATTTTCTTAGAGGCAATAATATCTGCTAGTATTTGTCCAGGGCCTACCGAAGGTAACTGGTCTTTATCCCCTATTAGTATGCACGCCGCATGATTAGGGATAGCTTGGAGCAATTGATTCATTAATCCCACATCGACCATGGAGATTTCATCAATAACGATGAGATCGGCTTGAAGGGGATTGGTCGCATGATGTTTGAAGCCCATGACATGGGGATCGAATTCAAGCAGGCGATGGATCGTTTTGGCTTCCAGACCCGTGGTTTCGGTTAGCCGTTTCGCCGCCCGCCCGGTCGGGGCGCCAAGGAGTACCTTGGTTTGCTTGGCCCGAACAATTCGGAGAATGCTGTTGACGACGGTGGTTTTGCCGACACCAGGTCCCCCAGTGATAACGGTGATCTTGTTGTTGACTGTTTGAATAAGAGCAACGCGTTGAGAAGGGGAGAGTAATAATCCTGTTTTGGCTTCAACCCAGGGAATCGCTTTATCTACATTAATTTTTCCCCAGGGGGGCATTCCTCGAAATAGCCGCTGCAAATGTTTGGCCACGCCTATTTCTGATCGATAAAGTGGAGCTAGAAATAGGCAGGGTTTGCCCGCAATGATCTCGGTTATTAGTTGTCCTCCAGCGACTTCTTGAGTAATGGCTTGTTCAATGATAGGGGCGGGGATTTCCAGCAATTGGCTAGCCGTTTCCACTAACCGTCCCTGTTCCATGGCACAATGCCCTTCATTGGCAAATTCCTGGAGCACATGGCGAACCCCAGCCTGGGCGCGGATGAGAGAATCTGCAGGGATTCCAAGCTGTTGGGCAATCCTATCGGCGGTTTTAAAGCCAATGCCATGGATATCGAGTGCAAGCCGGTAGGGGTTTTCACGGACTCGCTCGATGGCTTGCTCGCCATAGGTTTTATAAATACGGACTGCCCTGGCGCTACCCACTCCATGGGATTGTAGAAAGACCATGATAGCTCGAATGACCCTCTGTTCTGCCCAGGCCCGAATGACTTGCTCTTTTCGTTTGGGACCGATACCGTCTAATTCGATAAGGCGTTCAGACTTATGCTCGATGACTTCGAAAACCTGTTCGCCGAAGGCCTGCACCAATTTCTTAGCAAAGTGGGGACCTATTCCTTTGACCATTCCTGAGCCTAGATATTTCTCAATTCCTTCTAGGGTGCTAGGGGGGATAACTTTTAACTGCTTGGCCTTAAATTGGAGACCATGGATGCGGTCGTTAACCCACTCACCGTGGCACTCTACATACTCACCCGGCGTGACCGTTGCAGTATTGCCAACCACGGTAATGAGATCCCGCTCACCACGCACTTTAATTCGCAGGACACAAAACCCATTTTCCTCGCTATGGAAGGTAACGCGCTCTACAGCGCCGCTGAGGAATTCGGGTGGATTTTCTGAATGTAGGAGGGACTTCATTGGACTAATAAGGGGACTAATGTCCGGTCTATCGCAATTAAATGGAACCCAAGCCGCTTGGGGTCGGCGTGAAAGACACGCTGTCAATTCATCTCTGGAAGCTTGAAATGAGAACCATCATATAAAGGCTAAAAAAAATGAGAATTTTACAATAGACTGTTAGCCCTTTGCCCCACTGATATAGGAGGCGGTAATGGGATTTTTGGGTGAATTAAAGAGTTTTGCTGCATTGTTCATTTCAATTAATCGACCCGCCCCTTCTTGAACCCAGAATAGGGCAATATTATCAGCGATACGACGAGCTTGAGCGAGATTGTGGGTGACAATTAAAATAGTCATTTGTCGACCTAGTTCGACAATCTGGTCTTCAACAATCTGGCTAGAAAAGGGATCTAACGCACTACAGGGCTCATCCATAAGTAGTATCTCCGGTTGCAGCGCGAGGGCCCGGGCGATGCACAGTCGTTGCTGCTGGCCCCCGGATAAGGAGTGGGCGGGGGTGTTTAATTGGTCTTTGACCTCTTCCCATAGGCCGACTTCTTTGAGTACTTTCTCTATTTTTTCTTCCCTTTGCCTGCGCTGTGTTATCCCGTGCTCCTTGAGAGGCAATTCCATATTCTTAACAATGGAAAGGGGAAAGGGGTTAGGTTTTTGAAAGATCATGCCAATACGTCGGCGCAAGGTGAGAAGATCAGTTGTGGGTGCGTAAACATCGCTATGGCCAAAGCGGACATATCCTTTGACCTGACATCCTGGAATTAAATCCGTAATCCGGTTCAGAGAGTTTAGAAAGCTGGTTTTGCCACAACCAGAGGGGCCAATTAAAGCGGTGATCCCGCCCTTGGGGATGGCGAAGGCCACATCTTTGAGGGCCGGCTTAGGACCGTAATAAACGGACAAGGATTTAACCTCAAGGAAAGGTTCAATGATGTTTGCAGGCTGGGCCTGTTGAGCAGTCTTTGGGGAGGCACTTCCTATTTTGGGGTTCACCAAATCTCCTGTTAATTAGCAAAAAGACAACAAGTTTAGTTTAGGGGTTTTAGGGGAGGATCACTTTTCGCTGTAACCAGCGGTGAGTCAGCCAGTTTGCCATTCCGTTGATGAGTACTAGCAGTGTAATGAGCACCAATGCTGAAGCGTAGGCGGTTGACGTCCCGCCAGGCACATTCATAGCGAGATCATAAATATGCAGCGAAAGTGCTCGACCGGAATCATGCAAAGAACTGGGCATTCGATCCACATAACCACTGGTGAAGATGAGAGCTGCTGTTTCAGCTATGGCCCGACCAATCCCCAAGATCAAGCCCACCACAAGGCCAGGAGTTGCCGTAGGTAGCAATAGATGCCAGAGGGTGCTAATCCGGCTCATTCCCAGGGCTGCAGCACCGAGACGGTATTCCAAGGGCACGTTACGAAATCCTTCTTCAGTGGCGCGAATGAGAAGTGGCAATACCATGCAGGCCAGGGTAAGTCCCCCCGCCAGAATTGAGAAGCCCATACCAAGATAAATGCAAAAAAAGGCATTCCCAAATAGTCCAAACACAATCGAAGGAACACCGGCCAGGATATCTAGACTGCGGCCCACCAGCCGGCCAAAGGGATTATCAGCCCGGGTAAATTCAGCCAAAAAGATAGCCGCTCCAACGCTAATGGGCACTGCGACAGTTAGACAAACTAATAAGATCAACCCTGTTGAAACCAGGATCGAGCCAATGCCGCCTTCACGGCCGGCATTTTGGGGAAGATCAGTCAAAAAGGACCAAGAAATCCGATCTAAACTGCGCCAAATAAGATCGATAAATAACCAAGCAAAGAAAGCAGTAACCAGTAGGGCCATAGCCCAGATGGTGACCGTAGCTATTCGGTCTGGCCAGCGGGAACTGAGGGGAAGGGAAGAGGCATTACTGGGGTTAATCATAGACTGCTTTTGGGTTTTAAGATTTCTACAATGGTAATCAAGGCCATCACCAATGCCATGAGCAGTAATCCGCTCACAAACAGGGCTGAGCGGTGATCCCCCATAGCGTAGGCCATTTCCAGGGCGATATTAGCCGTGAGAGTCCGGATGGGTTCAAAGAGGTTTCCCGGTACTTGCACCACGTTACCACAGACCATTAATACCGCCATGGTTTCTCCGAGTGCCCGCATTGTGCCTAGCAAGATTCCCGTCAACAGGCCCGATTTAGCCGCAGGCAGGGCCACATGCCAAATGAGGCTAAAGCGGGAAAAGCCTAGGGCCGCTGCTCCCTGCGTATATTCTCTGGGAATCCCCGCCAAGGCAGCGTCGGCAAGCAGAGCAATGGTGGGCAAGATCATGAGGGCGAGGATTAAAATCCCGGCTAGCAGACTAGGGCCGGGGGGCTCTAATTGGCGAATGAGTGGCACTAGGACCACCAGACCCCAGAGACCATAGATAACGGAGGGGATTCCTGCCAGCAGTTCAATTAACCGACGATAGAGTCGGGCCAAAAACGGGGGAGCATAATAGTGGCAGAAAAGAGCGGCGCCAATCCCTAACGGTGCGGCCAGAAGGATAGCCCCCCCAGCAGCCCCCAAAGTTCCAGCTAGCATTGGCGCTAGATTAAAGTGTCCTTCTGAAGCAAGGGAAGAAGGGTGCCAGCCCCTGTCAAAGAAAAATTTGCTCACCCCCACCTGCTGGAGGGCCGGTATTGCCTCAAGGACCAAAAACCCAATAATCAACAGGATGATTAACCCTGCAATGCTCGCGCATCCACGTAGGCACCAAGCCAGTAATCTGTCATTTCTCCAGGGGGACAAAATATTGTTCCTTGATGAGATCATGCACTTGGGAGGATTGGGCAAAGTTAATGAATTCCTTAACCCAGCCTTCAGGGGGCATTCTCGTGACTAGATTTAAAGGACGAGAAAGGGGGAAATTTCCTTTCCGCACATTTTCAATGGTGGCCGGGATTGATCCCAGGGGGAGCAGTTTAATGGGAATGCCTTGTTGGGCATCGAATTCAGCTGTGCCAATGGAAACATATCCGATGGCATCAGGGTTGCCGGCTACAGTTTTAATGCCTTGCTCATTATCGCCGATGATGACATCGGCGGCGATATCCTGACTTTTCAATGAAAAGTGTTGCAGAAATAGCTCTAAGGTGGAACGGCCTTCAGCTTTGTTGATAACCGTAATGGGAGCGTCTTGCCCGCCCACCTCTTTCCAGTGGGTGATCTGGCCTGTGTAGATTTCAATGATTTGTTGATCGGTCAGTTGTTGAACCGGATTGTCTTTGTGGGTAATGATGGCAATCCCATCTCGGGCCAGAGTAAACCCATATAAATTATTTTCTTCGGGCCGGAGAGCTCGAGAGACCATGCCGATATCGGCCAGACCGCTTTGGGCGTCGGCAATTCCCCGTGATGATCCCCCCGTCTGTACGTCGATTCGAACCTCTGGATGCTGACGTTCAAACCGTTTACCAATCTCTGAAGCCAGTGGTGCAATAGTGCTAGAACCGGTTAACGTTAAGGTCAGCGGGCGATCGGGGGAGTTGCAGCCAGGCAGAGCAGTGACGATAATGAGAAGCCACAGGGTAAAGGTAATCCCACTCCAAGATTTCATGGGGGTTTCTCAGTAACTCAGTCAAATGAAAGAAAACAGCACCCTAAGTTGATGGCTTTGCCTTTAGATGCCATGGCAACCTGGGGAGCCAGTCGATACCGAATACTTTTGCCATCCCGTTCAGCCAAAATGAATCCTGCCTTACGCAATACCTTCAAGTGATGGGACAGTAGACTCTGTTCCACCCGTAGTGTTTCATTAATTTTACTTACATGCTTTGGGCCGTTTAAAAGCTGTTCAACAATAGCTAAACGGGTTTCCTCTGCCAGCACTTTTAGTTGATTTGCACACGACAGCGTTTCTTTGGCTAAAGTAGCGCGGGTATTTTTTGGAAAGTAGTCGCTCATTAACATGCTCCTGATATGAATCAAATTTTATTTGAATATTTATTCATATCAAGGGCGGAATAGAATTAAAATACGAAAGCTGTCAGCTTCTTGAGGTGTTTAGGTAAGCTCAATGGGGGATAGATGGGCTAGTCCATCCCCAGATTAGAGGACTGGATTTTTTATGCCCACCGATAAGTGGTAAGCAGTGGTTTGTGATCAGAGGGGGCGACCTCTTCTACAAAGAAATCTACCACATCGCAGATCATGGGGCGCAATGGCCCCCGATGGAGCATCCAGTCGACAACTTCAGGGGTATGGGCATGGGTAGGAAAGGTGGGGCGGGTCACTTGGGGAATGCGGCCCAACGCAGTAAAACAGTCGGTGAGGCCGGCTTCCTGAAGCACTTTCAGTGGTAAATAGTGATCATTGAGATCTCCCATAAACAATAGGGGTAAGGAAGGGTCCACTAGCCGGTTCACGGCTTTGACAGTGCTTAACGCTTGCCCGATTCGTACATTGATGCCGTCGCTGCGCTCTTTGCGGTTGCCAGGCCACGTGTAGTGGGCGGTAGCGACTAAGAGTGGCGGTCCGGCAGTGGCTTGGGGCTGTAACCGTACCCAAAATAGACGGCGCCACTGTTCCAGGATCCCAATGTCCTCCGCTCCGTACTCTATCATATTGAAAAGCGCCTGATTCCAATAAATATTGCCCTCCTTTATCCAGCCCTCAAAGGAGTCATCTACCCGTTGATGGGTTTTCAACACTTGATCGAGGAGGGCGCGACTCTGGGGGCGCAGCTCCTGCACACAGAGAATGTCCGGCTGATGGAGGGTGATGAATTGCCGCAGGGGCTCTTGACGATCCGCCCAGCGTTCATCCTTCCACAGGTTATGGGTGCAAACGACAAATCGAAACGAATTGGACATACCATCTCCTTTCCTCTGATTGAGGAGCAGGAAAAGCCCTATAGGTAATGATTGGTCCGAAACCAGGTAATCGCATCGTAAAGCGCTTCTTGAGCGGGCCGGAACTTATATCCTAGCATTTGCTCTGCCCTAGCGCTGGAGAAAAACATATATTTCTTGGCCATCCGTACACCGTCCACAGTGGTCATGGGTTCCTTGCCTCCAGTAAGGTGCGCCCAGCCTTGGGCAAGATAGGCAATAGGCATGACAGCATGAGGGGAAAGGCGGATTTTAGGGGGGCGCCGTCGGGTGAGATGGGCAACAGTTTCCAGGATCTCTCGAAGGGTAAAGTTTTCGCCTCCGAGAATGTAACGCTGACCGGTTTCACCATTTTCAAAAGCTAAGAGGTGGCCCCAAGCGACATCGTCCACATGGACGACGTTAAGACCGGTGTTGACGTAGGCAGGCATGCCTCCTGCAGCAGCCATGACAATTACCTTGCCGGTAGGGGTAGGTTTGATATCCCGTGGTCCAATGGGTGTAGAGGGGTTTACAATAACGATGTCCAACCCCAATCTGCGCCCCAGGTCCTTGACGGCTTCCTCGGCTAAAAACTTAGAGCGTTTATAATGACCGATCATAGTTTCAAGGCTGGAGGGTGTTTCCTCATCGGCCGGTGTGCCATCGGTATTTAATCCCAGGGTGGCGACGCTACTGGTGTAAACAATACGTTTAACGCCAGCTTCAGCCGCAGCCAGGATGAGATTTTGGGAGCCTTGGACATTGGTGTCATAAAAGTCTTGGGAACGGCGCGCCCATAATCGGTAATCAGCTGCCACATGAAATAGGGCTTGACAGCCATGGAGAGCTTTTTCTAATAGTCGCTGATCCCGGAGGTCGCCTTCAAAGATTTCTACAGGGAGCTCTTCCAGATTACGCCGATTGCTACTGGGTCGCGCTAATACTCGGACGGTTTCTCCACTATCAAGGAGCTGCTTTACTACCGCCGAGCCCACAAAACCCGTCGCTCCAGTGACAAAGCTGGTCATGGTTGCCGTTCCTCGAGGATTCGTTGGAAAAAAACTAATGGCTAAAAAGCTAAGGGGAGTGCATAGGTCAAAAATATTTCATTTTCGCCTGGATTGCGGTCATGGATGTTGGCATTAGAAACGTGAGCGAGTCGTATCCCCAGGCGGGAACCCCCGTCAAATTGATAAGCAAAATTTATGCCGGTCTTGAATTGGAAGGTTCCTCCAAGATCTTTGCTTCCCCCTTGGTGATATCCCCCTAGAGTAGCTAGTGGAGTGATGATTAATTTTTGGTACTTCAGGTTGGCGTAAATACCGCCGTAACCAAAAACCCCTCCGTCCGTGTTTGCCATAAGCCCAATGACGGGGCCGATGAAAAGCAGCTTTTTCCCATATCGGTATTCAATATAGCCTGCAGCAGAGGTTTCATCATCATTGAAATTAAAAGCTCCAGCCCCAAGATCTAAGTAACTCGGTTCATTGCCAAGGAATTCAATGTCGCCGATACTAAAGGGAGCACGCTGAGTGTCTTCTGCCAGTACTGGGTGATTCCAGACAAAGAAAGCCAACACCACCCCTATTATCGTTCTTGAAAACGCTTTCATATGAGTAAGTTATTGATTTCATGAGTTATGTTAATAAATAGCGATTTAATTGGGATAGCGATTCGCTGCCGTCAAAGGAGGCTTGCTTTTTGTGGCGGCATAGGTATGCTAGCTTACTGCTGTTGAGCTGCCCGCTCATTTGTTAGATGCCCTAAAGTCATCTAGAAGGGAAACGATACAGGTCTGAAAAGGGTCATAGAGTGTATTAACCCTAAGTTTGGCATTCAGGGTATTTCATGTCAACTTTCCTCGGAATGCCGCACACGTTTAAGAGGTTCACATATAATGGCTTTGAGTTGGTTAAAGGGTAAATTTGACGAAGTCTCTACCAATCTGAAAAATGAGGTGACTAAGATCAAGAATAGGGATTTTCTTGAAGGCGTTGTGGCCGGATGCGCCCTAGTAGCTTACGCCGATGGCGTCGTCAAACCTGAAGAAAAGCAGAAGATGATGGGATTTCTGAAGACCTCTGATGTGTTGTCAGTCTTTGATACCGGAGATGTCATCAAGTTATTTGAGAAATTTTCTGATCAATTTGAGTTTGATCTTGCCATTGGCGAAGCCAATGCGCTTCAAGCAGTAAGTAAAGTCAAAAAGAGAGAAGGGGAAGCTCGGCTTTTAGTACGTGTTTGTTGTGCTATCGGTGCATCGGACGGGGATTTTGACAACTCTGAAAGAAAAATGGTAAGCAAAATCTGTTCAGAACTGGGACTGAATCCCGCTGATTTTGATCTTTGAGAGACTGATTGAAAGGAGTAAAACAATGGCGGTAACTTTGCAGAAAGGACAAAATGTATCTCTGAGCAAAGAGGCCCCCGGGCTGAAAGAGGTTGCTTTTGGACTAGGGTGGGATGCTCGCTCTACGGATGGTGCAGATTTTGATTTGGATGCCAGCGCCCTCATCTTGGGTGAAGACAACAAGGTGCTGAGCGATAATCATTTTATTTTCTATAATAATGCCACTGATCCTAGCGGTGCTGTGGCTCATACGGGGGATAATCGTACCGGCGAGGGTGAAGGGGATGATGAAAGAATCGTTGTGGATGTTTCTAAAATGCCAACAGAAGCCAAAAAGGTCGTTTTTGTCGTCACCATTCATGAAGCTGAATCCCGGAACCAAAATTTTGGTCAAGTGAGTAACGCTTTTATCCGAGCGATTAATAACGCTGACAATGCGGAACTTGCCCGTTACGATTTATCGGAAGATGCCAGCATCGAGACTGCTATGATTTTTGGGGAGTTTTATCGCCATGGCGAGGAATGGAAGTTCAAAGCAGTAGGCCAAGGCTATTCGGGAGGATTGGCCGGTGTGGCTAGGGATTTTGGTGTCAATATCGGCTGAACAATCCATTGAAGGAATGCGCCAGCTTTCAGCTGGCGCATTCAACAATGGTTGGACTTCTTATGAGCCAGACCATACATCTTGCTGCGGGAACCCTAAACATTGAAGTCCATAAAGCCCATCTTCCTCTGAATGATTTATTAGATTTTGCCAGCCGAACTAATCCTAAGCGAGGGTATTTATTTGTTTCCAAGGTCCTTGGTAAGCATATTCCTTGTAAGCCCTCAACAATGCGAGACATTTACCATCGGTTAGCGACTCCTCTTTTGGAGGTGCCAGGTCCGGTTATCTTCATTGGTATGGCGGAGACAGCTACGGGTCTAGGGGCAGGTGTTGCGGATAGTTTGGCTCGGAAAGCAAAGCGCCGTGATGTGGTTTTTCAGCATACCACCCGCCATAGGCTACCTGTCAGTGAGTGGATATGTTTTGATGAAGTGCATAGCCATGCCCCTGGCCATATCCTTTATAGACCATTACCTACTTTCCAGCAAAGATTTGCCGAGGCTCAAACTTTGGTTCTTGTGGATGATGAAATCAGTACCGGGAGGACGTTGTCACAACTGGGCTATAAATTGTCACAAAAGTTATCCAATGTCCGCCAAGTCATATTGGTGTCGATTATCAATTGGCTTTCCCCTGAGCAAAAACAAGCATTTCAAGAAAAAGTTGGCAAGCCCGTGTCTTTTATCAATTTGTTGGAGGGAACATTTTCCTTTACCCCTAATCCAGCATTTAGGCCTTCCCTGCCTGGAAAAGTCGAGTCGATGCAGCCGGCTTTACAAGCTTTGCCGCAGATGGGGCGGCGGGGAATAGGTATGGGAGAGAAATCTCTTATCCCAAACGGTCCTTACCCAAAAGAGCATAAAGTTTCCGTTGTGGGGACCGGCGAGTTTCAATTTCAACCCTTTTTGTGGGCCGAATGGCTAGAAAAAAGGGGATTTGATATCTTGTTTCAGAGTACGACCCGTTCCCCCGTTCAGTTGGGTGGTCCAATCTGCGAAAGCCTTCGCTTTAAAGATGAATATGGAGAAGGTGTTGACAATTACCTTCATAACCCTCCCTGTAACAGGGAAATCATTATTGCTTATGAGCATGCCAAGCTGGCACAGAATCACAGCCTTCCAGAACAGCTTGGAGGAAGTGTTTGGGGAGTTGACCGCAGTGCCTTGCTGGACCGCTGAATGAAGCACTCTGTGTTCGTTTTTTCTGATTTGGATGACACTCTGCTGCAGACCTCGCGTAAGTGCTCCACCTCCGGTCCGTTAACGGAAGCTGCGGTAGATAAAGAAGGGCGCCCTTTGTCTTTCCATTCCCCGGAGCAACTGCTGTTGTTGCAAATACTTGAACCTTGCACTTTGATTCCTGTGACTGGACGCAATCTAGTGGCGCTAGGCCGAATTCGTTCGCCCTCTTTTTCCAGTTATCGGATCACCAGTCACGGCGCCTTGGTCTGGAATGCTGATGACACTCTAATTCCAGAGTGGGAGAGAGATATTAAGCAAAAGATTGTCCTCTGGGAGCCTCGGATGCAGCATCTCCTCACCATCATTGAGGATCATCAGAGGACGGAAAATTTAGTGGATTTACGATTTCGTGTTATTTATGACGCCGAGATACCGGTCTACCTTTCTGTTAAAGGCAGTCCGGAACAGCTTTCTGAGATTGAGAAAGTGGTAATTCCGCTTTGGGTCCGGGAAATGGGGGGGGTAGTTCACCGCAATGATTATAATATGGCACTCCTGCCTCCTTATGCAGATAAGGGCAAGGCGGTGAGATATGTCATGGCGCTTATTCGCGAACATTGTGCTAAGCCGCCTCTTTTTGTTGGCATGGGAGATAGTTTGACCGATATTCCCTTCCTGCGCGCTTGCCACTATGCGGTTATTCCGCAGAATAGCCAAATTCACCAGGAGATCTGGGAGTGAGCAGGACGGTAAAGAACTCCGCCGAGCTTAAAGCCTGTTTTCAACCCTTAACAGGTAGCTATCGCCAGGCCGATTGTCAATTTTTATTGACTCCACTCCAGGCCAAGTTTTTTTCTATCCAGGAGAAGGAGCGCCTCATTCAATCGGGCGAGAAGCATTATTCGGAAATGATTAGCTTTGAGCCTCCGCCTAGTGAGGCTTATTTGGCTTTATTCCAAAACATGACTCAGCGATATAAGAGCCGCTTAGCCGCTGAGGTGATGAGGCTGGCCCAGAGTATTGCAAACACGCGGCTAGCGCCCATTACCTTGGTGTCACTCGTGCGGGCTGGCACACCCATTGGGGCGTTGCTCCAGCGGGCCTTGAGTGGCCATCTCCAGGTAGACTCTCGGCATTATTCAATCTCCATTATTCGAGATCGGGGAATCGATGAACAAGCTTTGGCGTTTTTATTAAGAGCGCATCAGCGTCCGGCGGACGGAATAGTCTTCGTGGATGCTTGGACGGCCAAGGGAGTAATAACGGAAGAACTGAAACGCTCAATTGCCCGTTGGAATGCTTGCCACCCGGAGCAGCTCAAAGACACCCTCTATGTCATCTCTGATATTGGTGGAGTGGCAGATGTGGCCGCAACCTACGAAGATTATGTAATCCCTTCTGGCATTCTCAATGCACCGGTTTCAGGGCTGGTTTCTCGCTCAATATTAAATCACCAGATTCAGCCAGGGCAATTTCATGGCTGTGTCCTTTACGAGCATTTACGGCAATATGATGTCAGTCATTGGTTCCTAGACGAGGTGGAAGCGGAGATGGACGCTAAAACGGTTGCGCCACTTTCCTCCGTTCCTCGGGAACAACGCTATGCCCAAACTCGGGTTTACCTGGAGCGATGGATAAAGTGTTATGGAGTCAAGAACATCAACCATATTAAACCAGGTATTGCCGAAGCGACTCGGGTCATGCTGCGCCGAGTTCCAGAAAGGCTTTTACTGCGGGATCCAGAGGCAGAAGATGTCGCTCATCTATTGATATTGGCTGAAGAAAAGGGGGTGATTGTCGAGCACCAGCCCAATATGCCTTTTAATGCTGTGGCTTTTATCAAAACGATAAAAATAACTTAGGCTATCCTATAAACCTTAAAGAAAAGCCATGTATCAGTCGCAACTTCAGAGGAGTCAACCGGCTATAAAGCCCTATCCGGTGGGGGCACAAATACCTTACTACATGGAATTGGGCGCCACTCTTTATATGCCCGCCACTCGGCAGGATATTGGAAAAATTCTTAATCAGCAAAAACTCACCGGCCTACGTTCGGCCGTTGTTTGTACTGAAGATTCTATCTTGGAACAAGAGTTGGCTCCTGCTCTTACTAATCTGCAGTTAGTATTAGAACAACTCCGTTCTTCCTCCATGCTAAGGTTTATTCGTCCTCGTAATCCTGAGGTGTTGTCTCAATTAATACGTATTCCTGAAATTAGGAGGATTGATGGGTTTGTGCTGCCCAAGGTCAATGAGCAAAATTTACCCTTTTATGCAGAAATTGCTGCTAGAATTCCAGAATTGCTGTTAATGCCTACCCTTGAAACTGAGGTGGCTTTTAGCCGAAGACGACTTGAAGCGTTGCGTAATAAATTGTCTGAAGTGGGTAATCCCATTTTGTGTCTTCGAATTGGTGGTAATGATCTCCTGCGTTTATTAGGGCTAAGGCGACCTAAGCAGTTGACAATATATGATACGCCGCTGAGAAACGTGATCAATGATATCATTCTAACTTTTCGCCCGGCTGGTTATGCACTCTCTTCCCCTGTTTTTGAATACCTTGATAATCATGACACTTTGCAGCGTGAAGTTGAGTTGGATATCGTTCATGGGTTGCTCACCAAGACGGCAATTCATCCCACCCAAGTTCCTGTGATAGAAGCGGCTTATCGTGTTTGTCAAAAAGACATGGATTTGGCGCAACAGGTCCTAAAGGAAGGGGCTCCGGCAGTATTCAAATTCAATAGCCAAATGGTCGAACCGGCTACCCACTACGCTTGGGCGGAACAGTTACTGCTACAAGCGGAGCTTTATGGTGCATGCTGTGAGCAGCCAAATGGTTGTCTCTGTCCTCCAAAATCTTTTTAACGACACCTCGTGCTATAAAATTATTAATTTATCAATCACTTATGAAATATTTTAAGTATTCCTTCTTAGTGACTATCGTGGGGCTGATTGCGGCTTTTTTATGGGGAGGCCCTACTGGTCTATTTATTGCTGCTATCTTAAGCATTCTTGAAGTGAGCCTGTCCTTTGATAATGCGGTGGTCAATGCTTCGGTGCTTAAGGACATGGACCCCAAATGGCAAGTCCGTTTTCTGACTTGGGGGATTCTCATTGCTGTGTTTGGCATGCGTTTGGTCTTTCCCATTGCCATTGTCGCCGTGGTAGCAGATATTGGAATGCTGGAAGTGGCGCAGATGGCGCTCAATGATCCAGAGACCTATTCAACGCATTTACTTGCCTCTCATGTGGAGATTTCCGCTTTTGGCGGTATGTTCTTGCTGATGGTCTTTCTATCCTTTTTGCTCGATGAGACTAGAGAGCTGCATTGGTTGGGCATTGTGGAAGAGAAATTAGCCGGTATGGGTAAGTTAGAATCCCTTGAGATCGTTATCGCATTGGCGGTGTTGTGGGCCCTACAGGGTTTCTTGCCTCCGGAGGAAAAATTGAGCGCCCTGCTGTCAGGGATCAGCGGTATCATGCTCTTTGTACTGGTAGGCAGTGCGTCTAGGTTGTTTGAAGAGGAGGAAAAGGGAGAGGCAGTCGTTCATGCAGCAAGGCATAGTGGATTGATGGGTTTTCTTTATCTTGAAGTACTGGATGCTTCTTTCTCTTTTGATGGTGTCATTGGGGCTTTTGCGATTACCAAAGATGTCATCATTATTATGCTAGGTTTGGCTATTGGTGCCATGTTTGTTCGCTCTATCACGGTATACCTGGTACGTAAGGGAACCTTGGATGAGTATGTTTTCCTTGAACATGGTGCCCATTATGCTATCGGTGCCTTGGCTTTCATCATGCTCGCAAGCACAAAAGTCCATATCCCTGAAGTGGTTACCGGGTTGATTGGAGCGGCTTTCATTGGCTTGTCTTTGTTTTCTTCTGTTCGGTATAGAAATAAACATCAATCACAAGAAACAAGGATCTGAAGGGGAATTTATAAAGATCTCTCTTGGTTTAAATGAAAGTAAATTTATCCACAGCGAATTTGCTCTATAGGAGGGTATATGCCAGTTAAGCTAGTCAAAGGCCAAAAAATCTCTCTTGAAAAAGAAAGTGGTGGGGCCTTAAGTCAGGTGGTGATGGGGTTGGGTTGGGATGCCGCAGGAAAAAAGGGATTTTTTGGCTTTGGTGGCGGTCAGCAAATTGATTTAGACGCTTCTTGCGTGCTCTTTGACGAGGCAGGCAATGTGGTTGATACGGTCTGGTTCCGGCAGTTGCAAAGTAAAGATGGGAGTATCACCCATACGGGAGATAATCTCACAGGGGAAGGGGAGGGCGATGATGAACAAATCATTGTAGATTTGACTCGCGTACCCGCAAATGTCAAAAGTTTGATGTTTGTTGTCAATAGCTTTACCGGTCAAAACTTTAGTCAGGTTCAAAATGCCTTTTGCCGCCTGGTCAATCGCAGTAACAACGCTGAAATCGCCCGTTATGACTTAAGTTGCCAGGGGGATCACAGCGCCCAAATCATGGCCAAAGTCTACCGTCATAATAATGAGTGGAAGATGCACGCTATTGGTGAAAATGCAAGCGGAAGGACTTTTAATGACTTGCTTCCCGCGATGCGTCCCCATGTGTAATTTTAGGGGCTGTGTTCCTATGTTCCTATGTTCCTAGGTAAGATGATATAAGTTCAACAGAGGGCTTTCTCCGGCGCGCTATTACCTCATGCGGCCGGAGGAAGCGGCTCCCCCCTTTTAAAGATATCCCCCAGCACGGCTCCCAGCCTCTCTTCCGATAGGGGGCGATAAAGATCCTCAAAACTCACTGCTAATACTTATTTACGGGGTGATTGCCTCCACAATATAAATGCGGTGATAAAGGCAATGATAAAAATGAGGACAAAGGCTTCTGTAAATTGAGCCCCTGCAATGCCCAAAACTGCTAATAATGCAGCCACAATAGCCACGATAAGGGAAAGTATTGCAAGTGACGACACCAAAATCTCCTGAATATGGATTATAAAGTAAGCTTTACTCAGTGTCTGGAATATCAACTGTAATAGCTATAATTTATAATTTAAGTTTAGGCGAATAAAAATAGTTTAAAAGGTATTAGCGGAGAATGATGTCTGAGCAACAGGGTAATATGCCCCATCAAAGCGCATTGTTTACCGATCTTTATGAACTGACCATGATGCAGTCTTATTATGCGGAAGGGATGAATGCCGTCTCCGTGTTTGAATTATTCTTCCGCAAATTGCCTCACCATCGCAATTTTGTGATGGCAGCAGGGCTCGATGATATTCTGAATTATCTTGAACATCTCCGTTTTACGGACCAGGAGCGGGACTGGCTTAAGGCACAAGGAGGATTTAGCCAGCGGTTTTTGGACCAGTTACAGGAGTTCCAGTTTACCGGTGACGTATTTGCCGTGCCGGAGGGTACTCTGGTGTTTGAAAATGAACCTGTCGTACAGGTGATTGCGCCGCTTCCAGAAGCTCAATTGGTGGAAACCTACCTACTCAATCAAATTCATTTACAGAGTGTTGTGGCTACCAAGGCGGCGAGGGTGGTGAGCGCAGCTCGGGGTCATCGGGTGGTGGATTTCGGTTCACGGCGTGCCCATGGGACGGATGCGGCCCTAAAGGTCGCCCGCACCAGTTATCTTGCTGGAGCTAGCGCTACTTCCAATGTTTTTGCCGGCCGCCATTATAATATTCCGGCTACAGGGACAATGGCCCATAGTTTCATCCAAGCCCATCCTGATGAATATACCGCCCTAAAGGCTTTTGTTCAGGAATTTCCGGAAACCACCTTGTTAGTGGATACTTATGATACTTTGGCAGGGGTTCGTAAGGTTATTGCGTTGGCAGAGGCTTTGGGCCAGGACTTTAAGGTTAAAGCTATCCGGCTGGACTCAGGGGATTTGGGCAAATTAGCCAAGGAATCACGCCGGTTGCTTGATGAAGCCGGGCTGAATCAGGTCAAGATCGTGGCTTCCAGCGGGTTAGATGAATATAAAATCCAAGCGCTGCTGGAAGAGGGAGCACCTATCGATGGGTTTGGGGTGGGAACTCAACTGGCTGTCTCGGGCGATGCGCCGGAGCTCGATTTCTCTTATAAATTAGTCGAATACGCCAACCAACCGCGGACCAAGTTGTCTTCTAGCAAGGAACTCTTACCTGGCCGCAAGCAAGTGTTCAGATTCTTTGAAGCAGGCCAGATGAAGTGGGACGTGATTGCTCGATTTGATGAAACTTTAGAGGGTCAGCCCTTGCTTGAGCAGGTGATGAGTCAAGGCAAACGGCTTGAGCGGGGACAGGTCTCCCTGGAACAAGCCCGTGAGCATGCCCGGAAGCAAATGGAGGCTTTACCTCCTGAATTCCATGCTTTGCAATCCTTGAAACAGGGGTATCCGGTGACGGTTAGTGAGGCTTTGCGTCAGGCTAATGAACAACTGCAGCATGAATTGGAAGCGGAGCTCAATAGCTGAGCGAGGTGGGGTCTTATATTTTCCTTTTTTTAGGAAGTTGAGAGAAGGGAAAAGAGCAGAGAGATAGGTTGATTATGCGCCCCATCTCCCTGCCCCAATGCTTCACGCCTCAACTTTGCCCGCCATTTTTCTGGGAATAGCGCTGGATAAGATCATCGATACTCTCGTTCACACGGGCGCGTTCGGTGCGGAGCCGTTCTTGGTCGACAAGACACGGCGGTTTGCGGAAGGAGAACGTATTAAAGAATTTGAAAGCTTCCAACAGCAGACTGAAAAAGGTCTCGAGATACTAGAGGCAGCCCCTAGCCTCGATAGCTTACGTCAATTGCGCAGCAATAGGCTAGAAGCGCTTAGTGGTGATAGGGCAGGGGAATAGAGTATCCGGATTAATAAACATTAGGACCGGCCCGGAGTTATGGATGAATCTACAGAAGCAGTACGAACTCCGTTTGGCCAATCAGCGAATCGCCCAGGAGATCGAGCAGATTCCGACCCATGCTTAGGGGGTACCCTGATAAGGGTTAGATAACTGTATCCGCCGAAAGCCCGCTGTTGAAATCTGAATACCCAGGGAGGAGACCAAAGGTCCTGGGGCATTGGAAACGGTCACCGGCTGAGTTTTGAGGCCATTGTTCAAGCTTTTCCCCCGGTCAGGGCCTCAAATCCTGAAACGACATCCAGTAACTCGGTGGTAATGGATTCCTGGCGGACTCGGCGAAATTCGGTAATGATCTCATCAAGGCGCTCGTCTAGATTTTTTTCAGCCGCTTGCATGGCTGCTAAACGGCTGCCGTGTTCACTGGCCTGAGACTCAGCGCAAGCCCGAAAGATGGAAACGAAAAAGTACTGCTGCAGGAGGGAAGAGAGCAGGTGTTGGCGATTCATGGTGAAAGTAGGTAATACCTTGGAGGGCCAGTGTGTTTCTTCCTGGCGATGAAAGCGCCGCAAGTCGACAGGCAACAATTGCACTCCTGTGGGTTGGTAACTGGCGCTTGATAAATGGCGATTATAAAAAAGATAGATATATTCTATCCCGCTAGTTTGGCGCCATTCATCGATTTTCAATAATATTTGCCGAACGGTGGCAGTAATGCGGGAGGCGGAACCGGGAACCAGAAAGTCTTCTTCCACCAATTGGCCTGCTTGCTCTAGCTGCGCCGCTGCCCGGGCACCTACTACCAGCACTAAACGTCCTTCTGGCGAGGCTGGCGAAGCCCGCATCCGTTCCAGGCTATAAGCCGCAATGTCCTCGTTGAAGCGACCGCAGAGGCCATGGTCTGAACCGAAAACAATAGCGCCTAACCGGCGATTTTTTCGGCGGTGGAGTTCAGGGTGCTGCCTGTCCCCCAAGGCTACGTGGAGTCCCAATTCCACGGTGCGATAATAGTCGGCTAGGGCCTCTACGGCCTTCTCGTATTGGCGGATACTCACCGCGGCAAGGGCCTTCATGGTGCTGACAATGGAGCGCAGATCTTTAAAACTTTCAATCCGCTGCTGGAGTTGTTCTGCGGTTTCCATAGTTTCTAAGATGCTGTTTTATTGATAGCTTCTCTGGCAGTGGTCACCAGCCGGTCCCACTCTTCCGGGTCCAACTTGCTTCCGGCTTCGATTCGCTCACAGATCTCAGGCAGTTGTTCAAGCACCGCTTGGCGAATGGCCCTTTCGGCTTTCGGCACCTCCTCTAAGTCTAAGGGATCAAATAGTCCTGCATTGACTCCATTGAGTACCGCGATTTGTTCGGCCATCCTGAGAGGTTCATGTTCGGCCTGTTTTAATATTTCCCGTACCCGTCGGCCTCGTTCAATGGTCTGTCGGGTGGCTTCATCCAGGCGGGTGGCAAAGCGGGCAAAAGTCTCCAATTCCTCAAACTGAGTGTAGGAGAGCCGAAGATCTCCAGCCACTGCCCGGTGGGCCGGGAGCTGGGTTTTCCCGCCTACCCGGGAGACTGATTTCCCCACATCCACCGCTGGCATCAGGCCCTTGTGGAAAAGCTCTGGGGAGAGATAAATCTGTCCATCCGTGATGGAGATCAAATTGGTGGGGATGTAGGCGGAAATATCCTGGGCCTGGGTTTCGACAATGGGCAGGGCCGTGATGGAACCGCCGCCCTTTTCTTGTCGCAGGTGAGTCGCCCGCTCTAGCAATCGAGAATGGATATAGAAAATATCCCCCGGGTAAGCTTCACGGCCGGGGGGACGCCGCAATAATAGGGAGAGTTCCCGATAGGCCCGGGCATGGCGAGTAAGGTCGTCATAGACGACCAGCACATCCTGGCCCTGTTCCATAAAGTACTCTGCCATGGTCATGGCAGCATAGGGGGTGATAAATTGGAGACCGGGAGGATCTTCTCCGGAAGCCACTACCACAATGGAATAGCGGTTGGCCCCTTGACTGCGCAGTTCATTGATTACCCGGGCAACAGCGGTTCCTCGCTGGCCAATTGCACAGTAGATGCAGATGACTTCCTTATCCCGCTGATTAAGAATAGTATCGACTGCTACTGTAGTTTTACCGGTTTGGCGGTCGCCTAAAATAAGCTCCCGCTGGCCGCGGCCAATGGGGATTAAAGCATCTACTGCTTTAAGGCCCGTTTGGAGGGGGATGCTGACCGGAGCGCGATCCATAATGGCCGGGGCGTCCCGTTCTATGGGGCGGCGCTCACTGGCCTGCAAGGGACCTCCATCATCCAGTATCCGCCCGGTGGGATCAATCACTCGGCCCAGCAGGCCTTTACCGACCGGGGCGTCGGTAAGCCGGCCGGTGGCATGGACTTCAGCCCCGGCGGTCAGTTCGGGGCTATCGCCAAGCAGGGCGACACCAATTTCTTCCGGTTCCAGATTGATGGCAATCCCCAATAGATTCCCAGGAAAGGCGATCAGTTCTTCCATGGTGATGCTAGGCAATCCTTTTATTCGGGCGATCCCCCCACTGACCTGGGTGACTGTTCCGGTTTCTCGGAGCTGCAGGGCAGGGACGTTTCTTTCTAGCGCTGAATTCAAAGCCGCCCGAGTGCCATCCAGTATTTGTTCTAACATGTTGAGGTCACTCTTTATTCGAGTTTAGCCGGTAGAGGGTTTTGCGGAGTCCAGCACCGTGGTCATTTGGTTTTCCAGGGCATCCAGGTATTCTGCTAGGGTCCAACTGATTTTGCGACCCTCGGTATTCAGTTCGATTCCACAGAGGAGCTCAGGCGATTGAGTATAGTGGATATCGGTATGGGGCATGAGGTGCTCGTGTACCGCTTCTGTGACTTTATCACGCAAGTTCTGGCTAAGTTCGAAAGAGGTTGTGATTCGAAGCGCCCCGGGAGTTTCCTTGAGGGCTTGTCGATCCGCTTCATCCAAAGACTCAAGGCGGGTGAGAAAAATCCCAACCATTTGTTGCTCTAAGGTGGTATCGGCTAAATCTGCCAGGGCAGCACGGGTGGTCTTTACCATTGTTTCCCCAGTCTGTTTTTTAAGCGCCTTTAAAAATTCTTGTTTTTCCCGCTCTACTTGTTGCAACCATTCTTTACGGGCGGTTGCCACTTCCTCTCGAGCCTCATTGAGGAGGTGTTGACGCTGCGCTTCTGCTTCTTCCTTGGCTTTGGCTATTAACTCATCCCGCTGCTGCTCTAAGTTCTGGGCTTTTTCACGGTAGTGTTGAGCCTCTTGGCCTGCCTCTTGCTCCCGCTGCTCGGCCTTCTGAAGGCGGTTAGCGATACGCTGTTGGCGCTGCTCCATGGCCGTAATAACCGGCTGGTAGAGAAAGCGTTTGAGAAGATAGACAAGAACGAGAAAATTGACAATTTGTGCGCTGACCGTGATCCAGTCGATCTGCATCCATCAGCCTCCAGCTTGGGAAACGGTATAGTCCCAGAAAGGATTAGCGAAGATCAGGATCATTGAAACCACAAAACAGTAGATGGCGGTTGATTCCACCATAGCAAGACCGACGAATAAGGTGCGGGTAATAGTGCCGGCTTCGTCGGGTTGCTGGGCGATGGCCGTTAAGGCCTGGGCGACCGCCCGGCCTTCACCGATTGCCGGCCCAATGGAGCCAATGGCAATGGTTAATCCCGCAGTAATGATGGAGATCATGCCGATAAGAGAAAAATTCTCCATTAGGAGCGCTCCTGTGTTTCGTTAGATGTTGCCTGTTCTTTTTCCGGCAGCCCGTTTGCTTCTCGATGATGGGCTGAAGTGGCCGAAGCGATGTACACCATAGCCAGTATGGCAAAGATATAAGCTTGGATCATCCCGGTTAGTAGACCTAGGAGTTGCATCACAATGGGAAAAAAGAAGGGAGTGAGGCTGATCAAGATAGCGACAATGACGGTGCCGCTCATGATATTGCCATAAAGACGCACTGCCAGGGCGACAGTGCGGGAGATTTCCCCAATGATATTAAAGGGCAACATGAGGAGCGTTGGTCTAGTATAATGCTTGAGGTAGTTAAGAGGCCCCTCATAGGTGATGCCATAGAGGGGCACGGCAAGGAAGACGCAGATAGCTAGCGCTGTGGTCGTGGAGAGGGAACTAGTTGGAGGTATAAAGCCTGGCACAATAGTCAGCAGGTTAGAAGTCCCAATGAAAAGGAAGAGGGTCCCTATAAAAGGCAGATAGCGCCCTGGCTTCTGGTGGCTGACTTCCTGGATCTGGTCGCGCACCCCGATAATCAGAACTTCTAATAGAGTTTGCCAGCGGGAGATGCTAGTGCTGCTGGAAAGGGGGCGGGTAATTAACCAGGAATTTCCCACCAGTAGCAACATTACAATCCAGCTGTATAAAAGAGTCCCATTGAGGGAGACCGGTCCCCAGGACCAAAGCACGATATTATCGGGACTGATAGTCATGGTGTTAATCTCTTAATTATTAGGGTATAGCCTGGGGAGATTTCAATAGGCTAGGTTACGGTGGTTATTGTTCGCCAACCTCAACTGTGAGTGCTTGTTTTTCACCCTGGCGGATGATTTCAACCGGGACCTTAATCCCTGGCTCGGTAGCCGCAACTTCACGGGAAAGGTCCTGTAATGATTGAACCGATTCCCTGCCGAAATTGGCGATCACATCACCGCGCTTGAGTCCTGCTTTATCTGCGGGGCCTCCTTCTTTGACGTCCACAATGAGGGCTCCCTGCACCTCAGGGAGATTAAAGGCGGCTGCAAGGTCCTCATCCAGGTCCTGGACCACCACGCCAAGCCATCCGCGTACTACTTTTCCTTGAGTCCGTAGCTTCTCAGTAATGTCACGAGAGAGGTTGCTGGGAATAGCAAATCCGATGCCAATATTCGCACCCGTCTGGCTAAAGATGGCGGTATTAATGCCTACCACTTTCCCCTTAAGGTTAAGCAGTGGTCCCCCGGAGTTACCTGGATTGATCGAAGCATCCGTTTGAATAAAATCATCATAAGGACCCTGGCCAATAACCCGACCGGTAGCACTCACTATTCCTGCGGTAACAGTCTGGGAAAGGCCGAAGGGATTGCCAATGGCGATCACCCAGTCTCCCACTTGGAGCTGGTTGGAGTCGCCGAAGTTAAGAGTCGGGAGTTTCCTGTCAGGCTTGATTTTCAAGATGGCAAGATCAGTTGCTGGATCTGAGCCTAGAATCTGGGCTTTAAATTCCTTTTTCTCAAGGCGGATAATGATTTCCTCTGCCCGATCAACCACATGATGGTTAGTAACAATTAGGCCCTCGGCATCAATTATAAATCCAGAGCCCAGACTTTGCCGCTTGAAGGTCTTGGGCATATCGGGGAAGAAGCGTCGAAAGAATTCCTCAAAGGGATTTTCTTCCCCAAAGGAATCAGGCCCAAAAAAGGGATGCCCTTCAGGAGTCTCAATCGTTTGGGTGGTTGCGATATTGACGACGGCAGGTTTTGCTTCGGCAACAATATCTGCGAAAGACGGCAGCAAGGCTTCCCGGCTAGCTTGTGGCTTGGAAGGGGCTCTGGAAGTCTCCGTTGGGGGTGCCAGAGGTGATTCTTCTTCTGAAGAGCAACCGAGCAATAGTAGTAATACGGTGTAGAGGAGGAACGAGAGGAGTACTCTCCATTCTTTTCCCTTTATCAACATAAAGCCCCTCCATTGCAACCTAAGCTATAAAATATAAAAAGTTTAGACTAAGTTATTGATTATTAGCGGTACTGAAACAGAGGCCAGTTTCTCCTTTTGATGATTTGTTATAACGATCAATTGCTTACAATATATTAAAAAGAAAAAACTTGTCACCCGGTTGGTTCTATGATTTAAAGTTAGGGGGAAGGGTTTGGGCCAAAGGGATTGGCTTGAAGGACTAAAGGTTGATTAAGGAATGTAAAATACCCTTTGTTATTATTGTCATATTCAGGTAACATTTATATAACTTTCCTGGCGGCATTCAAGCTTACAGGGACGAGGCAGAGGGAAAGATAAATGTTGGCAAAGGGATTTACCAAGTGCTATAATTTGCAAATCGAACTTTCCTTGAAGCAGCATATTTCTTGCTGCTGAAAGGTGCTGGTTAAGCAGAGATGCTGTACTAGTAGCCTTGATTTAAGATTTATGAAATTATAAGGATCCGCTCATCTAGGGTAGCCGGGCGGAGAGTTTCCTTAGTTCTTTAAAAACTTGATGAGATGCAAGTAACAAGTAATTTGTGTGGGCGCTCGCGTCGATGGGAAGCTGTGCTCAAAAAAGCTTTTCGATGCAGTAACCTCAATGTTATTTGAGGAAGTTTGTATCGAGCACCATATACGTCACATTTATGTGACGACTAAAGATTCAACTGAAGAGTTTGATCATGGCTCAGATTGAACGCTGGCGGCATGCTTAACACATGCAAGTCGGACGGCAGCAGCGTCTAAGTTTACTTAGGCGGCTGGCGAGTGGCGGACGGGTGAGTAACGCGTAGGAATCTGGCCTCTAGAGGGGGATAACCCGGGGAAACTCGGGCTAATACCGCATACGCTCTGAGGAGGAAAGCGGGGGACTTTCGGGCCTCGCGCTAGGGGATGAGCCTGCGTCCGATTAGCTAGTTGGTAGGGTAAGGGCCTACCAAGGCGACGATCGGTAGCTGGTCTGAGAGGACGATCAGCCACACTGGGACTGAGACACGGCCCAGACTCCTACGGGAGGCAGCAGTGGGGAATATTGGACAATGGGCGCAAGCCTGATCCAGCAATGCCGCGTGGGTGAAGAAGGCCTTCGGGTTGTAAAGCCCTTTCAGTGGGGAAGAAAAGCGGTGTGTGAATAGCGCATCGTGTTGACGTTACCCACAGAAGAAGCACCGGCTAACTCCGTGCCAGCAGCCGCGGTAATACGGAGGGTGCGAGCGTTAATCGGAATTACTGGGCGTAAAGGGCGCGTAGGCGGTTTAGTAAGTTGGGTGTGAAAGCCCTGGGCTCAACCTGGGAATTGCACTTGATACTGCTGAGCTAGAGTGTGGTAGAGGGAGGCGGAATTTCCGGTGTAGCGGTGAAATGCGTAGATATCGGAAGGAACACCAGTGGCGAAGGCGGCCTCCTGGACCATAACTGACGCTGAGGTGCGAAAGCGTGGGGAGCGAACAGGATTAGATACCCTGGTAGTCCACGCCCTAAACGATGAGAACTAGACGTTGGGAGGGTAAGCCTTTCAGTGTTGTAGCCAACGCGATAAGTTCTCCGCCTGGGGAGTACGGCCGCAAGGTTGAAACTCAAATGAATTGACGGGGGCCCGCACAAGCGGTGGAGCATGTGGTTTAATTCGATGCAACGCGAAGAACCTTACCTGGTTTTGACATCCTCGGAACCCTGCAGAGATGCGGGGGTGCCTTCGGGAGCCGGGAGACAGGTGCTGCATGGCTGTCGTCAGCTCGTGTCGTGAGATGTTGGGTTAAGTCCCGCAACGAGCGCAACCCTTACCTCTAGTTGCCAGCGGTTAGGCCGGGCACTCTAGGGGGACTGCCGTTGACAAAACGGAGGAAGGTGGGGATGACGTCAAGTCATCATGGCCCTTATGGCCAGGGCTACACACGTGCTACAATGGCCGGTACAGAGGGTGGCCAAGCAGTGATGCGGAGCTAATCTCAGAAAGCCGGTCGTAGTCCGGATTGCAGTCTGCAACTCGACTGCATGAAGTCGGAATCGCTAGTAATCGCGGATCAGCAATGCCGCGGTGAATACGTTCCCGGGCCTTGTACACACCGCCCGTCACACCATGGGAGTTGGCTGCACCAGAAGTAGGTGGCTTAACCTTCGGGAGGGCGCTTACCACGGTGTGGTCAATGACTGGGGTGAAGTCGTAACAAGGTAGCCGTAGGGGAACCTGCGGCTGGATCACCTCCTAAAAAGTTTAGCACGCTAAACTAGGTCGTGAGTGCTCACACAAATTGCTTGCAGTATCTCACTCAAGTGGTTGTAATTGCTCTTTAAAAACGAGGGGAAGAGAAGTTCAAGGCGAGGCAAGCGAGGAGCTTGCGAGGTATGTTGGCGAGAATGATATAGCCCAGGTTGTTTGGGGTTATATGGTCAAGCGAATAAGCGCATACGGTGGATGCCTTGGCGGTAGGAGGCGAAGAAGGACGTGGTAGTCTGCGAAAAGCCTCGGGGAGCCGGCAAACGGGCGATGATCCGGGGGTATCCGAATGGGGGAACCCACCTAGTTGAGGCTAGGTATTGCATGCTGAATATATAGGCATGTGAGGCGAACCTGGGGAACTGAACCATCTCAGTACCTAGAGGAAAAGAAATCAACCGAGATTCCCTGAGTAGCGGCGAGCGAAAGGGGAGCAGCCCAAAAGCCTGTAGGATTTTAGTGGAACGGATTGGAAAGTCCGGCCGTAGACGGTGATAGCCCGGTACACGAAAGGGTGTTACAGGTGAAGATGAGTAGGGCGGGACACGTGGTATCCTGTCTGAAGAAGGGGGGCCCACCCTCCAAGGCTAAATACTCCCTACCGACCGATAGTGGACAAGTACCGTGAGGGAAAGGTGAAAAGAACCCCGTAGAGGGGAGTGAAAGAGAATCTGAAACCGTATGCGTACAAGCAGTGGGAGCCTTCTTAGGGAGGTGACTGCGTACCTTTTGTATAATGGGTCAGCGAGTTACTTTCAGTGGCCAGGTTAACCGAGAGGGGAGCCGTAGGGAAACCGAGTCTGAATAGGGCGGCTGAGTCGCTGGGAGTAGACCCGAAACCGGGCGATCTAGCCATGGCCAGGGTGAAGGTGGGGTAATTCCCACTGGAGGCCCGAACCCACTGATGTTGAAAAATCAGGGGATGAGCTGTGGTTAGGAGTGAAAGGCTAAACAAGCTCGGAGATAGCTGGTTCTCCCCGAAAGCTATTTAGGTAGTGCCTCATGTATCACTCCTGGGGGTAGAGCACTGTTTCGGCTAGGGGGGCGTATAGCCTTACCAAACCGAGGCAAACTCCGAATACTGGGAAGTGGGAGCATGGGAGACACACGGTGGGTGAGAAGGTCCATCGTGGAGAGGGAAACAGCCCAGACCGTCAGCTAAGGTCCCGAAATTATCGCTAAGTGGGAAACGATGTGGGAAGGCGAAGACAGCCAGGAGGTTGGCTTAGAAGCAGCCATCCTTTAAAGAAAGCGTAATAGCTCACTGGTCGAGTCGGCCTGCGCGGAAGATGTACCGGGGCTAAAGCGATATACCGAAGCTGCGGGTATGAGTCCTCTGCGGGGGATTTATGCGGTAGGGGAGCGTTCCGTAGGCTGTAGAAGGCGTGCTGAGAGGCATGTTGGAGGCATCGGAAGTGCGAATGCTGACATGAGTAACGATAAAGGGGGTGAGAGGCCCCCTCGCCGAAAGCCCAAGGGTTCCTGCGCAACGTTAATCGGCGCAGGGTGAGTCGGTCCCTAAGGCGAGGCCGAGAGGCGTAGTCGATGGGAAACCGGTTAATATTCCGGTACCTGGCATAACTGCGATGGGGTGACGGAGAAGGCTAGGCTGGCCGGGGGTTGGAAGTCCCGGTTTAAGCGTGTAGGGAGCGTTCCTAGGCAAATCCGGGGGCGCGTATTCCGAGGCGTGATGACGAGCTCTTATTGAAGGGCGAAGCAGTTGAGGCCCGGCTTCCAGGAAAAGCCTCTAAGCATCAGGTTATGTGAGACCGTACCCGAAACCGACACAGGTGGGCGGGGAGAGAATCCTCAGGCGCTTGAGAGAACTCGGGTGAAGGAACTCGGCAAATTGGCACCGTAACTTCGGGAGAAGGTGTGCCTCTGGTACGTGAAGGACCGAGCGTCTGGAGCGGAAGGAGGTTGCAGTGACCAGGTGGCTGCGACTGTTTATTAAAAACACAGCACTCTGCGAACTTGAAAGAGGAAGTATAGGGTGTGACGCCTGCCCGGTGCCGGAACGTTAAGTGATGGGGTTAGTCGCGAGGCGAAGCCCTTGAACGAAGCGCCGGTAAACGGCGGCCGTAACTATAACGGTCCTAAGGTAGCGAAATTCCTTGTCGGGTAAGTTCCGACCTGCACGAATGGCGTAACGATGGCCACACTGTCTCCACCCGAGGCTCAGTGAAATTGAAATTGCTGTGAAGATGCAGTGTACCTGCGGCAAGACGGAAAGACCCCGTGAACCTTTACTACAGCTTTGCACTGGACTTTGAACCTGCTTGTGTAGGATAGGTGGGAGGCGAAGAAGCCGGGACGCTAGTTTCGGTGGAGCCGACCTTGAAATACCACCCTGGCATGTTTGGAGTTCTAACCTAGGCGCGTTATCCGGGTCGGGGACAGTGCATGGTGGGTAGTTTGACTGGGGCGGTCTCCTCCTAAAGGGTAACGGAGGAGCGCGAAGGTACCCTCAGCGCGGTCGGAAATCGCGTAGTGAGTGCAAAGGCAAAAGGGTGCCTGACTGCGAGACGGACAGGTCGAGCAGGGTCGAAAGACGGTCTTAGTGATCCGGTGGTTCTTAGTGGAAGGGCCATCGCTCAACGGATAAAAGGTACTCCGGGGATAACAGGCTGATACCGCCCAAGAGTTCATATCGACGGCGGTGTTTGGCACCTCGATGTCGGCTCATCACATCCTGGGGCTGTAGCCGGTCCCAAGGGTATGGCTGTTCGCCATTTAAAGTGGTACGCGAGCTGGGTTTAGAACGTCGTGAGACAGTTCGGTCCCTATCTGCCGTAGGCGTTGGAGATTTGAGAGGGGCTGCTCCTAGTACGAGAGGACCGGAGTGGACGGACCTCTGGTGTTCCGGTTGTCACGCCAGTGGCATGGCCGGGTAGCTATGTCCGGAGGGGATAACCGCTGAAGGCATCTAAGCGGGAAGCCCTCCTCAAGATGAGATCTCCCAGGACCTGCGAGGTTCCTGAAGGGTCGTTGGAGACGACAACGTTGATAGGCGGGGTGTGGAAGCGCAGTAATGTGTGAAGCTAACCCGTACTAATGGCCCGTGAGGCTTGACCATATAACACCCAAGCAAGTTGGGTGGATTGCCAGAGAGAGCAGACTTCCCCCAAGAGAGAGCAGTTTTTGCCTGGTGGCCATAGCGAGTAGGTCCCACCCGAACCCATGCCGAACTCGGAAGTGAAACTACTCAGCGCCGATGATAGTGTGGGGTTGCCCATGTGAAAGTAGGTCACCGCCAGGCATCTTATATCTTCGTTAAACCCCCGATTGAAACCCTCAGTCGGGGGTTTTGCTTTATGGGGGTATTTTTTTTCGCTCTTTACCCGTCTTAATTCCTCTTTATTAGAAAAATTCCAATTTAAGCAGAACTCTTCGATATCACAGCATTTCAGCGTAAAATATTAAATTAGATTTTGTCTCGCTTTAGACGATGGTTATGCCACCTGCCATCGCTCTCAAACTCCTGCCAGGGGGTGAATTTATCCGCTCCCATGGGGTCGATAGGTTTTCTTTTTTACTAGAATTTTTTCGAAATGAATCAAGCAGTAAATAATGGCCTTAAGTCTCCGGTGGCGCCATTACCAGCCCAATCCTCAGAGAATACCTATAGCTGGAAATATATATTAGGAATGGCACTGGAGCACCGCCGTAAGCTGCTCTCTGCCCAGCTGATTGCTATACTAGCTGCGCTTATGAGTGTCCCCATACCCATGCTCATGCCCCTTTTGGTTGATGAAGTATTATTGGAGCAATCTGGGATTATCGTATCGACTATTAATGCTCTTTTTCCGTCAACTTGGCAGGGGCCAATTTTCTACGTACTAGCGGTATTGGCATTAACTTTGCTGCTGCGCCTAGGATCGATGTTATTAGCGGTGTGGCAGATGCGTCAGTTCATCCATATTGCCAAGGACATCACTTATCGCCTGCGCAAAGACCTGCTGGCCCGCCTTAGGTGGGTTTCTATGGCTGAATATGAAACATTGGGTAGCGGTGCTGTGGCCTCTCACTTTGTAACTGACCTAGATACTGTAGATCAGTTTGTGGGTATCACCATCAGCAAGTTTATTGTGGCCGTGCTGACGATCATTGGCGTAGCGGCAGTTCTGCTTTGGGTAAATTGGCAGCTTGGATTATTGATTCTATTGATGAATCCTCTCGTGATTTATTTCACGATGGTTTTGGGAAAGCAGGTCAAACATCTGAAGCACAAAGAAAATACAGCTTATGAAATTTTTCAGGGTGCCCTCACTGAGACTTTAGATGCTATCCAGCAGGTTCGGGCTGCCAATCGGGAACGGCATTATGTCCAACGTCTTATGGATTTAGCCCAGAGGGTACGGAATCACTCCGTTGCCTATGCATGGAAAAGCGAGACAGCTAATCGGTTATCCTTTTTGGTGTTTCTCTGCGGTTTTGAGATATTTCGAGCCACCGCGATGCTCATGGTCGTGTTTTCTGATTTAACCATTGGGCAAATGTTTGCCGTATTTGGCTATCTATGGTTCATGATGGGGCCCGTGCAAGAGGTGCTTAACATTCAATACTCCCTCGCCAGTGCAAAGGGAGCCCTAATGCGTCTCAATCGATTGCCCGCCTTAAAGAAAGAGCCCCATTATCCCCATCGTCAGAATCCTTTTATTGGCAAGCTTACCACCAGTGTATCTCTGCGAGATGTATGTTTTGCTTATGGTAATGGTCCCCGGGTATTGGATCACGTCAGCTTAGATATCCAGGCAGGGGAGAAGGTCGCCTTAGTAGGGGCCAGTGGCGGCGGCAAAACGACTTTGGTCCAAGTGCTATTAGGGTTATATCCTCCCCAATTTGGCACTTTGCTTTTCGATGGCGTGCCGGTTACCGAGATCGGTCTCGATGTGGTGCGGGAGAATGTGGCTACTGTGTTGCAATATCCCGCCTTATTTAACGATACTGTGCGGGCTAATATTACCCTAGCTCGGGAGATGCCCGATGAGCTTCTTTGGCAGGCCCTGGAAATGGCCCAATTGCGCGAGATAGTGGCAGGAATGGACCAGGGATTGGATACCATGGTCGGACGCCAAGGGGTCAGGCTCTCTGGTGGTCAACGCCAGCGCTTAGCTGTTGCCCGGATGATCTTGGCCGATCCTAAGGTGGTGATTTTGGATGAAGCCACCTCGGCCTTGGATACAGAGACTGAGGGTAAGTTACATCAGGAATTGGGGAAATTCCTTGCTGGACGGACTACAATTATTATTGCCCACCGTCTCAGTGCTGTGAAACAGGCAGAGCGGGTCTATGTCTTTGATGGGGGTCGCATTATTGAAGAAGGTCACCATGACGAGTTGATTCGTAATGACGGTCTCTATGCCAGGCTCTATGGTGCAGCACAGACTTGAAATTTCTCTTTTTTAATCCCCAAGTGGTAAGTTTTTAAAAATAAAAATTATTTCCACCGATGGCGCATTAAAAATACGATAATCTTGCCCCTATATGCTCGGCGGGTTGATAGTTCTTTTTTTTCATTTTATTGCTGCGCCGTTTGCGGTTGTCCATGCTTTATTATTCAAACGGGACCATCGCGCCGCGCTCGGCTGGATCAGTGTTTCGATTTTATTTCCCATCGCAGGTCCCTTACTCTATTTTTTTTTCGGTGTTAACCGTATTCATCATAGTGCGAGGGAAGTTACAGGATGGAAGTCCACCTTGCCCTATTTTGGTTATGAGCGGGGTGAGGTCTTTCTGCCGCAAGAACTGCCACCGAAGAGTGATGATCATCCGCTAGCCCATGTGGGCTGGCGCACGACGGTAACCCCTCTGATAGGGGGGAATAAGGTTACTTTTCTCGAGAACGGCGATGCTTTCTATCCGCGGTTGATCGAGGCTATCAAATCCGCCCAGGCACGGGTTTGGATTTCCAGTTATATTTTCTCTGGCAATGGTATTGGTATGGAGATTGCCGCTGCTCTTATAAATGCCGTGAAACGGGGAGTGGACACGCGTGTATTGGTAGATGGTGTGGGGGCTTGGTATTCACTGCACAGTTTGCGGCGGCGGCTACAGGATATGGGAGTTCGATATGTTGAGTTTCTGCCACTGCGACTGCTGCCACCATCACTTCATATCAACCTGCGCAATCATCGCAAAATCGCGGTTATCGATACGGACTATGCCTTTTTTGGCGGACTGAATATTGATGATCGCCATTTTGTCGCAGCCCCACGGATTGATAATCCTCATAAGGATGTGCATTTTGAACTGTACGGCCCTGCGGCGGTTAGTTTAGCCGAAGCTTTTGCCCGCGACTGGTACGCCGCTACCCGTGAAGTGCTCGCCGCCAGGATCGGTAAAGGGGAAGAACGGGGTAATGCGCGCGCGCGGGTCATTGAAGACGGTCCAGACGAGAGCTTAGATCGATTAGCCATGACTCTCATGGGCTTAGTCGGCGGGGCGCGCCAGCGGATTCGCATTATGACGCCTTATTTTCTCCCCCATCGTGAATTGATGGGTGCCCTCCAGGGTGCGGCTGTTCGCGGTATCAGGGTAGAAGTTTTGCTCCCGCAGCGATCTAACCTGCGTTATGTGGATTGGGCCACTCAGCACTCATTGTGGGAGTTATTGCAGTGGGGGGTGCGTGTTGGCCTTAAGCCTCCGCCATTTGCCCATAGTAAGCTTTTTATGGTGGATGATGACTATGTGCTGGCTGGCTCAGCAAATCTGGACCCGCGCAGTTTGAGGCTGAATTTCGAAGTGGGAGTGGAATTATTCGATACCGCGCTAGCGGCAACTGTCAATCATTATCTTGATGATGCTTGGAAAGACGCGCAGATCCTGCGGTTGGAGGATTTGGACCAGCGCTCTATCCCGGTCCGGTTGCGGGATGGCTTCTTTTGGCTATTTTCAGCTTACCTATAATTGCAAAAGCAAAGCTGCTACGCTAATTAATGTTTTAACAACATTTATGAAATTGGTTTAAAAGTGGCTGATCCTGACTTTTTATTCCCTGGCAGAGACAAAATGCGGTCCTTTTTTGCCGATGGCAATACCCGCGATGAGGAGTTTCGTAGGCAGCAACTACAAAAATTGCATCGGATAATTTCTGGGCATGAAAAAAAAATCACTCAGGCGCTAGCGGCTGACTTTGGTAAGCCGGTGGTGGAGACCTATGCCAGTGAAATTGCTTTTTTATACCAGGAAATTCATCATACTCTTAAATATCTCCGCAGGTGGATGAGACCAGAGAAAGTATCTACCCCCCTGGCACTTCAACCGAGTAAAAGCCGCGTATATTCTGAACCTAAGGGAGTCGTTCTGGTCATTGGTCCCTGGAATTATCCTTTTCAATTAACCTTAGCCCCCGTCGTGGCTGCCATGACCGCTGGTAACTGCGTGGTGATTAAACCTTCGGAACTCACTCCCCACACTTCAGCCTTAATAAAAAATTTAATCAGCAACCATTTTCCACCAGAATACCTCACTGTGGTGGAAGGAGAGGGTGGTAAAGTCGTTCCAGAATTAATTGAGAATTATCCCTTTGATCATATCTTTTTCACCGGCTCATCCCGTGTGGGATCTATGATTGCGGAACAAGCGGGCCGTCATCTGATTTCCACCACCTTGGAACTCGGGGGGAAAAGTCCAGCCATTGTAGAGCCTTCTGCGGCTTTTGGGGTGGCAGCCAAGCGCTTGCTTTGGGGTAAGTTTTTTAATAGCGGGCAGACCTGTGTCGCTCCCGATTATCTTCTCTTAGATAAAACGGTGGTTGATCCCTTTATCAAAATCCTAAAGGAGACTTTATTAACATTCTATGGCGATCCTTCTCAGCCTAGTCAGCACCTTGCTCGAATTGTAAATGAGGGGCGTTGGAAGACCTTGGTAAGCTATCTGGAACAGGGCAAAGTCTTATATGGCGGACAACACAGTTTGGAAGAGCGCTATATTGCTCCTACCCTGTTGCAAGTGACAGACTTGTCACAGCCCGTCATGCAAGAGGAAATTTTCGGCCCTATTTTACCTATAATCACCTATCAAAGCAGATCGGAAGCGTTAGATATTATTAGAAAGAATCCTTATCCCCTTTCTTTTTATCTTTTTACCGGTGAAAAAGAAAGCCAAGATTTTTACTTAAATCGTTTCCAGTTTGGTGGAGGCGCCACCAACAATGCCATGGTTCACCTGAGCAATCCCGACTTGCCTTTTGGTGGAATTAATCAATCTGGACAAGGGCGTTATCATGGCTATGATGGGTTTGTCACATTTAGTAACCGCAAGAGCGTGCTCCATAGTGGTACCTGGTTTGATCCTAGTTTTAAATACCCCCCTTACTCTGCAAGCGCCTTGAAGTGGTTTCGTCGTTTATTGGGATAATTTATTAAGACTAAAATGGGCTTCAAAGCTATTTTTCTTACCGCTTTGGCGGTTCTGCTGTTAGTCTGCCAGCCAGATACTAGCCGTGAGGCCATCGCCTCAGATGAGGCTAATATCAATGGGGAAGCATCGGTCCAGGTTACCAAACGGCTGCGCCAGCTTTTCCAAGACGAATGGGAACGCTACCTGCGGGAAAACCCTGTATTTGCCTCTTCCCTGGGGGATCGCCGTTACAATGATGAGTGGGGCGAGCATTCCCTGGAAGCCATTCGTGCCAGTCACGAAGCAGATCAAAAAGCCCTAGCGCAACTTTACGACATTAACCGGGCGGTATTGCCCAAAAAAGAAAAGCTCAACTATGCTCTTTTTGAGCAGCAGCTGAAAACGAAGATTGAGGGTTTTCAGTACCGGGCTTTTCTCATGCCCCTCGATCAACAAGGGGGCGTTCAGACTCTACACCAAGTGGCCGAGCGCTTACGTTTCCAGAGAGAGCAGGATTTCCGCGATTGGATTGTGCGGCTCAATCAAATTGACCGGGTTGTTGAGGAGACCATGGCACTCATGAAGAGGGGGTTGGCGGAGGAGCGTGTCCCGCCAAAGATCATCATGGAACGGATTCCGGATCAGATTGCCCACCAGGTCGTTACTGAACCAACAAAAAGCCCCTTCTACCAGGTTTTCAGAAAGATGCCGGAAGGCATTTCGGCGACCACTCAAGCCGAGCTACGGCAAGAGGCAGAACAGGCCATTGCCAACGTCGTTGTTCCTGCCTACCGCCAGTTTCAAGTATTCTTCAATCAGCAGTATTTGCCGAATTGCCGTGAAGTTGTAGGCGCTCATGGGCTACCGGATGGTAACGCGTTTTATGCTTATCGGGCTCGCCAATTCACAACCACCTCGTTGACGCCGGAGGAGATTCATCAAATTGGTCTTCAGGAGGTTGCCCGGATTCGGAATGAAATGGATCAGCTCATCAGAGAGCTGGAGTTTGAGGGCGATTTCGAGGCCTTCCTTCATTTTTTGCGTACCGATCCCCAATTTTATTACCAAGAGTCGGATGCATTGTTGGCAGGCTATCGGGCCATCGCGAAAAAGATTGATCCTGAATTGGTTAATCTTTTCGGTAAGTTGCCCCGCATACCCTATGGGGTGAAGCCGATCCCCCGTTCCTCTGCACCGGATCTGCCTACCGGCTATTATCAACAGCCGGCCGCCGACGGCAGCCGGGCTGGCTATTATTACGTTAATCTCTACAAGCCGGAGGTGCGCCCAAAATATGAAATGGAAGTGCTTACCCTGCACGAGGCGGTGCCCGGCCATCATCTTCAGATCGCTCTCCAGCAGGAATTGGGAGAGCTGCCGAACTTCCGGCGTTTTTCTGGTTTTACGGCCTTTTCGGAAGGCTGGGGGTTATACGCGGAAAGCCTCGGTGAAGAACTGGGAATCTATCAGGATCCCTATTCTAAATTTGGCCAGTTGACCTATGAGATGTGGCGGGCAATCCGGTTAGTGGTGGACACTGGAATACATGCCAAGGGTTGGACTCGGAAGCAGGCCATTGATTTTTTTAAGGAAAATTCGGCCAAGACAGAGCATGACATTATCAATGAGATCGATCGCTACATTGCCTGGCCAGGCCAAGCCCTAGCTTATAAAATTGGCGAGCTTAAAATCCAGGCGCTACGCCAGGAGGCCCTGGAAAAACTTGGCAAAGACTTTGATATTCGCGCCTTCCATGATCTAGTGCTTAGCAGTGGTTCCATTCCCTTAGATATCCTAGAGTGCAATGTCGAGCAGTGGATTGAGACCGAAAAAAAAGCAATTAACCAACAGAGTGCCGACCAATCCCAGTAGCCCCCGGGGTTGTATTAAAGCTATGGGGTGATATTAGCCTTTTTATTTTCGAGTGGGAAGAGGAAGAGTGTGTCCTGGAGTTGTTTACGAATAGCTTGACAAACCTACCTGCACTGCTTTACTTGATTAAAAAAGTAACGGTAATGAAAGCCGTAAACTCACAAAATTCAGTTGTAGTTGATTAAAGACTGAAGCGATATTGGCCTGCAATAATTATTAGAGGGGGAGAAAAGTATGGCTGAATTAATAAATCGCATAGTGAGACGGACTCAGGCAGTGATAGCAACTGTTCTGCTCTTGGCCTTTTCTGCCCTAGGCTTTACGCAGATGACTAGCCAAGGAGGGAATATAGAGCCGCAGGCGGTGGAGAATGTAGAAGCACTTCTGGACAAAGAGGCTCGCTATTACGGCCAAATTGTCACTGTACCGGGAAAAGTAAAAGACGGTATTGTTCCCCATACTCCACGCACCTTTATTCTTGAAAGTGGTGGATTTTTCAATGATGAGATAGTTGTGGTAATACCGGCCAATTTGATTGAAAGAGGGATCTCCGTGAGGGAAGGGTCTGAAGTGAGGGTTACAGGGACTGTGTATCCTATTAATCTGGAGGCTATTAAGGATAAATATAGCAAGAATCTTACGATAGGCACCCAGGTCAGACTTGAAACCATGGATGCTTTTTTGATTGTTGATCGCATCGAATACCAACAAACCAAAACCGCGGAAACTGAAACAGTTGCAGCTGAGTGATTTTACTACTCTGAACACAGTAGTTTTGTCGGTGATAGGAAAATTTGACACCCTATAAGGAGAATAGAACATGCCCGTCATTGAACACGTTCCTCATGCCATATTCAAAACCCGTGTCCGGGATGAATCGGTTAAAGATCCCAATCCCTATCGCTGGCAGGACACCACCAGCGAGGAAATCTTTGCTGGGAAGAAGGTCATTGTCTTCTCCCTGCCTGGGGCCTTCACCCCAATCTGTTCATCCAACCACCTGCCGCGTTATGAAGAACTTTACGACGAGTTTAAGGCTTTGGGCGTGGACGAAATTTATTGTCTTTCAGTGAACGATGCCTTTGTCATGTTTCAATGGAGCAAGCATGTAGGGGCGAAGAACGTCAAAATGTTGCCTGATGGCAATGGCGAGTTTACACGCAAGATGGGGATGTTGGTGGATAAGAGCAACCTGGGCTTTGGTCTGCGTTCCTGGCGTTACTCGATGCTAGTGAATGATGGCAAGATTGAAAAATTGTTCGTGGAGCCTGGCTTATCTGATAACTGCCCCACCGATCCTTTCGAGGCCTCCGATGCTGATACCATGTTGGCCGCCCTCAAGGGGGAAGAACCGGCTGGAGTATCGGAGCCGCGTCATGCATTTATCGGCTGAGCTTTGAAAACTCATCTGCTTATTCTGTTTCCCTGCGACCACTTCTTCCATGATCTGCCGTTCTCACGCACAAAGCGGGCGGCGATTTCTGCTTCCTTTTTTTGCTCGCCCTGGCTTTTCAGGGCTTGGGCGAGACATGCCTTAAGGCGCACCTTGAGTAATTCGGTGCAACTGAGTCCTATTGCCGTTCCGTAAGAGGGGTAATCCGCTATGTCCTTTCACCTTGTGATGTGTGGAGAAGTTTCTACCCTTTAATTTAGAAGGAAGGCATGCTTGTGTGATTTCTGTAGATGGATGACTGAAAGGAGGAACTTCAGGATGCTTGCGAAATACAAGGTAATGAGCTCTTCCCTCTTGCTTGGAGGGGTTTTCTCACTGGTTTTAATACCCGCCTTTGCGCAGACTGTCATACCGCATAGGATCATAGGTGGTAAAGAAGGAGGGGCAACAGAAAAGCAGGAAATGCACAAAAATTTGTTCCAAAAGCTGGATAAAGATGGTAATGGGAAGCTCAGCAAGGATGAATTTGAAGAGGCCAAGAAGGAAAAGTTTAAGCGCAAGGACAAGGATGATGACGGCTTTGTAACTCAGGAGGAGTGGCAGGCCGCCGCTAAGGAACTCATGAAGAAAGATAAGAAATAACATCACCGCGGAGCACAGGGAGGCTGCGGGGAATACTAGAGGGAAGAATAATAGCAGGAAAGAGAGAAGGGGGTGTCTGTGGAAAAGCCTTTTCTAAGCTGATAGATACCCTCTTCTTTGCCTCCGATCCCAGAGAGCAGTTAATGAGCCGTGCAGTCCAACAACTCTCTACCCCCGTTAGATAGAGGGGCAATAAACGGACATGGTCAGTATGTCCGAGAATCTGCAGACTCTAAAAGACCCAAGACACGCGGAAACTCTTTAAATATGGCATGTGTTGGTGCCGAGGGCGAGACTCGAACTCGCACGGTGTTGCCACCACCAGATTTTGAGTCTGGCGCGTCTACCAATTTCGCCACCTCGGCATTGCCCCCCCATTATATCGGAATTTTGACGTTCGAGAAGAGGCAAACCAGAATTTTGGCTGATAATGCTAAAATTTAGGGTTATGCAGCTAAGTGATTTTTCCTATGACCTCCCCGAGCGCTTGATTGCTCAGTATCCCCCTGAGCGGCGTGGAGAAAGCCGCTTGTTATTTTTAGATGGCGCTTGCGGCGCCCTCGGGGATCGGTGGTTTGCTGAGCTTCCCACCTTGCTATCGGAGGGAGACTTGTTAGTGTTCAATGATACCAAGGTGATACCGGCCCGGCTCCTGGGGGTTAAGGATAGCGGGGGTAAGGTGGAAGTGCTCATCGAGCGGCTTCTGGATCAGCACCGGGCTCTGGCCCATGTGCGGGCGAGTAAACCCCCTCGGCCAGGGCGCCGGCTGGTGTTGGAGCAGTCAGTGGAGGTGGAAGTCGGGGAGCGGGTTGCGGATTTGTTTGAATTGCGCTTTCAGGACCCCCGCCCCCTGCTGCAACTCCTTGAAGCGGTAGGCCGAATGCCTTTACCCCCCTATATTCACCGGGAGACAAAGCCCATTGACAGAGAGCGATATCAAACCGTTTATGCCGCCCGTCCAGGTGCTGTTGCGGCACCGACGGCCGGCTTGCACTTTAATAGGCCGTTATTAGAACAGTTGCAGGCCCAAGGGGTGGGGTTAGGCTATGTTACCCTCCACGTAGGCGCAGGGACTTTTCAGCCGGTACGGGTTGAAAATATCACAGAGCATCGGATGCATGCCGAATATGTAGAGGTGCCGGAGCAGGTCTGTGTTCAGGTACGGGAGACGCAACGGCAAGGGGGACGGGTGGTAGCCGTAGGGACGACGACGGTGCGGGCGCTGGAAAGCGCCGCGGTGGGAGGAACACTCGCCCCTTACCAGGGGGAGACAGAGATTTTTATCTTTCCTGGTTATCGGTTCCACACTGTGGATGCCTTGATCACCAATTTTCACCTGCCAGAGACAACACTGCTGATGTTGGTCTGCGCTTTTGCCGGCCGTGACCAGGTGTTGGCCGCTTATCGTCATGCGGTCAAGGAGGGTTATCGCTTTTTCAGTTATGGCGATGCCATGTTGGTTACTGGGGCGGGAGCGCGCTAACCCATGTCATTGGCGAAGGTGCGTATTATATTGGTGGGGACCACTCATCCCGGCAATATTGGGGCGGCAGCGCGGGCTATGCACACTATGGGATTATCCCGGCTATACTTAGTGAATCCAGCGCGTTTTCCCTGTGCTGAGGCGACGGCGCGGGCCTCCGGTGCAGATGAATTATTGGCCCAGGCGGAAATTTGCACCAACTTACCCCAAGCAATAGCTGGTTGCCGAACGGTGTTTGGGTTGAGCGCCCGGCCTCGAAATATTTCCTGGCCAGCGCTAGATGCCCGTGCTTGCGGTGCCCTGGCTGTCCAGGAATCCCTGGAGGGGGAGGTGGCGATAGTGTTTGGCCGAGAACATTCGGGACTTTCCAATGTGGAGCTCGATTATTGTAATTATTGGGTCCATATTCCAAGTAATCCAGCATATAGCTCTCTTAACTTGGCGGCGGCGGTGCAGGTGATGGCCTACGAAGTTCGGATGGCTGCTATGGCAGGGACTTCTCTCCCTTCCCGACGCTCCACAGAATCGCACCCGGCGTCCGTAGATGAAGTGGAAGGCTTTTTTCAACATCTGGAACAAACCTTGATAGAGATCGGATTTCTTAATCCAAGTAACCCTAAGCTTCTGATGCGCCGCTTACGCCGCTTGTTTTTTCGTGCTCATCTTGAGATCCGTGAAGTGAATATCTTGCGCGGGATTTTGACGGCTGCCCAGGATAAAGCAAAAGGGTTATAACACCATAATTATGAAACAATAATAGGTTGTCATTGATTTAATGTTATAGGCCTATTGATTAGGGAAATATGTTTGAACGTTTGCGAGAAGAAATCAATTGTGTGTTCGAGCGGGATCCTGCGGCACGCAATGTCTTTGAAGTGGTCACCACTTATCCCGGCTTCCACGCCATTTTATGGCATCGGTTGAGTCACCGGCTGTGGAATTTAGGAGCGAGATGGCCGGCGCGAGCCATTTCTACTTTAAGCCGTTGGTTGACCGGGATCGAGATCCATCCAGCGGCCCAGCTCGGGCGGCGCTTTTTTATTGACCACGGGATGGGGGTGGTCATTGGTGAAACGGCGGAAATCGGCGATGACTGTACCCTCTACCATGGAGTGACCTTGGGGGGAACCAGTTGGGAAAAGGGTAAGCGGCACCCTACCTTGGGAAATAATGTGGTGGTGGGGGCTGGTGCCAAGGTTCTCGGACCTATATATATCGGCAGTGGAGCCCGGATAGGCTCTAATTCAGTGGTGGTCAAAAATGTCCCGGAGAATGCCACTATTGTGGGGGTACCAGGGCATGTGGCCCGACCAAAGGAGCAGCGCAGAGAGGAGGCCAAGCGCCGGGCGATGGCTAAACGCATTGGATTTGATGCCTATGGGGCGCCCCAGGATACTCCTGATCCCATCGAGCGGGCGATTCATGGCCTGATTGAGCATATCCAGCGTTTAGACGACCGCATTGAGCAAATGGCCGCCGAGATACAGCGCCTGGGGGGAAAACTCCCTGAGGAGCAGTTACCTGATCTGGAGGCTTGTGAATTATCTGCAAGCGGCAATGAGGAGGAATCAGCACAGCAAGTGGATAAGGGCAAGTCGGCGGCGGCCAAATAGTTGACTAATATGGTCAGTTATGTAACTCTTTGGTTGGTTGAACCCGATAACGCTTAATTTAATGAGGCGGATGACATGCGGCTGACAACCAAAGGTCGTTACGCGGTAACCGCGATGCTGGATTTGGCGCTACATTATGAACAGGGGCCGATCACCTTAGCGGATATTTCCCGTCGGCAAGGGATTTCTCTCTCTTACCTAGAACAACTCTTCGCCCGTTTGCGCAAAAAAGAGTTGGTCGACAGTGCCCGTGGTCCAGGGGGGGGCTACCGCTTAAGTCGTGAGGCGGAAAAGATCAGCGTAATTGATGTGATCAGTGCGGTTGATGAGAGTGTGGATGCCACGCGCTGCCGAGGATTAAAAAACTGCCAGGGGGATCAACGCTGCCTGACCCATGAGTTGTGGGAAGATCTCAGCCGGCAGATCTATGAATTTCTTTCCCGTATTACCCTGGGTGAATTGGTTCAGCGCCGCGACATTCAGGAAATTTCGGCCCGGCTGGATAATGCCGCTAAGGCAGGCTCGGTAGGCAGTGGTGACCGGGCTGTACCTGTCGTCGTCGTTGATACAAATTAAGCTTCCTTAAGGATGAAGCTGGTATGGCAATTTACTTTGACCACAACGCGGGAGCACCCCTCGATGAACGGGTGTTGGAAGCCATGCTTCCTTACCTTCGAGCGCAGCAGGGCAACCCTTCCAGCGTACATCGTTATGGCCGCATCGCCCGAGAGGCCATAGAGCAAGCCCGTGCCCAGGTGGCCGCCTTGGTTCAGGCGGCACCTTCTCAGGTGGTTTTTACCAGTGGGGGCACTGAAGCCAATAACTTGGCGGTGTTTGGGGTTATGGGCCCCCGTCCCCAGGGGCATCTTGCCATCAGCGCGGTAGAGCACCCCTCGCTCCGGGAACCGGCTTTGTCCTTGCGGGCCCAAGGCCTTACGGTGACTGAAATTGAGGTGGACTCCCAAGGGCGGGTGACTCCTTCCACCTTAGAGAGCGCACTCCGCCCCGATACCCGGTTGGTTTCTGTAATGTGGGCCAGTAATGAAACCGGTGTTTTGCAGGATATCCCTGCCTTGAGCAAAGGTATTCGAGAGCAAGGGTGTATATTTCATACCGATGCGGTTCAGGTAGTAGGGAAATTACCCCTTGACTTTCGCCGCAGCGGCGTCCATCTCATGAGTCTTTCCGCCCACAAGATGGGGGGGCCTAAAGGGATTGGCGCATTGGTTGTGGATAGTAGTTTAGACCTTGCTCCGCTCCTGCAAGGAGGTGGCCAAGAGAAGGGACGGCGTAGCGGTACCGAGAATGTGGCTGCTATCGTGGGGTTTGGAAAGGCCGCCGAGCTTGTGAGCGCGGAACTGCATCATCGGGCCCAAGCATGGTCCCAGTGGCGGGAATATCTGGAGCAAGCCTTGCGGCAACTACCGGAGGTTGTCATTTTTGGAGAAAAGGCTGAACGCTTGCCCAACACTGTATTTTTTGCGGCTCCTGGAATTGAAGGAGAGACTTTGCTGATGGCCTTGGATAAGGCCGGGATTGGAGTCTCTAGTGGCTCGGCCTGCGGCAGCGGCAGCCATCAGCCTAGCCATGTGTTATTGGCCATGGGTATTGCGCCAGAGCTGGCACAAGGAGCGATTCGGGTCAGCTTTGGGGCAGGGAATAATTTGGACCAAATAGATGAACTGGTTGCTGTGCTAAAAAGTCAAATAGAACAACTGCAACGGATGTTGTTGTGTGCATATTGATTGATTAAGGAGAGGGCGAGAAATGGCAATTACAGTCACAAATTCGGCACTAAAACAGATTAAGAAAGTTCTCTCCCAGCAGGCGAATGTAGAAGGACTGCGGGTGGGGGTAAAAAAGAGCGGCTGCTCGGGGTTTGCTTATGTTCTCGGTTTTGCGGAGCAGGTAGAACCGGAGGATACCGTCTTCGACCATGACGGGATTAAGATCGTAGTTGATAAGCAAAGCTTGGGGTTTATTGACGGTACTGAGTTGGATTATCGGCGCGAGGGTTTGAACGAAAGCTTTAAATTTCAGAATCCCAATGTGGTTGCCTCCTGTGGCTGTGGAGAGAGTTTCAGCGTTTAACCGCTTTAGCCGAGCCGAGTGAGGGGCGAGAATGGATGAAGAACAGTTCAACATGTCGGTGCGCAAGTTCCTCAAAACTTTGGGGGTGACAGCACAACGGGAAATAGAAAAGGCCGTAAGGGACGCGCCCTCGACAGTGGGCGTTTGCAAGGAGACGAAACCCTTAAAGCCCACGCTACAGTGAAAGTGGAAGGCATCGAGCTTAAAATGGACACGGAAGGGGAAATTAAGCTCTCCTGATGAAATAAGCCCCCCAAACTAAAAAGGCCCCGGATTTTCCGGGGCCTTTTCTATCTATGAATGGCCTGTTAGAAGGGACGATTATTCATCGCCACCAAAGATGCCTAACAGTTGCAACAGACTCAAGAACAAGTTGTATATCGCGACATACAGGCTTACCGTAGCCATGATATAGTTGGTTTCCCCCCCATTAACGAGCAGGCTGGTTTGGAACAAGATAAAGCCTGACATTAACAGGATGAACATGGCTGAGACGGCCAAGGATAAGGCGGGGATTTGGAAGAGCATAGCCGCCAATCCCGCCAGAAAGGCCACTAAAATGCCTACCATCAGGAAACCGCCAATAAAGCTAAAATCCTTGCGGGTTGCCAGGGCATAGCCGGAGAGGCCGAAGAAGATAGCGCCAGTCCCTCCTAAAGCCAGCATGACTGTTTCATGGCCATTGGGTAGGCCCATATAGAAGTTAAGAATGGGTCCCAGGGTGTAGCCCATAAAGCCAGTCAGGGCAAAAATGGCGGCCAAGCCCCAAACGCTGTTACGCAGGGCATTGGTTAGAAATAATAAACCGAAGTAACCTACCAAGGTAATTACCCAATGCACTGGGGGGGCATTGGTTGCCATGGCAATCCCCGCAGTGACGGCGCTAAAAACGAGCGTCGCAGCGAGGAGGGTATAGGTGTTGCGCAGAAGCTTATTTGTGGCAAGTGCCGAAGGTGCTGCGCGTGAAACTGCTTGATCATTGTAACTCATCTATTCTGACCCCCTTGATGGTTGGATCATCCTTACCTTTAAATTAGGAGTTTCGTCAACTATGACAACCGTTTAGCGGTTTAGTTCTAAGCTTACTAGTTTTCTTGAAAATAGCAATAGTTTGGCTTCTCTGGTATCTTTTAGTTATCTTTAAACATAAGTCAAGTTATCGGAGGGCTGGCCGAGTGGTTGAAGGCACTGGTCTTGAAAACCAGCAGGGGCGAAAGTCCCTCCAGGGTTCGAATCCCTGGCCCTCCGCCATTAATTGGTAACAAGTTGTTGATTAATAATAAGTAAACATCTTTAATTTTGCCTGGGTCTTACTATTGGTCTTACAGCAGCGTGCAGGCTAGCTCATGATTCCCGGTGTAGGTAGAACAAGGCTGTTTGGCTATTCTAATCAATCGCCCCCTACGAACGGAAGATGTCATCGCCATCTCTGCAAATGAAACTTGTACGAAGACATCCTGCTGGGCGGTCAGCCGCTCGAAGCTACTCCAGTGCATCCCTGTCTGTACTGGGTGATTAAAAGGTAATCTCAATTCTTTTATTCCACGCTGATGGGGCTTCGCCCGTCTTGGCCAATCCATTCTTGCCCCCCGCCTTTTCAGAGGAGATAATGGCGATGGATAAGTGCTGCGCCTTTTGACATGAATAATCCCCTATCTGAACTTGCCAATTATCTGAGTGACCAGCAGGAGGCCCTCGTCGAGCGCTGGGTGCATGCGTGCGAAGCCGATGATGCATTGGGAGTGGTCAGCAAACTTACCCGTACAGAATTTCACAACAATATTCCCCTCGCCATTGAGGGGTTGTGCCGGGTATTAAGCTGTGGGAGCAATGAAGCATCCTCGGAGACGATAAAGCGCGAGGTGGCCAAACATGGGCATGAGCGTTGGAAACAGGGATTTAGTCTCGAAGAGCTGATTCGCGATTGGGGCCACTTGAATCGGGTGCTCGTAGCAATGACGGAAGCCTTCTTTGAAGCACACTACCCGCAAGCCCCCGCTGAGAGAGCCAAAGCTTTAGACCGGGTTGCCGCATTCATCATCGAAGCGACGGGCTATAGCGTGCAGCGTTTTGACGCGCTTCGCCGAGCAGAGGCGGCGGCGCTGGCAAGGGATTTAGAGATCGTAAAAACGCAATTTGACCAGTTGACGCAGGTTCGCGGGCAACTCCTCCGAGAGGCGGTACACGACATACGGGGTGGATTGTCAGCGATTGAAAGCGCCTCAGCCGTTCTCAAGCTCTCTCAAGAGCCCAATAAATCCTTTACGGAAGTGCTAGAGGTCCTCAGCCGGAGTGTAGATTCAGTAAAAGAAATGCTCAACTCGCTCCTCGATCTATCCCGACTGGAGTCAGGTGCAGACCCAGCGAAACTGCTTTCGGTCAACATCGTGGATGTGCTCGAATCCCTTGCCGCAGAATACCATCCTGTAGCCGCTGAAAAGGGATTAAAGTTAAGTACCGAGGGTCCCAAGGAAGTTTTTGTGCAGACCGATCCAGAGAAGGTTCGGCGTATTGCTCAAAATCTCTTGCTCAATGCGTTAGAGCATACTTCACAAGGTGAGATTCGGCTGTCGTGGAAAGTAGAGGCGCAGCGATGGGTCATGTGCATCAGCGACACGGGGCTTGGTCTCCAAAGTGTGCTTGGCTCACCTATGGCCCAGGAGTTGAATGAGCCTGACTCCGATCTGGATTGCCAACCCTCTTCTCCCTATTCATACGCAGGCGAAGGCATTGGTCTTACCATTGTGAAGCGGCTTTGCGATCTACTAGATGCGGGGGTTTCGCTCGAATCGGAGTTAAGCCAGGGGACCCTGTTTACTATAAAGTTCCCTCTGGGTTATCCCCAATCAAAATAGAAATAAGGGCTTATCCTGCCATAGCATAAGGCAACCCTAAGCAAAGCCGCAGATATATTCCACCGGAAAAATAACTTCTTGCGGAGATTCTTTCGCAGTATCGAGCGGCATAATCGATATATCCTGATCCATTCCATTCGTTTCTGTGGGTTCGCCCAAGTTGATGACTTTGCCCACGTAAACTTTTCTGTCGTTCATTGTTAACATGACATACTAGATCTTTTTGAAGTGAAAAGTTGAAGAGAAGGTTGTCAAGCGGGCTATCCTCAATATCCGGCTCATGGGCCTGCGGGAAGGAGGGGGTTGTTAATTCAAGAATAGAAGCGGGGGGGTCGATAGGATACCTATTCAAGGAGGAGTATAAAAAATGTATATATTCACGTGTTCAGTGAGTTTAAGCGATGGCAAGATTGCGACCTGCGATGGAATAGCTTACGAAGGGAAGCTTTGGCTTGTTCTGAAGTGGATTAGGTATCCGAGCAAACCCGTGGTCATACCCGAGCGAATAATTCGCTTCGATTCGTGCCCGCATCAGAAGACGGAAGGGGGTGATCTAGATTACCAAAACATCCAACTCCCCATGCCTAAGTCCGCCCTTCGTGGCGAAGTGCCGCAAGGTATCGAATATATCGATCGCCCACAAAACCTTGAGGTTCCAATTCACTTACTACCCCGCTAGTAGACAGGACATTGACTCCTAGCGCTCGTTTCCTGTGGCCGCGCCAGGAAACTCTCAAGATCTACCCTTGAATTTTGTCGCTTGCAAGCCTGCTCCAGGCTAAATATCAAGCGCCGACAGGCCAAAAAAAAGACGGCAAGGGAAACCTCCCATAACCGCCAGAGGGCTTGTGCCGGAAGAAGGGACTCCATCACTATTCCAGAGAGGCGCGACCCCCTCTCCTCCGGGCTACTTCTTGGGTCCTTTTTCTCAGGGAGAGCACAAGATTAATGAGTTCGGCACGGTTTCTAACCTGGAGTTTTTTCATCACCCGAGCTCGGTGGATTTGCACGGTTTTGATGCTGATATTCCACTCAAAGGCCATCTGCTTATTCTGTTTACCCGCGACCACTCCCTCTATGATCTGCTGTTCACGCGGGGTTAACCGGGCTAGCCGAGCGGCGATTTCTGCCTCTTTTTGTCGTTCGATTTGGTTTTGCCGGGCTTGGGCGAGACAGGTTTTCAGGCGCGTTTTGACCAATCCCGCACCTTTCAAGGGCTGGATAATAAAGTCCATGGCCCCTGCCTGGATGGCTTGAACGGCCTCAGGCACCGTCGCCTCTGCCGAGACGAAGAGCAGCGGAATCCGGCTACCCCGATGCTGGAGTTGTTGCTGCAGCATTAAGCCGCCCATATGGGGGGCGTGGATATCGAGCAGCAGACAAGCCGGGAGGGTGGGGTCAAAATCCGCTAGAAACGCTTCAGCCGTAGTATAGGCGGAACAGGGGGCGCCCGTGGATTCACTGATTTGGCGGAGCGTCTGGTGCATCCCCCGATCGCCACTGACAATAAAAATGGTGACCGGTGGGCTCGCAGCATCCGGGGCATCGGCAAAGCCTTGCCGGTACGGGGTAAGGCCGGGGATGGGTTTTAAATAGGACCCGCTCATGGAACACCTCCGCGTTAAGGTGAAGTTTTATTTAAGGGATTAAAAGCCGTCTCTTGGGCGGGAAGGGAGGTGAGCGTGCGCGGGGGCTATTGCAAGCCACAGCTAGACGGTAGAGCGTGTGGGAGAGGCCGTTCACGGCATGCCTCTCTAATGACATCACAGCCTCCCTTAATGGCGAAAGCGCTTGTTGTGATAGGGCCGCCTGTACTTAACAGGGATTTGGCAACTTTTTATGCATTTAGAACGTAAAGTTAAGTAAAGCCTAATAACCCTAGAATAAGAATGCGTATTTCTACGTACTTTTTGTCGTTTCCCTCGCTTCTATAATAATTAAGTTCATCAGGGTTGATGCCATTAAATGTGGAATAAGACGACCGAAAGAGGCCTTTAATGCATTTATTTGAAGACGGAGCTTTCAGGCGTTAATTCTGGGAAGCCACTCACCCACTCATTCGGGCCGGAGAGGGCACACTGCTTTTCTGGCCACACTTCCGATAGCCCCCCCTGTGAGCCCTATTGCCGTTCCGCAATAGGGGTAATTCGCTATACCCTTTCCCCTTGTGATGTGGGAAGAAGTCTCTACCCTTTGATTAGAAGGAAGACATGCTTGGTGTGACTTCTATCGATGAAAAACTGAAAGGAGGAACTTCAGGATGGTTGCGAAATACAAGATGATGTGTCATTCCCTCTTGCTTGGCGGGGTCTTATCGCTGGTTTTAATACCCGCTTTTGCACAGGTTACCGTGCCGGGGGGCAATGTACCCAGTGAAGAAGAGGGAACAGCGGGGAAGGAGGAGATGCACAAGGAGATGCATAAAAAGATGTTCCAGAAGCTAGATAACAATGGCGATGGCAGGATCGGCGAGGATGAATTTGAAGAGGTCATGGAGAAGAAATTTGAGCGCATGGATAAGGATGATGACGATCACATAACCCAGGAGGAATGGCAGTCCGCCGCTGAGAAACATATGGAACATAAAAAGGAACATATGAAGGAACATATGAAAGAGCACCACCGCGGAGCACCGGAAGGCAGCGAAGGACACCAGAGAGAAGGAATGTAGTCGGTGAAAGAGAAGGGGGGGCCTGTGAAAAAGCTTCTCCTAAAGCGGGCAGGTACCCTCTCTGTTCTTGCCTCCGGTTACAGAAAGCAGTTGATGAACCGTTAAGCCAACAGCATCTTTACGAGGCTATGAATTACGCATCAACATTCGCGACAGCAAACCATGTCTAACTCAGCACTGCACCGAACTCCTCGCTTCGTTCGCGGCTAGTGAATAAGGGGCATTGGCGGAGATAATGAAAGGTACGAGCAGAAGGTGGATAATCTTCGCGGTGACTATTGCGCCTGTGACCATCACCTGCGGTCTGGCCTTCTTCGTTTCAATCCACGCCATTCCCAGCAGCACCCTTGCTGGCCTCATGGGTTATTTAGCGATAGGCCTAGGCCTCGGGTATATTTCCTATTTCCCTGGCACAGCAGGCGCTCTCCTTGGGATCATTATCGCTTTGGCGCTGGATCGGTTGCGCCCCTGGATGCAGCTACTCACAACTGTGGTTCTCGTAGCGTTGGCCGTTCCAATATGCGAATACGGCGCACGGGAGTATCAAGGCAGCGACAAGGCGCGTATCGTTGCCGATGAGGCGCTTACTTTTCCCGTGGCTACGGTAGCGTTGCCGGTGCGCTATCATCCGGCGCTGCTTGCGGGCGTTTTCATCATAAGCCGCGTGCTCGATAGCCTCAAACCACCCCCAGCCCGCGCTGTCGAGAAGCTGCCTGGAGGCATTGGTATTGTTTACGATGATGTCGTGGTAAACGCCTGGACATTGCTCTTCGGATTGATCGGATGGGAGTGGTACCACCGCCGGTGGCGTAATATGAGATACCGGAATCGCTAGACTCTGGCCATGATGCGGCTTAGAAAATTACTCTCAAAGTGTGGAGATAGGTATAGAATTAAGCGGCCATTAGATGTTCTAGAACTTGTTGATGAGATTGCCCTTGGGTTTCTTATCCACAGGTTGGATGAGCCCTATGAGCTTCGGGTCGTTGCAACCGCCAGTGGGAGGAAAGGTTCCATCCTCGAACCTCACAGCCCAATTCTTCCAGCCACTTGGCCATAACCTGGTTGGAATTATGGCCCAATGTATAGGGTTGGGGATGTTTGACAAATTCCATATCATAATCCGCATTATAAATAAGGGAATTTAGGTTTTCCGAATAGATAGCTTCTAATGCCGCTTGTAATTGCTCAACGGCATCGGCCTCTACCAGAATCATCAGGATACTTTCGATACCCTCCTTGACCTGGTACCGGATTGCCGGTGCACTAGGGGGACCAGGCAGCTCCCGCCGCCCGAGTGCGGCGGTGGTGGGCTTCAATAGAGCAGCGGCTCCCTGGAGGAAACCGGTTTTTCCCCGCGCGTAATAATCCCAGTCGCCATAGGCATAACGCACTAAGCGGCTATCCGCACGGCTAAGCACCAGGCTTGGATGCCGCCCATGATCCAGCAAAAAGACTCGACGTTGCTCTTCCAGTGCCTTCGGCGGGATGACATAATTCGCGCATCCGCCGAGTAGCACGCCGATCAGCGCAATTATCAGCGATTTTCTTTCCCTGCTTAGAGAAAAAGGGACTAGATAAAGTGTTTGGAGCCGAATGGCTTTAAATCTCACCTTGGATCAGACTCCTCTTGCAAAGAGCAGTTGATGAAGCGCGCCGTCCAATGACTATCGTATCCTGCGCCAGGCGGGTGAACAGCACCACCGAAAGTGTAACTAGCCGCTATGGTTGCTAGCCCCACCGCCGCGGCTGCCCCTGTGAGGTGTGGACTGGGGATATCTGCTGGTTCCCTGGGCCGGTCAAGGGGTTGTTTTTCTACCTCGACTTGCTCCTTGAGCTAAGGTTATTGGCTGAGCAGTATAGACCAGCCCCTGGTCCTGCATGGCGATGATGGTAGCCCATGCAAAGGGGAGACTAGGAATCACCACCTCATGAAACAGGCGGTAACTATCTTGACAACTACCGATTTAAAGATAAGCTACAGTAGCGTCGAAAGAACCCTCTTCACCGGCCTATCTGTATGGAAGGATTCCCTTGAGGCTAGCGTAGCGGGAAGAAGCCAATACCTTGCCACTATTTTCAGATTTGTCTCCTTAATCATCTTGATGAATTAGTCGATATGTTTGCCAACCGGACTCTTACCGCAGTTTTTTTTGTTATTGGTGCAATTTTAGTGTTTATCATGATAGGGTTGATGGGCACCGGTGATGAAGAGCGGGTAGCCAATGATGGAGTGATCGTCTCCGACGCCTTGAGCGCTCAGGAAGATACTTCACAGTATGCCCGTGTATTTGAACCCCGGGCATTTTCTTTCCCCCAAGATCATGGTCCCCATCCTGACTTTAAAAACGAATGGTGGTATTACACGGGCAACCTTAAGACCGGGGAGGGTCGGCATTTTGGTTACGAGCTGACCATTTTCCGGGTTGCCATGGCACCCGATCAGGTTGAGCGTGCCTCTGATTGGGCAACACGCCAACTCTACATGGCCCACTTTGCCTTAACCGATGTGGAACAAAAACGCTTTTATTCTTTTGAACGCTTCAATCGAGGCGCACTGGGTCTGGCCGGTGCGGTCGCCCAACCTTTCAAAGTGTGGCTGGAAGATTGGGCGGTCATAGGAACAGAAGGCGAAAATATTTTTCCATTGAAAATTGCTGCGGCTCAAGACGGCATTGCCCTAGAGCTTGAGTTGGATACTGCTAAACCCGTCGTGTTGCAGGGGGAGGAGGGTTTGAGTCAAAAAAGCGCAGAGCCAGGCAACGCCTCCTATTACTATTCGTTTACCCGCTTGCTTTCTAAGGGAGAAATCCGTGTCGACGGGCAAAGCTTTCAAGTATCAGGGACCAGTTGGATGGACCGGGAGTGGAGCACTAGCGCCTTAAGCGAGGACCAGGAAGGTTGGGATTGGTTTGCACTTCAATTATCCAATAACACGGAATTGATGTTCTACCATATGAGAAAAAAAGACGGCACTGCGGATGTATTCAGTGGCGGTACGTTTGTTTCTGCAACCGGAGAGACGCATAAGCTTTCCCTTTCCCAGGTCGAGGTTGAAGCAACTGACCGATGGCAAAGCCCCCACAGCGGTATCCGTTATCCCTCAGGTTGGCGTCTATCGGTGCCCGAGCTTCAATTATCTTTGGTAATCACCCCTTTTCAGAAGGATCAAGAGCTTAATCTAGCGGCACGTTACTGGGAAGGGGCGGTGCAATGTGCCGGCACTTACAGCGGAGCCAATATAACAGGTGTAGGTTATGTTGAATTAGCAGGATATGGAAATGGGAGGGATGAACCAATGCGGTAACTGCTGATGAAGCTTGTTTATGTTGAAGCAGGAGCTCGCTGAAAAGAAAACCGGGTAAACCCCTCGTCTTCGCCAAGCCACTCTGCAATGGGAGTGCCGGCTGATAGTCCAATGCCGATTGACTTCTTTGCAGCCCATCGTACTGCCAATTCCTCTCGTGATGATTACCAACACCCCAAGGAATAAGGATTTTTCTTGGATGCCTGAAATTTTTCCTAAAGTTTTTGCATGTGGGGTCGATCGGCTTATATCTAAATAGCCGAATAGCTTTTTTGTTGGGGGCACTGCGGTGTGCGGGTTTCCCCTCGGTACCTAGAGGTTTTGGGGGAATTCCTTACTAACCGGTTAGACAAGGGTTTTCCGACAGGCAGGAGAGTTAAAAAGCTGTGTAATCTTAGGAAATCTGCCATGCGGCACATAAGAAAACCAATTTTTTCCCTCGGGTTATTGCTAATCGTCTTGGTAATCTCTGCTGCTTTCAGCTCAGATGATCCAACAAATATCCCAGATCCTAGTTTTGGGGATGCTCTGTGGATCGCCGAGTCTGGAGATGTCCTTAAGGTGGCGATCGCCGATGGAACTACTCTTTTTGCAATCAACCATGTAGACGAAATTTATGCTCTTGCTGTCGATTCCGAAGTCGGCACCATCTGGGCTTCTAGTGGCAGCACTTTGTATGCCTACAATTTTGCTGGTGAGCGTCTATCGGCAACTCCTATCGATAAGATGTGGGATGAAAAGGGAGTAGTGGATACCGATGATGAGGGAAAGGATAAGAGTAAGCCGGTGAAAGATAACAGAAATAAGAAATTCATCCAGCTTGCTGTTAATCCCGATGATGGTTCGGTTTGGCTCAGCCGCCACAAAAAGCTTTATCATTTCGATGCCTTAGGCAAATTGATTGATGTTCTCTCTCTTCCAAAAAAGGTTGAGGCACTCACTTTTGATACTATTCGTAACCATCTGTGGGTAGCTACTCAAAAATTCCTTACTGTTTATGACGCCTCTGGTACGCCAATCAATAGCATTAGTCCTGCTGGCGCTAAACATATCCGCCATATGGTCTATGATGAGGGGGCAGATGCTCTATGGGTAGCAATAGACAAGAATATACTTCGCCGCTATGACGTCAATACTCCTCGTGCAGAGTTCGAGATATCTATTTTCAATGAAATAATTGCTCTTACCTCCGACTATCAAGACGGTCTCTGGGTCGTCGCTGGTAAGCACTTGCTCAAAGTGGATGCGACGGGTGAGGAAACCTTTAGACTTAAGCCATTTAGTGGGAAAGGCGATAAGAAAGCTATCGATATAGCCTGCGATCCGGTAGATGGTTCGGTATGGGTAGCAAGCAAAGAGGCAATATATCTAATCAGCGCGGAGGGTGAGATCCAATCGGAGTTTTCGCTTATTTCGGGAAAGAAGAAGCCCAAAATACATGCCCTGGCGCTCTATGCAGATGTTATGCCTCCGCAACTGGAGATTATCCAACCCCAGGAGGGAAATTTACTCAATCGGAATCCACCGGCAATTAAGTTTCGATATGATGATGCTGGAATCGGTGTAGATACTACAACGCTGGCTCTTAAGATGAACGGCGAGTTTTTAGAGGTAAGTTGCGATTTTCAGGAAAGGAACGCTAGCTGTATACCTGATAGTCCATTACTAGAGGGTGTCAATACGCTGCGTGTGGTAATTGGTGATTTTCACGGTAATATTTCCTTTCCTGCTAGTGTTGAATTTACGATAGATAGTCTATCACCTGTGATTATCTTTCAACTTCCAGCAGGTGGTGTAATAACCAACTCTCAATCCTTTACTCTTTCAGGACAGCTTAGTGAGCCTGCGACACTTGATGTGGACGGCGTATCCTTGGCAGTTATGGACGATCTTAGCTTTAACCACCACGTAATGCTTATTGATGGCCTTAATCGCTTAACGTTTACTGCTACCGATGCTGCAGGCAATACAAGTACTGCTGTTGCCCAGGTTACGCTGGACATTATGCCGCCACCATCTCCAGACGTCTCATTGATCCTTGTAAATCTATCTAATAATGACACTATAACAGTCAGTGGGCAAGCGGGCAGCGTGGAGGGGGGTGCCCAAGTCACGCTTACTAATACGCGCACCGGTGAAAGTGTTGCTGTGTTCGCAGATCTAACGGGTGGTTTTGATGCACAGCTTGCAGCCCAAGCTAATGACCATATCCAGATTCAGACCACCGATGCGGCAGGCAATAATAGTGAACAGCAAACACTGACAGTTAGTCAGGTAGATGGTATGGTGCCACTAGACCCGGCGACTATTGCACCACCATTGAATGTGACTGGAATCACTTCATTTATGAAGGCCACTGCATTTTTATATGCTGGTGTAAATCCTATCCAAACAGGAGTGGTTCAGGGTGCCATAGAACCTCAACGCGCCGCGGTCATTCGTGGCCAGGTCAAAGATCGTGAAAATAATCCGTTATCAGGGGTTACCATCACCCTTAAAGACCACCCTGAAGTTGGCCGGACCTTTACCCGCAAAGATGGTATGTTTGACTTTGCCGTTAATGGTGGCGGGTTGCTGTCCATTAATTATCAGAAGGCCGGTTACTTACCTGTGCAGCGTCATGTAAATGTCTCCTGGCAAGATTTCGCTTTCGCTGATGATGTTGTCATGGTTAAGCTCGATCCCAAGGCAACTACAGTGACCTTATCGGCTAATATGCCTATGCAAGCTGCTAGAGGCAGCGTGATAGTGGATGACGATGGTAGTCGACAAGCTACCATTTTGTTCCCAGAGGGCACGCATGCCAGTATGGTTTTGCCGGATGGTACCTCGCAGGTACTTCCTACCCTTACTGTGCGACTTACCGAGTATACCGTCGGCAAAAACGGTCCCCAGGCTATGCCAGCATTGCTGCCACCTACCTCAGGCTATACCTATGCAGTGGAGTTAAGTGCAGACGAGGCTATAGCTGCTGGAGCCTTTCAGATTGATTTCGATCAGCCATTGCCCTTCTACGTTGATAATTTTCTTGATTTTCCAACAGGAGGGATCGTGCCCGTTGGTTGGTATAACCAGAGAAGGGGGGCTTGGATTCCCTCTCATAATGGTCGAATCGTAAAAATTCTTGGAATCGATACCAGAGGGCAGGCCCAATTGGATATAGATGGAAGTGGTAGTCCAGCTAATATTAATCAATTAAGTGAGCTGGGGATCACTGACGCTGAGCTCCGGCAATTAGCAAGACTCTATCCTGTTGGTAATAGCCTTTGGCGCGTCCCGATTCACCATTTTACTCCCTGGGACTATAATTGGCCCTATGGACCGCCAGAAGACGCCAAACCGCCTCCAGAGGAAGAACCTGAGACAGATAATGAAGATCAACCTGATTCAGAAAATAGTGATGAATGTAAGGGCTGCATAATTGAGCCTCAGAGGCAGAACCTGGGCGAGGAGATTCCACTTGCTGGTACTCCTTTTAAGCTTCATTACCGTAGCGATCGGATGCCAGGATATAGGGCTGGGTATTCTGTCCGAATTCCCATAACTGATGATGCCGTTCCTAGTAGCTTAGAGCGGGTTGACCTTAAAGTAGATATTGCAGGACGCCGCTTCAAATATGCTTTTGAACCGATTCCAAATCAGACCCATACTTTTGTATGGGATGGTCAGGATGTTTATGGTCGTTCTGTGAGGGGAATGCGCAAGGTACGCATTAACATCAATTATGTATACAATGCAGTTTATTACCCGCCAAATAAATTTTCTCGGGCCTTTGCCTCTGTTTCTAGCCTTGTAGGCAGCAATAATCAAATAGGGAGTAGTCGTAGTGCAGGAAAAGTAGTGCTTGGGAAGACATGGTACAAGAAGTTGGGAGCATTTACACCAAGTGCGATAGGTCTTGGCGGTTGGACAATCACTGTTCACGATGCATACGATATTTCAAATAAGGTTTTATATAAGGGGAATGGTAATATACGGAGTGCAAAAAACTTAGGTAATATTATTACTACTTATGCGAGGAATAAAAATGAAAGTTCAACCTTTCTAGGTGAAGGTAATTTAGCAATTAAAGCAAATATCTTCCTTCCAACTGATCTCGCATTTAGCCCAGATGGAACTCTATACATAACAGTTCGACACCAATTTGGCAAGCTTCTCCGTATAGCGCCAGAGGGAAATGTTACAAATGTTAATTTTCCTGTTGCGCTTTCATACTTATCATCAGTTGCAGTTGGGCCAGATGGAAGCCTGTATGTGGTGGACGTGGATAATTTCCGCGTTCTCCGGATTGGAGTTGATGGGGGCGTTAGTATAGCTGCTGGTAATGGCACTGCTGGGCTTAGCGGAACGGGAAGTTTAGCAACGCAAGCAATGATGCGGCCTTTTGAGATTGCGCTAGATGCGGATGGCAATTTATATATTGCTGAACCCAAAAATAATGTTATTCGTAGAGTGGGGCCCGATGGTCTCATTACTCTTGTAGCAGGTAGTGGGAGCCGTGGTTTTTCCGGGGACGGAGGTCTTGCAACACAGGCTCGTTTAAACCATCCCAATGATCTTGCGATTGGCCCGGATGGGAATCTATATATTGCAGACTATAATAATCATCGGATTCGGCGAGTGAGTCCTAATGGAATCATCACTACTATAGCAGGCAATGGAGGCCGAGGATATGGTGGGGATGGTGGTCCAGCTACACAGGCAATGTTACGGAATCCACAAGGCATTACAGTAGCTTCAGATAGTAGTCTTTACATCGCAGATAGACGTAATCACCGTATTCGAAAAGTCAGCCCAGAAGGCATTATCACTACTGTAGCAGGCAATGGAATCCTTGGATACGATGGAGATGGTGGTATCTCAACAGGAGCGAGACTCAATCTTCCGATAGCTGTAGCATTTAGTCCAGACGAGAACCTATATATTGCGGACTATTATAATCACCGCATTCGTCGTGTAGTTCCCCCCCTACCTGGCTTTACTTTGGAAAATATGATGGTCGCATCTAACAGCGGTGCTTTGGTGTATATGTTTAACAACGAGGGTTATCATCAGAGTACTGTAGACACGGTTACTGAGGTGCCTATCTACAAGTTTATTTATGATGCTAGAGGTAATTTAGTAGAGATTGAAGATAGGAATAGCGATATTACTCGCATTGAGCGTAATAATAATGGCGATCCCATGGCTATAGTTTCCCCCGATGGGCAGCGCACCGCATTGGTGTTAAGCGCTAATGGCTACCTTGCTTCGGTTACTAACCCTAATAGTGAAACTTATCAAATGGAGTACACTGCTGGCGGGCTAATGACACAATTTACTGATCCTCGCAATAATGTTTCGCAATATAAATATGATAGAGTAGGACGTTTACTTCAAGACACTAATGCTAGTGAAAGTGGGTGGACACTTACCCGCAGCGGCAATCAAGATAGTTATACTATTTCTATGATTAGTAGTGAAGGTCGTACTGCACATTTTACTACCAAACTGCTGGCTAATGGTGATCGTTTGCAGATTAATACCTACCCTAATAACACTATCCAAGAAAAATTTTTTAAAGCTAACGGTGAGGAGGTTATTATTGCTTCTGATGGTACTGTTACCATGGTAGTGAAAACTCCTGATTCACGATTTGGCATGCAAGCACCGATAGCGGCTTTAAAAACAGTTACAATGCCAAGTGGTTTGAGATCTATAGTAGAGACTAAGCGATCAGCAACATTAAAAGATGAAAATAATCTGCTTAGCCTTATTTCTTTAACAGAAGAAGTTATCTTAAATAATAAAATATACACTAGTACATATAATCCATTAACATTCACTTGGAATAATACAACCCCAGAAGGGCGTCAATCCTCCGCTATTTTTGATAAAAAAGGGCGTCTCATTAACATTCAAAGTGGGGGATTGGCAGCCACCAATTATATTTATGACTCTAGCGGTCGACTGCTGAAGGCAACTATAGGAGAGGGGGATAAGACTCGCACTACTCGAATCCGCTACTACTCGGATGGTCTGCAGAAAGGTTATATTGAGCGTATCACGAATGCGTTAGGTCATAGCACTCACTTTGAGTACGATCTTGCTGGACGAGTTATCAAGCAGATATTTTCTGAGGGTCGAGAAGTTAGCTTTAACTATAATAGAAGCGGGAATCTCATCCATATTACTCCGCCTGAGCAATCCACGCACCAGTTCGAGTACACTCCCATTGATCAAATAGCTGAGTATACACCGCCAGATACTACCCAAGGGGAACTTTCAACTCATTATCAGTACAATCAAGATCGGCAGCTTACTCGAATTACCCGACCCAGCGGGCAAACGGTAGAATTCAGTTATGATAGTGGTGGTGAGCTTGACAACCTTAATATTCCGCGTGGGTATTACCGTTATAGTTATGATAGTGTCACTGGTCAGATTAGCACTATCAATGCTCCTGGGGATAGTGAATTAGAGTATGCTTATGATGGGTTTCTGCCTACTAGTACTGCGTGGGTTGGTGAAATTTTCGGCAGTTTGACGCAACGCTACAATGACGATTTTCAGGTGACCGAACTCGCTGTAAATGGTGAACCTATATTTTTTAGTTATGATCGTGACGGTTTGCTGACTCAGGCTGGAGTTCTAACACTTGATCGTGATGTACATAATGGTTTACTAATTGGTACTACTTTAGGGGCTGTATCTACGGTTCAGAGTTATAATGATTTCGGTGAGCTTAAGACTAAACGAGCAAGTTATGAGGGTGTTACATTCTATGAAGTCCGTTATATGCGAGATAAGTTAGGACGGATTGCTGAGAAAACGGAAAGGGTAGATGGTATGTCAAATACTTATATCTACAATTACGATTTCTCTGGCCGACTTGTTGATGTTGAGAAGAATGGAGCAAGCACCTCTATTTATAAGTATGATGCTAATGGTAATCGTATTTATCATAACGGTACCATAGCTAACTACGATGCTCAGGATCGTCTCTTACGCTATGGTAACGTTGCTTATATCTATACGGCTAATGGTGAACTCAATACCAAAACTGAAAATAGGGTTGAGGCAGAGTATACTCATGGTGTGCTTGGAAACTTAGTAAAAGTTAAGTTGCGTAATGATATTATCATTAATTACCTTATCGACGGCCAGAATCGCAGAATCGGTAAAAAGGTTAATGGTAAATTAGTACAAGGATTTCTTTACCAAGATCAGTTCAATCCTGTAGCTGAGTTAGATGGTAGTGGTAATGTGGTTGCTCGTTTTATATATGCCGATAAGCCTAATGTGCCAGCATATATGATCAAAGATGGAAAAACTTACCGTATTATTTCGGATCACTTGGGCAGCCCACGGGTAGTTATCGATATCCAAAATGGTGTTATTTACCAACGTATGGACTATGATGAATTTGGTCAGGTTGTTCGTGACACTAATCCAGGCTTTCAACCATTTGGATTTGCAGGCGGAATTTATGATCAGCATACGGGGTTAGTGCGTTTTGGGGCGAGAGACTATGATTCAGAAATTGGTCGATGGGTGGCAAAAGATCCAATTTTATTTGCTAGCCGGAGCACAAACCTTTATGCCTATGCTTTGAATGATCCAGTTAATTTTATAGACCCTGATGGACAGCTTATATTGAATGTAATAAGTGGAGCAGTAGGAGCTACCATCGGTGCATATAATGCGCATGCAAGTGGAGGTTCAGGTAATGATATAGTTGGTGGAGCATTGATAGGGGGACTTTCTAATGCAGTTTCTGGTAAGGCATTAATAAATGCACTTATTAATGCGGCAGGAAATATAGCAGGGCAAACAACAAATCCATGTTTTAGCGGGAATATCAATGCTGCGGAAGCCGCTATGGCAGGATTGCTAGGGTCATATGGGATTAGAGATAGATTACCTCAGTTTATGCAGCCTAATTTGGCTGGACCACTCCCCGTCCAGATTGCTCATGAGAGCGTAGCAGAAGCTGGTTCTCAAATGCTTGGAAGTAATCTATCTGCTACTATGGGTCGGCTATTTTAGCCATTTTACTATTTGGAACTAGAGTTGGTGAATAGAAATAAAATTGGTTATATTTTGCTAGGTTGGTTTTGCATTATAGGTGGAATGGAGGGTTTGCTTACAGGAACGACTTTCGGTGTTGGCAATTTAACAACTTCATCAAGAGATATAACTTTCGAAGATAACCCTATTGAGTTTATATTAGTTATAGCTTTTTGGTTAGGCTTTGGAAGCGCAAGTATATGGTCTACTCTAAAGAAGAAGGAGTAATATCTAATAATAACTCTTTAGAGTTGTTACGGAGTATCAGGGTCATTGAAATCGTACCTCAGTGCTGCTGCTTGCCAGTTAATAATAATTGAAAGTATGAATAAATTTTAAGGTACGGTGCCTGATTTTCCGGCTTGGATATCCTGAGGTCACTAAAAACAATTTCAGAAACTGTTGGAAAAAACCTAAATTAAGCCAAGCGATTGAGCAAGGGGAAATCATAGAGATCTGAATCATGGTCTCGCTCCTACCTGAGACATGACCCTATAGAATAACCCTCTTTTGCCACTCTTGGATAATTTATTGGTTTTAATAATTGATTAAAAAATAACAAATAACTTAACTCCCCCGGTTTGATAAAAGAAAGATAACATGCCGCATAGCTCCCTAAGGCTCCTTCTTCTCTTCTTTTTTCTCTTGAGTTTTTCTCCATTCGTCATAACATTCTAAGCCACAAAACCAGAGAATATATTCGTCCGCTTCATGGCTTTTGGCTTCTGACTCAGGAATTTCTTTAAAGCAAACCTCGCAGTTGAGTTTCGGTTTGCTGGGAAATACTCGTGGGTCGCGGTCGTGTGGTTCAGTCATAGGGTTGACTCCTAAATCGGACTTACATTGACAAATGGTAGCTCCTGTAGCCCATTAAAATTTTGTCTTTTTAAAGCTATTTTTCGTAATTATTCATTTCTATTATCTCTCCCAGAAGCATGGGATGGATACTCATAAATTTAATTTCTTTTTGGTTATTTTTCTTTATAGGTGAGCACTCGGCCCCAAATTTCCTGGGTTCCCCAGATTCCGGCTCGCAGGCACTCAAGTTGGACGATCTGGCTGTGGTCCACAAACAAGTTCACCTCTGGGCCATAATTTTTGATATACCAGGAAAAGACTTCTGGTTCGGCAGCTTCGAACATGATTTTTTCCAAACCCAGTTCATTAATAATTTTAGCCACCACATCAGTGCGCCAGCTCTTGACGCTTTCTGTGATTCCCTCGGACTCGATCATGATCATATAAGCACCGGCGTCAATGAACCGTTTTGCTTGCTGGATCATCCATTCGGGATCTTGAGTTCCGGCAGCTTCCAGCGCTTCGGCGGCCGTAGCTCCACCGGCGCCAAATTGAATTCCCACCTCGGGTTTGGCTTTTAAACCGGCTTGTTGGACTTTCTCTACTAAGCGTAACCAGTCGTCGGTGGGAATGGTGATAAAACCGCAAGATATCTCGATGATATCGAAGCCTACGGTTTTGCACTCCTGGATATATTTATCCACCGCTTCGGGTCCTTGGGTCAAGACATACTCGATAAACCCGCCCGTTGATACCAAGGCGTCGAACTCATGGGCAGTGGCAATAATCTCCTCTAAGGCAGAGCGGGGCATAAGGGTAAAGGAGCCCCCGGCAAATTTAACCGAGTCCACATAAGTACCCATGGTTTCTAAAACGTCCCGTAAGTAGCGCTTTCCCATGACGCTGTAGTAGGGGCCCCGGATTTCGGTGATACCTTGGGTTCTCGGCTTGGTCTGACGTTGATTGAGCCGTAGAAACGGGTATCCGCGTTCATTTGCCATGGTGGATGCCTCCTTCGGGTGTTTTGATCTGCGTTAGCAACTCGGTTAATTCTTTTACCCTGATTGTCTCAAGATTACCGACCGCCTGGATAATGGCTTCACGGAGCGAGGTATCCGTGTAAGATTGAGTGAGCCGGTTGAATTTTTGGGTAATCGTCTCCCATGTCATAGGGCGGGTATGAAACCCTTCGTAATCTTGTTTTTCTTTCTCGAGTTCCCGCCCGTCTTGGAGCGTGATAGTGAGTCGACAGGGCATTTCTTGGGGAAAGCGTTGGCTCAAAGATTCTATAGGCTGCACAGTGACTTTTTGCAGCAAGGTTTGGATATCAGACTGTTGGATGCGTTGGGGTAAATACTGTTCGGGAAGCACATTGCCATCGAGAAGGGCCACCGACACAATATAGGGCAGGCTGTGATCGGCTTGTTCTTTAGTATGAACTTCTGTTTTGGCCCCTTCTTCACCCCCGCCAATGATGTGATAAGCCACGTCAAAGATATCAATGTTTATCTGCTGGATGTCCTCCGTGGAGAAGCCGTGTTCCTGTTGCAGCTCCAGCACCCCTTCGGTGGCCGACTGGGAATGGATTTCAGCATTGTATTTTTTGATAATGGTTTGGGTGACCCGTTCCAGATCTTCTTTTGACCAGTCCAGGGAGAATTGTCCCGCAATGGAGTCCATGAATCCTTTGTTGCCCTCGAACACTTCCGGTGGCCCCGTGATCCCTTGTTTAGCGAGCAGGGCGGCATGGGTGCCGCCAAAGGCGGTATTGGGATAAGCCAGGCCTTTCCAATGGGACAAGGTCCCGGTTCGGGTTACCCGCAAGGCATTGAATGCGGTGCCGCTGATGGCAATCGCATGAGCTGTTTTACTTTTATCGAGGCCCAACGCTTTGGAAACTCCTGCGGCGACGGCATAGCTTCCTTGTGTGGTGTGGTCGAAACCGTGCGCCCGAACGGGGGCTACATCACTGAGTCGGCACTGAACTTGGTAAGCCACCGCCAGCGCTTCCAGCAGGTCCCGGCCCTGGCGGTCCGTGGATTCAGCGGCCGCCAGTACGGCGCCTAAATTGTCGCTCGGGTGGCAAGTCTCGCCGGAGGCCAGATAACTATCGTTGTAGTCGAGATAACGGATTAATGCCCCGTTGTAAAAAGCAGCCCGATCGGGAGAGGTACGTGCTTTACTAGCCATTAAAGTGCAGTGTTCCGTCCCTCCTACTTCACGTAAATAGGCGCGCAGCATCTGAATAGGTTCGCCTTCCAGAGCGCCGATTCCGCAGGCCAGGGAATCTAGAACTCGAATTTTGAGTTGTTGGCGGGCCGCTTCTGAAAGATCTTCATAGGATGCCCGAGTGACAAACTCAGCCAGTTGTTCAACCTGTCTCATTCATAGAATCCTAAGTCAGCGTGATTTTTGATAATTCGACGTGATAGGGGATCGTCAACTTTCAAATCACGTTGCTTTATCTCTTATATATAAAAAAGCATAGAAAATACCGCGCTACGTTTCTAGCAGTTCTGGAAAGCAGGTTTAACGGTTGATGGTGATGACACTAGAAAACAAGGGTTAAACTACGATGACCTCTATTCCTTTGTGGCGATAAGCATTTCAGTGTTTGAAATACGAAACCATCCGAGGCAGGAGACAGTCATGAAATCGATAGCGGTGCTTGCTCTCTTTCTTGGGGCCGCCTTTGGTGCGGCGGCTTTCGGCGTATTATTTCCTCCCGGTCCTTGGTATGAACAGCTCGCTAAGCCTCCCTGGACTCCGCCGAATTGGGTATTTGCCCCCGTTTGGACGTTGCTTTATATACTGATTGGGGTCAGCGGCTGGCTTGTTTGGCGACGTTCTGGTTTTTTGACTGCCCCGGCGGCTTTTTCGGCGTTCGCCCTGCAATTGGTCTTAAATGGGACTTGGTCTTGGCTTTTCTTCGGTCTCCATAAACCTGGCATCGCCTTTGGCGAGATTTTGCTGCTATGGCTGGCCATTCTTGTGACCATTCTCCTGTTTTGGAAGAAGGTTTGGTTGGCAGGAGCGCTGCTCTTGCCTTATTTGGCGTGGGTGTCGTTTGCCGCAGTCTTAAATTGGAAGTTGTGGCAGTTAAATGGGTAGATAAAGAAAGAAGGGGTCCGAAGACCCCTTCCACCGGTGGACTTACCAAAGCCTGCCCACATTGACGTTGTTGTAGGCGTCTTGGCTCTGGGTATTGGTATTGTGAACATTGTAGTGGCCAAAGTTCGCTACGTTGTTGCCCACCATGTTCTCTAACCCCTGGAACTGGGAGATAGCTTGGGTGGGGCTGACTTCCAGGTAGCGGTCTCCGCCGTAGGGGTACCAGGATAGACTTGCCTTGGCTTTCATGTCGCCACGGACGCTGCTCATGGTTTTCCGATCTAGGGTTTTGCTCTCGCTCAGGTCAACAATCATTAATTTGCTCATGGTCTTTACTCCTCAATGGATAGAATAGTGAATTCAGCTTTAATCTCGAACCGGAAGGGTTTTTCCGGCGCTCACCCAACAGATGGCAGTTCCTGTGCCAAATGCAATACCAAGGAGTATAAAAAATATAAGTCTTTGTTTTTTTATAAATAAAATTTTTTCTCTTAGAGTGGCTTACTCTTCTTTATTGCCTACGAACAAGGGAGTGTGTGTTGGAAAACAACAGAAATGGCTATGGTGTTGGTAGAAATACGGTATTGTGGGGAGACGCCCATTGAGGGACATTTGGGGGATAGCTTCAGTAGGGATATATGAAGTCAGAAGTCATCAGTTAATGTTGAATGCCACTTGCGCTCCTGCTCGAATTCTTATCCTAAACCAAAATTATCGTCTAAACTGAATGGCATACACTCAACTAAATAAACTAAATATAAAGTGGGAACTGTGCCGTTGAGCGGATTCAAGATTAAGTGATGATCATCAATCCATCCCAATGTAACGCATACGACTGCCTCGACTTTCTGATCGGCACTCCCGATCAACCCTATGATTCATTCCATGCAAAACCCTATCACGGTGGCTATCTTAGGGGTTGTCGCTGAGCGTAGCGCCTTTGGCCGATTAAAGGGCCGGCAGCTCGAAAGCCTTGGTATGAGAAAAAGAAGGAGACAGTTTCATGCCGTTCGTTCGGCAAAGCTCGGGAGCACCAGCCCTCCTCGGCGCCGAAAGACTAGCCTAATCCTAGTTTTTATCAGTGCGTGGTTGATGCTGGGCTGTGGGGGGCCTCAATCGACGCTGGACCCAGCAGGGCGTGGAGCCGAACAGATCACCGAACTTTTCTGGTGGTCGGTTGCAGTTAACCTCCTCATCTGGCTTTTTGTCATTGGCCTGGCGGTCTACGCTACCTGGGCTCAGCCCGGGGGGCATCGCCACCGCAAGGCCAATCTCTTGATTATCGGTGGTGGTGCCGTCTTCCCGACGTTGGTGCTGACGGTTTACCTGATATACGGGTTGGCCCTGCTGCCTGGATTGTTGGCACCCGCGCCGGAGGGTAGTCTGCAAATTGCCGTTTTAGGCGAGCAGTGGTGGTGGCGGGTGCGCTACCATCCGCAGGGCGGCGAGCCCGTCGAGCTGGCCAACGAGATCCGCCTCCCTGTAGGCAAACCTGTGGATCTGTTCCTCGCCAGCCCCGACGTCATTCACTCTTTGTGGATTCCCTCCCTCACTGGCAAGATGGACATGATTCCAGGACGTGTCAATCGGTTGACCCTGGAAGCCACCAAGACGGGAGTCTACCGAGGGATTTGTGCCGAGTACTGCGGTAGCGCCCACGCGCTCATGAAGTTCGACGTGGTCGTTATGGAGCCGGATGCCTTCGCCGCCTGGCTGGAGCACCAGGCCCAGCCGGCCTCGATGCCCCAGAGGGCGGAGGCGCGTGGCCGGGAGCTTTTCCTAATTCATGGATGCAGCGCGTGCCATACCGTGCGCGGCACGCCGGCCGAGGGTAAGGTGGGGCCCGACCTCACCCATGTAGGGAGCCGGGTGAGCCTGGGGGCTGGCATTCTGCCCAATGAACCGGCGGCATTCCTGCGGTGGATCGCCCATACGGAAGCTGTTAAGCCGGGAGTGCATATGCCTGCCTTTGGGATGCTGCCCAGAAAGGATCTGCAGGCCTTAGCTGTGTTTCTAGAGGGATTGGAATGAAAGAAGATGAGCCCTTTGAAAAAGCGCCCGGAGACGTAGAGCCTCTTGCCGAACCCCCGCCGGTGGAGATCCAGCGGGCCCAGGCGGAGCGGATGCTGAAGGCCTGGAAGACCCCGGAAGGGTGGCGTTACTGGTCGGCCGTCAATAACTCGGAAGTCGGCATGTGGTACACGGCCGCTGCCTTTGCCTTCTTCCTCTTCGGCGGCATCTTGGCGCTGCTGATGCGCACCCAGCTCGCCGTCCCCGACAACGACTTCGTCTCGGCCGATTTCTATAATCAGCTCTTTACGCTGCACGGTTCGGTGATGATGTTCCTCTTTGCCGTACCGCTCTTTGAAGCCTTCGCCATTTTTGTTCTGCCGGAGATGCTGGGCGCCCGCGACTTGCCTTTCCCGCGTCTCTCCGCTTATGGATTCTGGAGCTTTTTGCTGGGTGGCATATTTGTCTGCGGCTCCATCTTCTTTGATGCTGCCCCGCGCGGCGGCTGGTTCATGTACCCGCCGCTGGCGACCCAGTACCAATCGGGGATCGGGAACGATATCTGGCTGCTCGGCCTGAGCTTCATCGAACTGGCCTCCATTGCTGCCGCCGTTGAAATCATCGTCGGCGTGCTTAAAACTCGGCCGCCGGGCATGCGGATTAACCTTATCCCGCTTTACGCCTGGTACATTCTGGTGGTGGCAGGCATGGTCCTGTTCGCTTTTCCCCCCCTCATCGCTGGGGATATTCTGTTCGAGCTGGAGCGGATGCTCGATTGGCCCTTCTTCGACCCGGAGCGTGGCGGCGATCCAATTCTGTGGCAACACCTATTTTGGATTTTCGGCCACCCGGAGGTCTACATTATCTTCCTGCCGGCTATTGCGCTGGTGGCGATGATTGTGCCGACGTTCGCGCGCACGCCGATGGTGGGGTACAGTTGGATTGTTTTAGCGGCTGTGGGCACTGGCTTCCTGAGCTTTGGATTATGGGTGCACCATATGTTTACGACGGGGCTGCCGGGCATCTCGCTCGGGTTGTTCTCCGCGGCATCTGAGGCCGTAGCTATTCCAACGGGCGTGCAAATTTTTTGCTTCATTGCCACACTTCTGGCGGGACGAGTCGTGCGTGCCGTGCCGATGCTCTTCGTCCTCGGCGGCCTGGCTATTTTCGTACTGGGTGGGCTGACTGGGGTCATGGTGGCCCTGGTGCCGTTCGATATGCAAGCCCACGATACTTACTTTATCGTAGCTCACCTGCATTACGTGCTGATCGGCGGAGCCGTCTTCCCTGTTGTCGCCGGCTTCTATTATTTTTTCCCCATGGTCAATGGCAAAAAACTCTCTGATCGGCTTGGAAAAATCGCCTTTTGGCTGATGTTTATCGGTTTCAATATTGCTTTCTTTCCGATGCATTTGAGTGGCCTGGAGGGTATGCCGCGGCGGGTGTTCACATACTCAGCCGGTACGGATCTCGACGTGCTGAACCTGGTGTCGAGCGTCGGTGCCTATATTCTAGCCTCGGGAATCGCCGTCTTCGTCTGGGACGTTGTCCGCCCTAAGAAAAAACAGCCCTATGCTGAGCGCAACCCGTGGGGTGCTGGTACCCTCGAATGGCTGACGGAGATGCCAGGCAAGCCTTGGGGTACCCGTTCCATCCCCGAAATCGACGGCCGCTATCCCTTGTGGGATCAGCCTAATTTCATGCGAGACGTTGACGAGGGTCGTTTCTACCTTCCGGATGCGGAGGAGGGGAAGCGTGAGACAATCATTACCACCACCATTGATGCCCAGCCTATCCAGTGCCTACGGGTTCCCGGGCCCACTTTCCTCACCTTTTTTGCGGCCATGTTTACGGGCGGCGTCTTTATCTTTGGCACTTTCCATTGGTGGTGGCCGGCGGCCATCAGCGGCGTGCTGGCGCTTGGCACCATTCTCGTCTGGCTGTGGACCGGCACGGCCCTAATTCCCGAGAAAAAGGAGAAATATGTCGGCCTCGGCCTGACACTGCCGCTCTATGGCTCGGGCCCCAATTCGGTGGGTTGGTGGGCCATGTTCATTACCATGCTCGGCGACATGGTCGCTTACGTCAGTCTTGTTTTTGGCTACTTCTTCTATTGGACCATCCACGACGATTTTCCCCCTGATCCTGCGGCAGGTCCGGGTGTATTTTGGCCGCTAGCGGCGGCGGTGCTGCTGCTGGGAGCCTGGTTGTTGACAGTATTGGCACACCACTGGAACAGGCGCGGCCGTACGCTGATTTTCTACGGAGCGCTGCTGGGCGCTGTCGTCATGGCGGTGGCCGGCGGTATTGCGCTCCTTGCCGGTCCCTGGCTCGGCGGTCTCGACCCGGCAAGCCACGTTTATCCTGCCATCGTCTGGGTATTGGTTTTATGGACGGTGATTCATATTGTCGTGGGAGTAATCATGCAACTCTACTGTATTATACGGCGGTTGGCCGGTCGGCTGACTTCCCGCCACGACATTGATATCGCCAATGTAAAGCTTTACTGGCACTTCATGGCTGTTACTGCCGTCACCACGGTGGCTGTTATCGCCGGTTTTCCACAGCTTGCCTGAGGATTGCGCCATGACTAAGCTTTCGGAAAAGAATGAGAGTTTATGGCTTCTGATTCTCTCGCCAACAATCTGGGCTACACACTTTCTGCTGTGCTATTTTACCGCCGCCCTCTGGTGCGCGAAGGTAGCCGGTCGCTACGGATCGCTTGGTGATGTCCGGATAGTGATTATGATCTATACGGCGCTTGCGCTCATCGGGATCGGCATTATCGGCTGGATTGCCTTCCGCCGGCACACCACCGGCACCGCTACCGTCCCCCATGATTTTGATACACCCCAGGATCGCCACCGCTTCCTAGGGTTTGCCTCGCTGCTGCTCTCGCTCCTGAGCGCGGTAGGTACCCTTTATGTGGCCCTCGTCGCTGTCTTTATGGAGACTTGCCACTGATGTGCTCCGTCCTGCTGACACCCGGCCTGCTTATGCTGATGGGGGTGGAGTGGGCGGTCGGTTCCCCGGAGGATGCATGAGGCAGCTGCGCCGTACTGCGGATCTTCTACTCGCCAGTGTGCGAAGCCTTAACTGGAGGCGCCAGCTACGCACCATCATTGTTTTTCTCGCTGTGCTTGCCGTGGGCGGCTTCCTCATAGCGGCTTCTGGCATTATCCCTATCAAGGCAAGTTCCGGTCACTGGGCCCTCACGCGTTGGTTTCTCAGTTTCTCCATGAGCCGTTCCGTCGCTACCCATAGTATGGGCATCAAGGTACCGAAGCTTGCCGATCCAAGCCTGGTACTGCAAGGAGCCGGTCACTACGAGACTGGCTGCCGCTTCTGTCATGGTCGCCCTGGTTTGCGTCATCCGCCTGTCCCGCGGCAGATGACTCCGCATCCGCCCTACCTCCCACCGGTTCTGCCGAAACGGGAGTCCGGGGAACTCTTCTATATTGTCAAGCATGGAGTCAAGTTTACAGGGATGCCAGCCTGGCCGGCACTGCAACGGGATGACGAAGTATGGGCAATGGTGGCATTTTTGCGGGTGTTGCCGAAGCTGAATGCGGCGCAATACGAAGAACTCATCCGGGGAGACGATCCCGTCCGTGATGGCAAGCAAGCGGAGGAGGTGCCGCCGGTGGTCGTGGAAAGCTGCGGGCGCTGCCATGGCGTAGACGGCCTCGGGCGTGGCGTAGGCGCATTTCCTCGGTTGGCGGGGCAGCACATCCCCTACCTTTACGCCTCGCTGAGTGCATATGCACGGGGAGAGCGCCATAGCGGGATGATGGAACCCATTGCCGCGGAGTTGAGCTCGGAGGAGAGACGCACGCTCGCGCGGTACTACGGCAACTTACCCCCCTCTATTCCCCTACCACCCCAGAAAGGGCTGGCAGAGGCTATTGAACGGGGCGAAATCATTGCGAAGCAAGGGATTCCCAGTCAGCGCATCCCCTCCTGCGTAGATTGTCACGGTCCCAGTACTATCCCCCGTAACCCTTACTATCCTGTACTCGCTGGCCAGTATTTCGAGTATCTCGTCTCGCAGCTTAAGCTCTTCGCCAAAGAATATCGAGGTGGAACGCCCTACGTTCGGCTCATGCACCCCACCGCCCATCAACTGACCGAGGAGCAAATACGCGATGTTGCCCGATATTATGCTTCGCTGCCTTGAGCTGCCAAACCTGCTTTTTCCCTGCCGCCTAATGCGCCGGAGCAATAACCCCGGCGAGTCTCAATCACTGGGCACAATTACGGCTCATCTTGGTCTCTTTCTCCCCTCGCCCTAACTGTTGTTCTCTCTTATAGTAAGCTATAAGCTTAATTAACTGATGATGATAGAGTAGTGAGATGGAAGAGCAATCCGAGAAAAATATAAACCGGCACCCGGTGGATAAAACCCAGGAAAAATATGAGGAAGCTTTAGGTTTCATCAAGAAACTGGTGAAAAAGGGCAATCTACGCCGTTTAATTGTTCGCAAACCTAATGGCCATATTTTCATGGAAGTTCCACTGACAGCAGGGGCAGTGATTGGTGGAATATTGCTACTTTTTACCCCCATGTTGATGGCATTAGGCGCACTTATCGCCCTGTTTAAACAAATAAAAATTGAGGTTGTCAGAACGGATAATAGCGAATAGCCTGGTGGTAGGTGGATGTGAAAGGTCGGGGAGCCAGTAGAGTTGCTTAAACCGTGGTTACATTTGCGCCGCCGGGATTTAGGAGATGATTGATAGGGGTAAAATCCAGGTCTTTCCAACGGCAACCGCACTCTATCATGGCGCGGCAGCGTATTGGGTGAGAATAGCCCAAGTGGCTATCGAAGAGGCGGGGGCTTTCCATGTCGCTCTAGCGGGGGGCAATACCCCAAAAGGTTTGTATCAGTTGTTGGCAAAGGAGCCTTATAAGAGTCAAGTGGACTGGAGCCGGGTTTATGTCTATTTTGGGGACGAGCGCTATGTCCCCAAGGATCACCCCGACAGTAACTACCGCATGGCCCGAGAGACATTGCTTGATGCGGTGGCTATTCCCCCCAAACAGATTTTAAGAGTACGGACCGAACTCCCGGATCCCCAGTCGACGGCGGCCGATTATGCTCAAGTGTTGCAGTCCCATTTGCCGGCGGGAAGAAATTTTGACTTGATATTATTGGGGGTAGGCACCGATGGCCACACCGCCTCCCTGTTTCCTGAGACTTCCATATTGACCGTGCGGGATCGTTTGGTGGCCGCTGTGTATGTGGAAAAATTGGGGGGGTGGCGTATTAGCATGACTTATCCTGCCATAGAGAGAGCCCAACGGCTTCTATTTCTTGTGACTGGGGTGAATAAAGCGCCGGTGGTTTCCCGCTTATTGACTGAAACGAAAAGCAATGGATTTCCGGTGCAGCGTTTGCGGGCTCAAGGGGAAGTTCATTGGTATTTGGATGGGGATGCGGCCCGCGAGTGGGAGATGAGCAAATGAAAGTATTGGCGGCTGACATTGGGGGAACCAAGACTTTACTCCAGGTTACCCGTTGGATGGAGGATACCCCACAGGTGCTTGCGGAGCGGCGCTACCATAGCGGTGGTTATCCGAGCTTCGATGTCCTTTTGCAAGAATTTTTGACGGAGGTGGGCGACATTGCAAGTGATCTAGCAGGCGCTTGTTTTGCTGTGGCAGGACCGGTGGCAAAAGGCACGGCGGATGTTACCAATCTCTTCTGGCGGTTGGAGGAGGAATGTTTGCAAGAAGGTTTCGGGTTGCCTCGAGTGATTTTGATCAATGATTTCCAGGCTGTTGGGTATGGGATTGAATGCTTAAAACCGAGTGATTTTGCCGTACTTCAGACGGGGGAACCGGAATACACTGCTCCCCAGGCGGTGATTGGTGCCGGGACTGGTCTTGGGCAAGCACTGCTCGTATGGCAAGAGCAAGCAGGCCACTATCAGATTTTACCTACTGAAGGAGGTCATGTAGACTTTGCCCCCCAGGGGGAGCTTCAGATTGCTCTGCTGAGATATCTTTCTCGTTATCTAGAGCATGTTTCCTATGAGCGTTTGTTATCAGGTAGTGGGTTAGTGATTCTCTACCGCTTCCTTAAGGAAACGAGTGGTGAGGCTGAAGATCTCGCTTTAACAAAGGCCTTAAACGAGGGCGATCCGGCAGCCGCCATCAGTCGTTTTGCCTTAGAGCGTCGGGACCCCTTAGCAGGGCAAGCATTGGATCTATTGGTTCAGATCTATGGTGCACAAGCCGGTAATTTGGCTTTGACTTGTTTACCGCGGGGGGGGCTTTTTGTCGCCGGCGGTATTGCTCCTAAGATAATTAAGCATTTGCAGGCGGGGGGGTTTATGGAGGCTTTTCTGAGCAAAGGGCGGCTATCCTCGCTTTTGCGGCAGATTCCGGTTAAGGTCGTATTAGAGCCCAAAATCGGTTTGTGGGGGGCTTCACTAGTTGCAGCAAGATTGGCTAATGAGAAATCATGAGAGTGGGTGGTGCCTTAGATAAAATTTGCTTTATGGAAGAACCTAAGTCTTACAAAATCGCAGTAGAAGTGGAGACGGCTTTTATTGAAGAACAATCCGATCCCAGCGCAGCCCGCTATGTGTTTGCTTATACCATTACCATTCACAATCAGGGAAATGTTCCTGTTAAGTTGTTGACTCGGCATTGGATTATTACTGACGGGGAGGGTCAGGTGCGGGAAGTTCGCGGTCAAGGCGTTGTCGGAGAGCAGCCTTATCTCAAGCCGGGAGACCAGTTTTGTTATACCAGTGGGGCGATGATTGAGACTCCGGTAGGCACCATGCAAGGCCGCTATGGCATGGTAGGAGAAGATGGAGTAGCATTCGATGCCGAAATTGCCGCCTTCACCTTGGCGGTGCCAGGCTTCCTGCACTAATATTAATTTCCTGTGACGCCGCAATTTATCAAAATTTTAATGTGATTTCTGTGAAGTTTGTATAATCTACTGACTGTATGGCTATATACGCGATTGGCGATATTCAGGGATGCTATGATGAATTGCAGCGGCTATTGGAGCGAATTCGCTTTAATGTCAGCGAAGATCGACTCTGGATTGCTGGTGATTTGGTCAATCGGGGACCGAAGTCACTAGAAGTTCTACGTTTTGTTTACGGCTTGGGGAATCGGGCTGTCACCGTGCTAGGAAACCATGACCTCCATTTGCTGGCGGTGGCTGCCGGACTCCAACCCCTCCGCTCGAAAGATACTTTTGCCTCTATTCTTGAGGCACCCGATCGAGAGGAACTCCTGACATGGTTGCGCCATCGTCCCTTGTTATATCGGGATCCTACCTTAGGGATAACACTTATTCACGCGGGGTTGCCCCCCCAATGGGATATTGCCACGGCAGAGGCTTGCGCCAGAGAATTAGAAGCGATATTGCAGGGCCCAAACTGGCGAGATTTCCTCGCCCATATGTATGGCAATGAGCCAGAGCAATGGAGGGAGGATCTACAAGGTTGGGAACGCCTGCGGGCCATCAGCAACTGTTTAACCCGGTTGCGCTATTGTGATGCTAAGGGACGGTTTTTTCTAAAATTTAAAGAATCCCCAGGGACCCAGGCGGAGGGTTTGATGCCCTGGTTTAAGGTACCTAACCGGGCCAGCCAGGGGAAACGCATTGTGTTTGGCCATTGGGCCACCTTGGAGGTGGGGGCTTATGACGGAGCTGTTTTTGCAGTAGATGGGGGATGTGTCTGGGGTGGGCAGCTGGTGGCCCTGCGCCTAGACCAGGAAAAGCCTCAATGGTTTTTTGTTAAATGTTATGGATATAAAGATCCTTGTGGTGGCAAACTTTGATGCGCGCCTTCGCTCCCGGAGAAGCGGTGGGTTTGCTGATCATCCTAGCTTTGCTCACAGGCTGTGGCTCTGCTCATGAGGACAGGAATTCATTACGTTTGGGTCTGGCGACTTCGCCCCTCACTCTTGACCCCCGTTATGCCACGGACGCCACATCGGCACGCCTTATCCGCCTCTTATACCAGCCTCTAGTGGATTTGGATGCTAGCGGCAAGCCTGTCCCTGTTTTAGCTGATTGGCAGCGACTTTCTCCAACCCGGTACCGGTTCCGGTTGCGGCCCGATCGTCCCCTTTTTCATGATGGCAGCAAGCTTAGCGCCCGTGATGTGAAGGCCACCTATGCTTCGGTGCTTGATCCAGGCAATGGCTCCCCCTTGCTTGCGTCCCTAGAGAAGGTGCGGTCGATTGAAGTACCGGATCCGGAAATCATTGAATTTGTTTTGACAGGACCCGATCCCCTGTTTCCAGGACGGCTGACCTTGGGGATAGTTCCTGCCCCTCTGTTAGCCGAGAGCTACCCTTTGAATCGCGCCCCGGTGGGAAGTGGTCCCTTTCGTTTTGAAAAATGGCCGGAAGAGGGTCGGTTGATACTCCGGCGGCGGCGGGATGGACAACGGTTTGAGTTTCTCCATGTTCCCGATCCCACGGTGCGGGTATTGAAGTTACTCCGCAGTGAGATCCACATGCTGCAAAACGATCTCCCCAAGGAGTTGGTGGCTTACTTGGAGGATAGGAAGGAGATCTCACTGCAACGGGACCAGGGGAATACGTTTACTTATCTGGGATTTAACCTGGATGATCCGGTAACGGGCCATCCCCAAGTGCGTTTGGCCATCGCCCATGCTTTAAATCGTCAAGAGATCATCCGCTATGTGTTTAAAGGCACAGCCCGACCGGCTCAGGCTTTACTACCTCCTGAACATTGGGCGGGGCACCCGGCTTTGCCCGAATATCCTTATGACCCAATGCGGGCCCGAACTCTGCTGAGGAAGGCCGGTTTTGATACCCATTCTCCGGCCCATATTAGCTATAAGACTTCTAGTGATCCCTTCCGGGTTCGTTTGGCGACCATCATTCAGCACCAATTGCGGCAAGTGGGTATTGAGATGGAAGTACAAAGCTATGACTGGGGAACCTTTTACGGCGATATTAAGGCCGGACGTTTCCAGATGTATAGCCTTTCCTGGGTCGGCGTTAAGCTCCCGGATGCTTTTGGGTATATTTTTCATAGCGAATCGGTTCCGCCCCAAGGGGCAAATCGGGGGCATTTTGAGGATCCCCAAAGTGATTTTTTGATTGAGCAGGCGGGAAAGGCGGGAAATTTAAGCCAGCAAGCAAATTTTTATCGCCAATTACAGGCTCGCCTCCTGCAACAACTGCCCTATGTTCCCCTTTGGTACGAGGATAATGTGTTCGCGGCCCGTCAAGGGATAAGTGGTTATCAATTGGCGCCGGATGGAAATTACGATGGTTTAGCGGCGCTGCAGTTTCGTCCAGAATCTTAACAACCAATTCCTGCAATTAACACCACGCCCCACCCCAGCAAAAAGCTTCCTCCTAGCGCCCGTATGAGGGAGGGATTCCAGGGTAAAATTTTTTCAGCAGTGACGAGTAGGGCAATGATTCCCATCCACAGCACATTCATCACCCCGACCACAAACATGACCAGCATTTGGGCCCAGCAGCAGCTAATACAGATCAAACCATGGCGGATGCCCATCCTGGCTGCGCCACGGCCTCCTTCCTGCCATTCAGTTAAAATAAACCCCAGTGGTGTACGGCATTTGTTCAGGCAGGCTTCTTTCTGACGGCTAAATTGATAGGCGCCGGAAAGAATCAGAATTCCCCCCGCTAAAACATGGTTTTGCACAGCCATCTGGGGAGAGAGAGCGGACTGGGTATCTAATCCCCATTGGGCCAGGGTCGCAACCAGGCTAAACAGCAGCCACATCAGCAAGTAACTGAAGACAAAAATAAATATTTTACTGGTATTGCCGCTTCCCGGTGCCCACTGACGATAGACTCTGGTGAGCATTAGCACCATCGGAATGGCGGCGGGAATCATCATGGCCGCCATCATGATGGCCCACATGCTGTAAACCATGGCGAAATCCATGGGAGACCAGGGAAGGGGGGTGGTATCAGGCATCCAGGGCGTCGACGTCAACGGGGTGGCCATGCGCTGTTGGGCATAGAGGAGATAACCCCAGGCGGTCAGGCTCAAAGTCCCCAGGAAAAGTAATATATTGAGTTGCTGTTTTTTGAACAAATTTAAAAGGGCTCTTTGAATGGCCGTAGATCGATTTCGTGGGTCCAAGCGCTGGGGTGTTGACAGTGCAAGGCCCAATAGGTATCGGCAATGGCTTCAGGTTTCACCAATCCGGCTTCCCCTTTTTGTTGGACTAATTCAGGGAAACGGGTTTTCGCCTGTTCGCCCTCAATGGCTCCATCAATCACCACATGAATCACATGAATACCCTGTGGCCCAAATTCCCGGGCCATACTTTGGGCCAGGGCTCGGAGGCTGGCCTTAGCAGAGGCAAAGGCGGTAAAGGGGGGCCTGGCGCGTAGGGAAGCGGTTGCACCGGTAAACAACAGGGTCCCCTGTTTTTGAGGGACCATGTGTTTGATGGCTTCCCGCCCTACTAAGAAGCCTCCTAGGCAATTTTGTTGCCAAAGGGTTTGGAAGAGCTCAGTGCTGGTTTCTAAGAGGGGAGCGGGAACGTTGGCCCCCACGTTATAGGCGACGATTTCTAGGGGAAAACCTGCCGAGGCGACCTTATAAAACAGGTCGATTACCTCTTTTTCCACCGTAGCATCAGTGACAATTGCTTCGGCGTGACCGCCGGCGCTGCGGATCTCTTTTTCCACAGCCGCCAATTTTTCTTTGGTCAGACCCGCTATAAAGACTTGCAGCCCTTCCTGGGCAAAGCGCCTTGCTAGGGCTGCCCCCAGCCCTGAACTGGCGCCAACCCCGACCACTACGGCGGCTCTCCTCTCACCCATCATGGTTTAGGCCACCTTGCCCGCAGCTGTGGCCTCGGGTATTTCCATGAGTTTGCCGGTTTTAACATCGTAGATGTAACCGTAAATGGGAATATCCGCAGGGACCAAGGGATGCTGACGGATGCGCTTCACATCTTCGAGCACGCTTTGGGCCTGATCTTTGATAGTGAGCCAGTTGATATATTTGCCTTCCGGACTTCCAGGTCCTGGTCCGGTATCATGCCAGCCATTACCATCCAGGGCGGCAGTCTTGAGGCTACTAGACAATAGGTCGTTCATGATTTCATTGGTAAATGTTTCCATACCACAGTCGGTATGATGGATCACGAACCATTCACGGGTGCCTAGGAGCTTATAAGAAATCACCAGGGAACGGATGGCATCATCACTCGCCCGTCCCCCGGCATTACGGATCACGTGGGCATCGCCTTCTGCCAAACCGGCATATTTAGCGGGGTCTAAACGGGCATCCATACAGGTCAAGATGGCAAAATGGCGGCCGGGGGGCATGGGTAAGTGGGCCTTATCGCCGAAATTTTTCCTATAGGCCTGATTGGCTGCCAGTACTTCTTTTAGAATTTCGCTCATTTTTCTTTCCTTTTATGCTTGTTATGCTTTGCCGTAGGCCAGGCAAAAGTTATTAGCGGGCATACTGATTTTTTCTTTCAGGATAAGGCCGTGGGTCTCTGCTGCTTGATTGAGATCAGTGATATCTTTAAGCCCCCATTCTTCTACACCGACGGAGCGCAGCGTATTATGGAATTCCTCATTAGAGGCGGTACTGAAAGTCCCCGCCACTTGAAAAGGCCCATAAATCAGAATAAAACCTTTTTCTTTCAATAGCCTTGATGCACATTGCATCATGCCATCAGCAATGGAAATAGGGGCCACCTGGAAGATATTGATACAGTAAATGGCATCGAAAGGTTGACCTTTAGGATTCGACCAAGTTTCCGGCAGAGTCAAGTCTAATTTAACTGGTTCCTCCACATTGGTATTGTGGTTTTCGTCCCTAAGCTTTTTGATGTTTTCAAAAGTCTCTTCATCTTTGTCGGAGGGATGGAAGCGGAGATGCTTAAAATGGGGCGCAAAAAAGTTGATGTGCATGCCGCTGCCGCTGGCGAACTCCAGCACATGGCCTTCCGTTTTTGGAAATTTCTTCTTTAAAACTTCCAAAATAGGTTCTTTGTTTCGATTGCCGGCCCAAGCCACATAGTCGCTCAAGGGATGGGGATCTAAAGGGGGTCTTTCCTCAATCATACGAATACCTCACTCAGTAGTTTTGGCGATTGCGGGTGAATGTCTAAATCCACCCTAGTCAGCGAGTGCAAGCAAACTTTGTGCCATGATCGAAAAATATATTTTTTTATATTTTACAGATAGTTACAAAATATATTCATCATGATTGTGAAAATATATTTCAATTTGAGAAATAATTTTTCACAATAAAAGGTTGGCGTCGAGTTTCCAGGTGCGGGTTGATCGCATATCTTGTTACGTTGACCCCCAGCACCTTGGGTCGAAGTTAAACGTCAAATGCGATAGTGGCGATCACAGTAAGCGAGGTTTGTATGCCGAATACCAAATTTTCCAGCCTGACCCCTACTATGTTCCTCCAGACTTTTGTGATTGAGTTGATGCAGGCCTTTGAGCAGGTCAGCAAAGATGGCCGAGAATCGCTCATTGAGCGTATTGGCCATAGTGCCGGGCGTTTTTTCGAGGAAGCTTATCGGGAGCAATATGGAAAAAAGGAGCCGCTTGATCGGGAATCTTATGCGGATCTGATTATTGGCTTAAAAAATAAGATTGGGGGTAACTTTTCCCTTGCTTCCAGTGATCAACAGAGGGTAAGGGTCGTCAATACCCGGTGCCCCTTCGGCAAAGGCGTGAAGAATTTTCCGGAACTTTGTCGCATGACCTCTAGCGTTTTTGGCGGTATTGCTGCCCGTAATTTTGGTTATGCCAAGGTTGAAATCAAACAATGCATCGCCCTCCAGGGGACAGGCTGTGATGTCTGTGTTTATACCCATCCCGAGGCTGCCCAAGACCATGAGGGAATCGAATATCATCGTCCTCCCTTTTTCCCCGAAGGGAAGCAGGAAATTAGCGCTCTCCAAGCCCGTATAGAAGAGAGGATGCATCAGATCTGGTATCAGATGGGGAGTTGGCAATCGGCGAAGAAACGCCGAAAACGTCCCCTCATCGTGGCCCAATCTCCAGCGATGCAAAAGGTGTTGCAAGCAATAGAGACCATTTCTCCCACGCCCGTCACTGTCCTCCTCGAAGGGGAGACGGGGGTAGGCAAAGAGCTGGTCGCCCGAGCTATTCATGCCATGAGCACCCGTTGCAACCACCCCTTTGTGGCGGTCAATTGTGGGGCGATACCTGAAAGTTTGATTGAAAGTGCTTTATTTGGTCACGAGCGCGGAGCATTTACCGGGGCAGTGGAAGTACACCAGGGTTTCTTTGAGAGAGCAGAAGGGGGGACTTTATTCCTGGATGAGGTGGACTCTTTATCGCCTGCCGCCCAAACCCGCTTATTGCGTGTCCTCCAAGAAAGCGAGTTGGAACGAGTAGGGGGACAACGTACCTTGGCGGTGGATGTTCGTATTATTACCGCGACCAATTGCAATTTAGAGAACCTAGTGCGTACCGGACAATTTCGTAAAGATCTTTATTACCGGATTAATGTGGTCGGCCTGGTTATTCCACCGCTACGGGAGCGCCCTGAAGATTTGCCCCCCTTAATTCAACTAATCCTGGACCGCCTTAATAAAAAATACAATAAACAAGTGGATACGGTCAGCATGGCGGTGATGGCGAAGTTACGGGGTTATGACTGGCCGGGCAATGTCCGTGAACTGGAAAATGTCTTGGAGCGGAGTTTGTTGTTTACTCAAGGCTATGAGCTAGCCACCATAGATTTGAAGGAAGCGGCGACCGAATCATTCCCTCGCCATTGGAAAGAAATCAAAAAACAGGCGGTTGCCCAGGCGGAACGGGGGTTCATCGAGCAAGCGCTAAGGCGTTTTCAGGGAGATATAAAGGAAGTCGCCGCTTCTATGGAGCTAACCTCAAGGGCAGTGTATATGAAATTACGGGAATATGAACTTGACCCAAGACGCTATCGTACCCTTGTGAAGCCGAAATCAGTTCCCGCCCTTGAATCGGAAAAGCCTAATAACGGGCAGGTAGTCGGGCAATCGCCTTCAGCTTCCAGGGGGTAGGGTCAATAGAGGATTCTAATTTTTCTTCTAAAGTGTCCTCCAGTTTATGGAAAAAGTCAAAGCCCGTTCGCTCTTCCACTTCATCAACGCTGACCAGGAAACGGTCTAAAGGCTCTTGGCCCCTTACCTGTTGCGGCACGATAAGAGCAAGTGTTTTCGGCGCTTGTTCCTTTTTGGCAGGGGGCGCCAGGTAGATCTTGTAAAAGGCATCAGGTATTTGCACCCGGTATGAGGACTTAAGTCGCTCGATTTCAGGATCGAAGATCGGACCAGTGAACACCCAAACCGTGCCCAACTGCTTGGCGAAATAATCAATTTCTACTTCTTCCAAACGTTGCCAAAGTTTTTGGTTTAGGTTGGGTTTTTGAGGGGTGATATTGGTCATGAGAAAAGTATCTAACTGGGCGGTTTTACCGTACAGACGGCTGATAGCATAATTGGGCGCCATATGGCCGCGGTCGTAGCCACTATGGGTGTAGTCCCCATGGGTGATATGGGTCAAATTGCGCCAGTCGGCACTGAACCGTTGGGGGCGTTCATGGTAAGGGGCGTTATCGGGGACCGGTTTGAGGGGATAACTGACCCATAGGGGATTGCCCCGGAGGTCCGAATAACCCACCATAAAGCCCTCATTGCGGAAAATTCGGGTCCAGGTAAAGGGGTGTTTCCAATCATGGGCTTCGGGAATCCCCATGTAGACCATCTGGGGGCGGGCATAATAAAGTTCATAGCCATACCAGCCCCCGCTTGCCAGCACCAGCAATAGTAAAGCAAAGGGATGGTGACGCCCTAATTGCCAAAAAATGAGAAAAATATGAAGAGGGTTAATTTTTTTTTGTTTTGCCATTGAACAATACTTCGGACAGTTTTTGTAACCAATTGATTTAAGGGTTTGATGGTGACATTGGATTGCAGCTTCAGCGAGAAAAGCGGCAAGCACACCTACGGCTTAGATAAATTCTATAACAGTCAGCGCAGCAAGCCGCAGAAGGGCTTGGAGATCTCCACCTTAGCGGTAGTGGATGTGGAGTATAACACCGCTTACAACCTTTCTACCCGGCAAACACCGAAACTTGACCCTTCTGAGTTGTTAATTACAGATCACCAGTTACACAGTTATTTGTACACCCCCCACTTTTTGCTGGCTTGCGGCAATACCCGATTCATGAGTCACACTTTAATCCCCATTTCTGCATCATCTAGATCTTTCTATCATATGCCCAAGCCAAGCTGTTTCTTGTACTCGGTGAGGTCTATCGCCTCACCCATCGCGATCTTCTTATGTAGATCCCGTATCGCTCTGGGCGCCACCTTCCTTCGGAGGGTTCCATCTCTGGTATGCCGTAAAGTCAAATTCAGTAGCGGATAGGATGGCTTCTTGCCTCAAGGAGAGGTAAATATCAGCATCAACTTCTTCATAGAAAGTGGTGAACTCAACCTTGAGATTGTCTTTTTCTCGGTAGCCGCTCATGAGCGGCATAATCGATATATCCTGATCCATTCCATTCTTTTCTGTGGGTTCGCCTAAGTCGATTACTTTGCCCACGTAAACCTTTCTATCATTCATTGTTAACATGACATACTTGTCTCTTTGGAGTGACAAGTTGAGGAGAAGGTTGTCAAGCGGACTATCCTCAAGTAGCTTCCCAATTACAAATACTTTTGTGTCCCAAGTCCCGAAACGTAGGCGAAAAGTCTTATAGTTGCCCAGATTTTAATAATAAACGCAGCCAGAAACGTGAGGGCAGAGAGGATAAAAAAACCAAGCTAGCTTCAGTGCCTCGTCTTCTTCATCCTTTGCTCCCATTGCCATCATCGCATTGGCTAGCTGTTTGGATACGGCTATATTGACACTAAAACAGCCTGCGGTTAGGGAGTTA